>NZ_CP104174.1:4583653-4889230 GCF_025200925.1 Bradyrhizobium sp. CB1015 | reverse complement strand
AGGCGGATCACCGCCGCGACGAAGCTCGCATCGGGGAGCACCGCGATCTCGGGCTCGTTCTCGTTGACGTTGCTGAGAAAGTCCGGCGCCGGCGGCGAATAAGCGAGCCGCATGCCGGTGTCGGCGGATTCCAGAATGTTGGTGTTCTTGTCGATGATCATCGCGCCCGGCAGGTTGCGGGACGCGGCGCTCGCCGTCAGCATCTCGCGAAACGAGCGGCGATCCTGGTCGTACAGCGGCCGGGCATGGGCGATGTCGTTGGCCATGCCGAGAATGTCGCCGCGGATCAGTTGCGCATGGTCCTGCATGTAGGCCCGCGCGATCGTCAGCGAGTTCTGGATCACCTCCTTGGTCGGCCCGGAGAACAGCCGGTCGAGGCCGCGCTCGATGGTGACGTTGGCGACGACGGCGACCAGCACCGCCGGCAGCACCGCGACGATCGAGAACAGGCTGACGATCTGGACGTGAAGACGCGCCGCCGCCCTGCCCCGCCGCCGCGCCAGGATCAGCTGCCAGAGTTCCCGGATGATGATCCCGACCAGCAGCAGGATCGTGGCGGCATTGATCAGATAGAATGTGCGGACCACCCCGGGCGTCGGCTCGATCGTGCTCAGACCCGTCAGGACCAGGAAGGTCAGGAAGGCCGACAGCAGCGCCAGCGCCACGGCAAAGGGTGCCAGCCAGCGTCGCACCGACCAACGCCGGGGCTCTTCCGCTGGGGCCGTGTCAAAGTGTGCGGCCGAGGTATCTGCGCTGGTCATTCCGGCAATGGCGGTGCTGAAAACGGGTCCGCGGACGCGCGGATACTGATGTATTCGTACCACATTGTTGCCGAATTGCGACAATTCCGCGGCGTGTCGGCCGCAGCGGACCCGCGCAATCCACAGGCACATGCCGGAGAGGCGGGAACGGATTCCCGCCATTCCGGCTTGATCCGCATGGATAGGATCTGTCTCGCGACGATGGTTTCGGCCGTTCTGCTGCTGATCGTGGCCGCCGACCTCCTGGTCAACGGCCTCGCCCTTCAGCCGGCCCCGGTGAATATCGCCAGCGTGATGCCGGCATCCGGCCGGCTGGTCAGGTAGATGTGATGCCGCCGCGTCGGGGCCGAACGACCAATTTGAAAGGACGAGCGGAACATTTGGGCCCAGCGCGGACTTCTGCTCACCGCGTCAGCCACAACGGCCAGCGCGATCCGGACAGGCTCAGCTCTGCCTTGGTAGGGGGAGCTGAGCCACCGGGCGCTTGGAGAGACTAGCCCCCGCTCCGATACACCTGGATGTCGAGATCCCGGATCTTCTTCCGCAGCGTGTTGCGGTTGAGACCGAGCAGGTCCGCGGCGCGGATCTGGTTGCCGCGGGTGGCGGCGAGCGCGGCCGTGAGCAGCGGCACCTCGATCTCCTTGAGGATGCGGTGATAGAGACCGGGCGGCGGCACGCCGTTCGGGAAGCCCTGGAAGTGCGAGGACAGATACGCCTCCACGGCGCCGCCGAGATTGTCGACGCCCTGCTGGACCGCGGCGCCCGGGCTGACCGAGGGTGGTGCGAGCTCGCCGTCGATGACGGAGGCCGTGATCACGTCCTGCGGATAGAGCGCGGCGAGGCGCCGGGCGAGATTTTCCAGCTCGCGCACGTTGCCGGGCCAGCGGTGCTGCTTCAGCCGCTCCAGCGCCAGCGTGTCGAGCTTCTTCGGCGGCAATCCGTCCTTCTCGGCCAGCGTGAAGAAGTGCCGCACGAGATCCGGCAAGTCCTCGATGCGCTCGCGCAAGGGCGGCAGCCGCAGCGGAACGACGTTGAGGCGGAAGAACAGGTCTTCCCGGAACAGGCCCTGCTGGATCAACACGCGCAGGTCCTTGTTGGAGGCCGCGACGATGCGCACGTCGGTCTTGATCGGGGTGCGGCCGCCGACGGTGGTGTATTCGCCCTGCTGCAGCACGCGCAGCAGGCGGGTCTGCGCCTCCATCGGCATGTCGCCGATCTCGTCCAGGAACAACGTGCCGCCTTCGGCCTGCTCGAAGCGGCCGGAGGCGCGGGTGTTGGCGCCGGTGAAGGCGCCCCGCTCATGGCCGAACAGCTCGGACTCGATCAGATCGCGCGGGATCGCCGCCATGTTGACGGCGACGAACGGGCCGTTGCGGCGCTTGCCGTAATCGTGCAGCGCGCGTGCCACCAGCTCCTTGCCGGTGCCGGACTCGCCCGTGATCATCACGGTGAGGTCGGTCTGCATCAGGCGCGCCAGCACGCGGTAGATTTCCTGCATCGCCGGCGAACGGCCGACCAGCGGGATCGCCTCCATCTCGGCGTCCTCGTCCGGCGTCGAGGTCCGCTCCTTCGGCTCGGCGAGCGCGCGGCCGACGATGGCGATCAGCTCCTTGAGATCGAACGGCTTCGGCAGATATTCGTAAGCCCCGCGCTCGGAGGCGCGGATCGCCGTCATGAAGGTGTTCTGCGCGCTCATGACGATGACGGGCAGGTTCGGCCGCATCTTCTTGATCCGCGGCAACAGGTCGAAGGCGTTTTCGTCGGGCATCACCACGTCGGTGATGACGAGATCACCCTCGCCCTGGCTGACCCAGCGCCACAGCGTTGCGGCATTGCCGGTCAGCCGCACTTCGTAACCGGCGCGGGACAGTGCCTGATTGAGAACGGTGCGGATGGCGGTATCGTCATCGGCTACGAGAATGCTACCTGCGGGCATTGTTAATCCTCATTTTGCCCCCTGTGACGCAGGCGACGACTTCCCGGCAGAGCCGTCGCGACTGCTTTGATCGGCGTGTTTCACCGATGTGGAATACATCGGCATCAGCACGCGGAAGGTGGTCTTGCGCGGCTGAGATTCGCATTCGATGATGCCCCCGTGATCGCCGACGATCTTGGCGACCAGCGCAAGGCCGAGACCCGAGCCGGTCTGCTTGGTGGTCACGAAGGGGTCGAACAGGTTGGGCAGAAGATCGTCGGGCACGCCGGGTCCGTTGTCCTTCACGCAGAATTCGAGCGGAAGGGATACCCGGGATTTTTGACCAGGGACTGACAGGCGCACGCCGGGGCGGAACGCGGTGGTGAGCTGGATTTCCGAGTCGGGCACGTCGATCAGCGCTTCGGCGGCGTTCTTCACGAGATTGAGGAACACCTGGATCAGCTGGTCCTGGTTCGCCAGCACCGGCGGCAGCGAGGGATCGTAGTCCTCGATGAAGCGGATGTTGCGGGCAAAGCCCGACTGCGCCAGCCGCTTCACGTGATCGAGCACCGAATGGATGTTGACCGGGCCGCGCACCACAGGACGCTCGTCGCCGAACACCTCCATGCGATCGACCAGCGTCACGATGCGGTCGGCCTCGTCGCAGATCAGCCGCGTCAGCATGCGGTCCTCGGACGAGGCCTGCTGCTCCAGCAGCTGTGCGGCGCCGCGAATGCCCGAGAGCGGATTCTTGATTTCGTGCGCGAGCATGGCTGCTAGCGCTATCACCGAGCGCGCAGCGCTGCGGTGGGTGAGCTGCCGGTCCATCTTGTCGGCGATGGTGCGCTCCTGCAGCATCACCACGATGTGGCCGGGCCGCTCGGTGAGCGGCGCGACATGCAGATCGACCTGGCGGTCGCCGCCCATGCGCGGCGTGCCGAGATCGACCTTATATTCGTTGACCGGCGAGTTCGACGAGCGCACCTGGTCGATCAGCGCCAGCAAGGGGCTTCCGAACGGCACCAGCTCCTTCAACGACTGCCGCTTCAGGAATTGCGTCGAGATCTCGAAGAAGGCTTCGGTGGCGATGTTGGCGGCGACGATCTTGCCGTCCGGCCCGATCATGAGCACGGGGTTGGGCAAGGCATCCAGGATGGCGTCGCTGTCGGACTGAAGCGGCCGACGATGTTCAGCGGCTGAGCTCATGCAGCAGCGCTCCATGCGAAGTCGTCGAAGGCGTGTTGCAGTGAATCGTGAACGAGGCGCGGATCCTCCGACACCAGAATCTTCTGCCGCCAGGATTTCAGCTTCTCGGCCGGCGCACGGCTCGCCTGCGCTGCGACGTCAAGCGCCCAGCCCAGATGCTTGCGGGCATGCCTCAGCCCGATGCGCAGACCATAGAGCGCACAAACGCCGTCATAGAGCGTGCGGACATAATGCAGCTGCCTTTCGAGCGAGGGCGCGGCTTCCTCGGCCCCGCCTTTCAGGCGGCGGCCGATCTGGCCCGGCAGCCAGGGCTGGCCCTGCGCGCCGCGGCCGATCATCACGGCATCGGCGCCGGAGGCATCGAGCGCCGCAAGCGCCTTCTCGTAGGAGGTGATGTCGCCGTTGACGACGAGCGGAATGGAGATGGCCTCGCGCACGGCGCGGATCGCATCCCAATCGGCCTCGCCCTTGTAGAACTGGCAGCGGGTGCGGCCGTGCACCGTGACGAGCTTGACCCCGGCGGCCTCCGCGCGCCGCGCCAGCTCCGGCGCGTTGCGGCTGCGGTCGTCCCAGCCGAGGCGCATCTTCAGCGTCACCGGCACCTTCACCGCCGCGATCGTCGCCTCGATCAGGCTGACGGCATGGTCGAGGTCGCGCATCAAGGCCGAGCCGGACTGGCCGCCGGTCACGTGGCGGGCGGGACAGCCCATGTTGATGTCGATGATATCGGCGCCTTCCGCTTCGGCGATCCGGGCGCCTTCGGCCATCCAGTGCGTCTCGCAGCCGGCCAGCTGGACCACGTGCGGACCGATGCCGGTGGCTTCGCAGCGCAACCGGGACATCCTGTGGCCATTGGCGAGTTCATCGCTGGCGGTCATTTCAGACACGACGAGACCGGCCCCAAGCTCGGCGGCCAGCCGGCGGACGGGCGAGTCAGTCACACCCGACATCGGTGCCAGGAAGACCGGGGCGGCGACTTCAATATCGCCTATTTTCAACGGCTTAGAGCCTGATACTGCCGAGCCGGTCACGGGGGGTCTCGTTGACTGGGCAGGGCCTCATCGCGCCTGCCATGATCTATCTTGCGCACAATTCTTGTGCAGTCAAGCGTCATGCCTACAGTTTAGACAGTTCTGCAGATCTTTCAAGTGCAGTGCAGCAAAATGCTGTTTCCCACAATCCGGGGAAACCCCCTTTTTTTGCGGGCCTGCCGTGCTAGAGGCATGCCGGCAAATCACCCCCTGCTCTTTCATTGGCAACCGAGTATTTGAGTCCTATGGCGAAATCACAGCGCACCGCGGTCGTCCTCGTCGCAGCCGGGCGCGGATTGCGCGCCGGCGCCGGCGGGCCGAAGCAATATCGCGAGATCGGCGGCGTGCCCGTGATCCACCGCGCCATGGAGGCCTTCAGCCGCCACGCCGACGTGTTCGCGGTGCAGCCGGTGGTGAACCCCGACGACAGCGCCATGTTCACGGCAGCGGTCGCAGGGCTCAGGCACGAGCCGCCCACCAATGGCGGCGCGACCCGGCAGGCTTCGGTGCTCGCCGGCCTCGAAGCGCTGGCCAAGCACAAGCCGGACATCGTGCTGATCCACGACGCCGCGCGTCCCTTCGTCTCGGAAGGCGTGATCTCGCGCGCAATCGAGGCGGCGAGCCGCACTGGTGCTGCGATCCCCACCATTCCCGTCACCGACACCATCAAGGTCACCGGCGAAAGCGGCAACGTCGAGGCCACGCCGGACCGCGCTTCCTTGCGAATCGCACAGACGCCGCAATCCTTTCGTTTCGACGTCATCCTCGAGGCGCATCGTCGCGCGGCAAAGGATGGACGCTCGGATTTCACCGACGATGCCGCGATTGCCGAATGGGCGGGATTGACGGTCGCAACCTTTGAAGGCGATGTTGCCAACATGAAGCTCACCACTCCCGAGGATTTCGTGCGCGAGGAAGCGCGCCTGGCCGCCCAGCTCGGCGACATCAGGACCGGCACCGGCTACGACGTCCATGCCTTCGGCGAAGGCGACCACGTCATGATCTGCGGCGTGCGCGTGTCGCACACGAAGGGCTTCCTGGCTCATTCCGATGGCGACGTCGGCCTGCATGCGCTGGTCGACGCCATTCTCGGCGCGCTCGCCGACGGCGACATCGGCTCGCACTTTCCGCCGAGCGATGCGAAGTGGAAGGGCGCCTCCTCCGACCAGTTCCTGAAATATGCCATCGAGCGCGTCACGGCGCGCGGCGGCCGCGTCGCCAATCTCGAGGTCACGCTGATCTGCGAGCGGCCGAAGATCGGTCCCTTGCGCGACACCATGCGGGCGCGCATTGCCGAGATCTCCGGCGTCGACATCTCGCGCGTGGCGGTGAAGGCGACCACAAGCGAGCGGCTCGGCTTCACCGGCCGCGAGGAAGGCATCGCGGCCACCGCGAGCGCCACCATCCGCCTTCCCTGGGGCGTCTAGGCCATGGGCGGCAGCGACGCACGCGCCCTCTCCCGCTCGCTGCTGGATCTGTGCCGGATGCGCAAGCTGACGATCGCAACCGCCGAATCCTGCACCGGCGGCCTCGTTGCGGGCGCACTGACCGACATTCCCGGCTCGTCCGACGTCATCGACCGCGGCTTCGTCACCTATTCAAATGAGGCAAAGCGCGCGATGCTCGGCGTCGAGGCGAGCACGCTCGCCAATTTTGGCGCCGTCAGCAAGGAAACCGCGACCGCAATGGCAATCGGTGCGCTGGAGCGCGCCGATGTCGATCTCGCCGTCGCCATCACCGGCATCGCCGGACCCGGCGGCGCCACGCCCGGCAAGCCGGTCGGTCTCGTGCATTTCGCCGCCGCCGCCCGCGACGGCCGCATCATCCACCGCGAGCACCGCTTCGGCGCCATCGGCCGCAGCGCGGTGCGCGCCCGCTCGGTCGTCGAGGCGCTGCGCATGCTGATGGATCTGGCCCGCGGCCCGCAAGTCGCGACCAAGCCGCAGCGTGCCGCGGCAAGCCGCCTCCGGCCGCGCGTCACCCGCTCGCCGCGCCGGCATGTGGTGAAGCGCAGGCCGCCGCGTCCGCCGCGGGGATGAGGCGACGTAGCCCGGATGGAGCGCAGCGCAATCCGGGACCCATGTGCGCGATGCAAATCCCGGTTACGCTGCGCTCCATCCGGGCTGCCAGACCGCCTAAGCTGATGGACCGCTTCACGCCGCCGCAAGCAGCGCGCTCGCATGATCGAGCACGCACTGCTTGACCGCGTCGGCTTCAGACGGCTTCGCCTTCGCGCTGACCGTCAATTCCAGGATCGGTGCCGCGGGATTGGCGACATCGAGGACTTTGGTAACGGAGACGGCAGGCGCTGCGTGATCGTCGATGCGGGAGTCATTGCGCAATTCCTTGAGTATCCGGTCGGCCAGCGTATTTGCGGCGCCAGCCGGGACCGGAAACGCGACCTTGACCTCGCCCGTGCCGGGATAGGCGCTGTGGTTGATGATGGCCGCGCCCCACACCTGTCCATTCGGCAACAGGATCTGCGTGTTGTCGGGCGCGACCAGCTCGGTCATGAACAGGGACAGCGACCTCACCTTGCCCGCCTTGCCGGCGACTTCGACATCGTCGCCGATGTGAAACGGCCGGAACAAGAGCAGCATCACGCCGGCTGCGAGATTGGACAGCGTGCCCTGCAGCGCCAGCCCTATGGCGAGCGAGGTCGCGCCCAGCACGGCGACGAGGCTCGCCGTCTGGATGCCGAAGAGCTGCAGCACGGCGATGCCGACGACCGCGAGCACGCCATAGCGCGCAAGGCTGCCCACGAACAGCGTTACCAGCGGGTCGACGCGGTGCGTGACGCTGAGGACGCGCGTGACGAAGCGCTGCATCGCGCCGGACAGATACCAGCCGACCGCGAGCAGCAGGATCGCGTAGATCGCGTTCAGGCCGTACAGGACAAGCGAAGCTTTCAGCGTATCGAAATTGATGGTCATGGCGGCTCCAACCCGCAGAATCCGTTGAGAACGCATCGCGATGCGAAATGATCCCGTGGATTGCACAAACGAAAATCCCGTAGCCCGGATTGCGCTACGCTCGATCCAGGCTACGAGCTCTTGTGTTGCCCGTCGAGGCTGGGCAAGAATTGGTCGTTGGCGGGCTCATGCCGGAACGAAGCGGCCGATTTGGAGCGGCGGTCGGATATTGGTCCAGAGAGGCTCTGGAGCAACCAGGATGTGCTGGAGGAGGGCTGCGAAGATACATTGGCAAACAGCAAGCCTCTTTGCGAGGGCAGCCAGAAACCCGTCAAATCCAAGGATGTTGAGCGCACGGGTGAAATTGTAGCAGAGCGCCATCAGGCTCCATTCGCCGCGGACCTTGTCGAAGCCGCGGACCAGGAAATGACGATAGCCGGCACGGCATTTGAGCGTGCCAAACGGATGCTCGACAATCCCCGAACGACGACGCATCAGCTCGCCCGCACCCTGCATCCGTGCGCGGTGGCGTTCGAGAACATCTTCATGCTCCCAGCGACCAATGGTCCGGTAGGTGGTGGTCGGTGAGAGACAGCGGACCTTGAGCGGGCAGCTCCTGCAGATTGCTACACGGGCCGCGTAACGGATCTCAATGCGGCCGCTGGTGTTCTTTTGCCTGCTCTTGAACGGATGCAGCGGCTGGCCCGCAGGACAACGGTAGGTGTCGGTTGCACCATCATAGTTGAAGTCCTTGAGCGCAAAGCGGCCTTGCTTCTCGAGCCGCGCGCTACCTTCGGGCAGCGGTACATAGGCAATGATACCCTCGTCCTCGCAGGCCTTCAGTTCGACACTGCTGTAATAGCCCTCATCGGCCAGCGCCTGCAGTGTCTCGGCTCCAAGAGCCTTTTTGGCCGCCTTGGCCATCGCAGAGAGCTGTCGAACATCACTGCTGTCGTTGACTACCTCACTCGCGACAATGAGCTTGTGCTTGTCATCAACCGCGGTCTGCACATTGTAGCCTGCAATGCCCTGACCATTCTTGACCAGAAGCCGGGCGTCCGGATCCGTCAGCGACATTTGCGTCTCGCCACTCTCTTCCAGCCGAGCCAGATCGGCCTCGGCACGTGAACGCTTCGCCATCAGCGCCGCGACCTTCGCAGCGATATCACCGCCATCTCCTCGACCATCACCGTCCGCGCGATCCTTCCCCGGCTTCTTGACCTCTGCCGCATCATTGTCTTCAACAGACTTGCGGTAAGCCTCGATCTCCTGGTCCAGCCTCGCGATCTGCTCGCCAAGCCGCTTGCGCGTAAAGATGGAAGCCTTGCTGGCGTCGCCGTGGAACAGGGAACCATCAATCGCTACGATCGTGCCGCCCACAAGCCCAAGCTCCCGAGCCAGCAGCACGAAGCTGCGGTTCGCGGCCTTCAGCGCCTTCCAGTTCTCCTTGCGGAAGTTGGCAATCGTCCGATAACCCGGCTTCAGTCCCTTCAGCAGCCAGATCAGCTCCAGATTGCGGCCAGATTCCCGCTCTAGCCGTCGCGACGACCTGACCTGGTTGATGTAGCCGTAAAGATAGAGCTTCAGCAGATCGGCAGGATCATACGGCGGCTGCCCGACTTCTTCCGCGCCACGATCCGCGTGGCCGAAACCAAGCTTTGCAAGGTCGAGCGCGCAAACGAAGCTCTCGATTGCCCGCACCGGATTGTCCGGCCCGACATAGTCCTCAATCCGCGCAGGCAGAAGACTGGGTTGCTCCCGGCTCTCGCCGGTCTTGAATGTGCGATTCGCCATAAGACGAATCCTACATCAACTCTCAAAAAACGACGTTCTTGCCCAGCCTCGTCGGGCAAAACACCCAAGTGGCGGGTCAATCGCCCCAGTCGAAAATATTCGCCTTTACAGAAGTTCTGATTTTGCGCATTGTCACGCCACCTCATCCCGGTCAGAGGGGCGTATCGCGATCGTCACGAACGCGGGATGAGTTGTGGTGGACGCTGGCAGCACCGGCGCGACAGACATCGCAGGGCGGGAAACCGTGAGCGACAAGCCTTCGCGCACACGACCGATGCTATCAGCGTACGGCAAAACCGTGTCGTCCTGACGCCCGGGGTCTGTGCGTCAAGTCTTGCGGTGATGTGTGCTGCCCGACCGGGGGCTCATGTCAGCGATCCGCGAGGCGACGGGGGCAATAGTGCATCGCTCCCCGGGGAGAGCTCGGCATAAGCCGTCAAACCACTGCGCAGGGAAGGCCGCGTGTTGGGCTTCACCTGTATGCCGCTGTGCAGATTCTTGTAGCGCAAGCCTTCGCACAGTGGACCGTGGGTGCCCGGCCGGCACCCGGTCTTCCCTGCGCCCTCTGACGTCAGGAGGGATGATGAAACGAAGCAAACTCGGACAGGAACTGTCGCGAGAGCGCAGCGTTATGTCCAATTTTCAAAAATCACGCACGTTTTGTCGAATCTGATCGGGACCGCAGATGCGAAGGCCGCGACCAAACGTCGTCACGCGTACCCGAACTTGCGCAGGAGCATATTGTCGCAATAATGCACCGCTACGTTGTGATCCGGAATCAACCGATCCTGCTTTTTGGAGGGTGACGAGAGTGTTCGCTCGCACCACTGCTCTGGCCATCGCCATTGCCACCTTGGCCGCGTTTGATGGTGCGGCCGCACAAACCGCCAATCAGCCGCCGGACACGATGGCGGCGCGGGTCGAAGCCTGCACGCCCTGTCACGGCAATCAAGGCGAAGGCACCAACGACGTCTATTTCCCGCGGCTTGCGGGCAAGCCGGCCGGCTATCTCTACAACCAGCTTCTCGCCTTCAAGAATGGCCGGCGAAAATATCCGCCGATGAACTATCTGCTGGAATTCCTGCCCGATCCGTACCTGCAGCAGATGGCTGACTATTTTGCGGATCAGCACCCGCCTCTGCCGCCGGTCACGGCAAGCGATGCAAGCAAGGAGGTGCTGCAGCACGGCCAGTCGCTGGTGACGCGCGGCGATCCGCAACGCCAGATTCCGGCGTGCGGAAGCTGCCACGGCCCGGCCCTGACCGGCATGGAGCCCGGAATTCCGGGCCTGCTCGGACTGCGCCCGGCCTACATCAGCGCACAATTGGGTGCGTGGCGCTATGGCACGCGAACCGCGAAAGCGCCGGACTGCATGCAGCAGGTCGCGGCCCGGCTCACCGAGGAGGACGTGACGGCGGTGGCAGCGTGGCTCGCGAGCCGCCCGGCCCCTGTGAACATCGCGCCGGCGCCGAAGGGCACGTATGTGCTGCCGTTCGCCTGCGGCAGTGAACCGGATTGAGGAGACGGAATTGCGATCGTGTTCACCAATCCTTGCCCTGTGGCTGTTGCTCTTGGCCGGCTCGTCCGCAGGGGCGCAGCCGAAGTCTGGCTCCGACCGCGATAGCCTGGTTGCACGCGGCGAATATCTGGCGCGCGCCGGCGACTGCATTGCCTGCCACACGGCACCCGAGGGACGCACCTTCGCCGGCGGACGCGCCATGCCGACCCCTTTCGGCACTTTGTATTCGTCCAATATCACGCCGGACCGCGACACTGGGATCGGCAAATGGACGGCCGAAGACTTCTACAAGGCGATGCACTATGGCCGCTTTCCGGACGGCGGCTTGATGTATCCGGCCATGCCGTTCGCATCCTACACCAAGGTCACGCGCGCCGATACTGACGCGATCTTTGCCTATCTGAAGTCAATCCCGGCCGTGAGCCAGCGCAATCGTGAGCACGATCTCCGCTTCCCCTATTCCAACCGCCAGCTGATCCTCGGCTGGCGCACGCTGTATTTCTCGGAGGGCGAGTTCAAGCCGGACCCGACCAAATCCGCGGAATGGAATCGCGGCGCCTACCTCGTCGAGGGCCTCGGCCATTGCGGCATGTGCCATTCGCCGATCAACGCGCTCGGCGGTACCTCGCAATCGGAAGCGTTCAAGGGCGGCCTGATCCCCATGCAGAACTGGTACGCGCCGTCCCTCACCTCAAATCGCGAGGCGGGGCTCGGCGACTGGAGCATCAAGGACATCACCGACCTGCTCCAGACCGGCGTCTCCATGCGCGGCGTCGTCTACGGCCCGATGGCCGAGGTCGTGCACAACAGCCTGCAATATCTGAACGATGAGGACACCAGGGCAATGGCGGTGTACCTCAAGAGCATTGCGGAGCCCTCGCCGCCGCCGCCGGCAAGCTCGACGCTGCCGACCAGCGAAAGCAGCCTGCTGATCAGCCTCGGCAAGACCGTTTACGACAAGCACTGCGCGAGCTGTCACGGCGCGCAGGGCGAAGGCAAGCCGCCGCACTGGCCGCCGCTCGCCAACAACCAGTCGATCGAGATGCAGTCGGCGGTCAATCCGATCCGCATGGTGCTCAATGGCGGCTATCCGCCAGGCACCAAGGGCAACCCGACGCCCTACGGCATGCCGCCGTTTGCGGGGCTTTTGTCCGACAACGAGATCGCTGCCGTCGTCTCTTACATCCGCACCGCCTGGGGCAATCGCGGCACGCCGGTGTCGGCGCGCGAGGCCAACGAGCTGCGCTCCGCACCGCTGAACTGAGCCCCAGAGATCCGTCATGATCAATTCCGACCCGCCGACCAGCCCAGCCGCCGCCGACCAGGCGGTCGACGAGGTCGTCGCGCAAGGCCCGTCCGGGGCGATCTTGCTTGCGGGCATCGCCACGGCCTGCGTTGTCGCGATGTGGTTTGCCTTCTACCTGTTCGTCTTCCTGCCGCGCGGACCGCTGCAATGAGCGCAGAGGAAACGCATCATAACAGCGCCGAAGTCGCGGCCCGCGTCGAGCGGCGCTGGACGACCATTGCCGTGATCATCATCGTGATGATGGCACTGCTGGCGGCATTCGCCGGAATCCATCGTGCGACCATGCCGCAGCCGCGCGTCGAGACCACCGATCCGTCCCGGCTGCATCTCTCAGGCGAATTCGTCGAAAGCAATCTCGGCAGCGTGCTCGAGGCCAACGGCAATGTGACCGTGCGCGCGATCGGCCAGCAATATTCCTTCACACCGGCCTGCATCCTGGTGCCGGCGGACACGCCAATCACGCTGCGTGCCACCAGCGCCGACGTCGTGCACGGCATCCTGATCCAGGGCACCAACGTCAACACCATGTTGGTGCCGGGCTACATCTCCGAGCAGCTCATGCGCTTCGCGAAGACCGGCGACTATCTGATGCCCTGCCAGGAGTTTTGCTCCTTCGGCCACGAAGGCATGTGGGGCAAGGTCAAGGTGATCGACAAGAGCGAATTCGCGGATCGCGCGAAGGGTGGCGGGAGGCTGAGCTGTGTTGGCCAATAGGAAGCTCATCCTCGCCCATTTCTGGCTCGCCTTCGCCGTGTTCGGCATCGCGCTCACGCTCGGCGCCTGGCAGATGTTCATCCGCAGCCCGATCGGCACCTGGCTGTCCAACCCCGAACTGTACTACCGCTCGCTGACCGCCCACGGCACGGTGATGGGCTACGTCTTCCCGACCCTGGTCGCGATGGGTTTTGGCTATGCCATAGCTGAGTCCGCGCTGGAGCAGCGCCTGGTCGGCGTGCGCTGGGCCTGGACAGGGTTCTGGCTGATCGTCGCAGGCAGCATCATGGCGGTGATCCCGATCGCGCTCGGCCGTGCCTCGGTGCTCTACACCTTCTATCCGCCGCTGATCGGCAATGTCTTCTACTATCTCGGCGTCGTGCTGGTCGTGGTCGGCTCGTGGGTGTGGGTCGCGCTGATGTCGATCAACTTGCGCGTCTGGCGCAAGGCCCATCCCGGCGCGCCGGTGCCGCTCGCCATGTTCGCCAATGTCGCAGGCTCCTATTTATGGGCCTGGACCGCGGTCGGCGCCGCGCTCGAGCTATTGCTCCAGATCATTCCGGTCGCGGCGGGCCTGAAGACCACGATCGATGCCGGCTTGGCGCGCGTGTTCTTCTCCTGGACGCTGCATGCCATCGTCTATTTCTGGCTGATGCCGACCTACATCGCCTATTACACCATCGTGCCGCGCGCGATCGGCGGGCGGGTCTACTCCGACACCATGGCGCGAATCTCCTTCATCCTGTTCCTGGTGGTCGCGATGCCGATCGGCATGCACCACACCTTTGCCGATCCGCAGGTCGGCGCCGGCTTCAAGTTCATCCATTCGGCCTTCACGGCGCTGGTTGCGTTGCCGACGCTGCTGACCGTATTCACGATCTGCGCCTCGGTCGAGATCGCAGCGCGGCTGCGCGGCGGGCGCGGCCTGTTCGGCTGGATCAGGACGCTGCCCTGGGACAATCCGATGATGCTGGCGCTGGCCTTCTCGTTCGTCATGCTCGGCTTCGGCGGCGCCGGCGGCCTGATCAACATGAGCTACCAGCTCGATGCGTCGATCCACAACACGCAGTGGATCACCGGACATTTCCACCTGATCTTCGGCGGCGCCATCGTGATCATGTATTTCGCGATCGCCTATGATCTGTGGCCGCATCTGACCGGCCGCGAGCTGATCGACCTCCGCCTGATCCGCAGCCAGCTCTGGCTGTGGTTCATCGGCATGATCGTCACCACCTTCCCGTGGCACTGGGTCGGCATTCTGGGCATGCCGCGCCGCATGGCCTATTTCGACTTCGGCGATCCCGCGATCGCGCCGCAGGCGCTCTCCGTCACCCTTTCGGCGATCGGTGGCTTCATCCTGTTGGCCTCGGGCGTTCTGTTCCTGGTCATTCTCGCGCGCGGCATGCGCGCACCGCAGGCTGACGCCGGCCCCTATCGGTTTGCGCTCGCCGTGCACCAGCCGGCGACCGTGCCGGTCGCGCTCAACACTTACGCACTGTGGGTCGGGCTGATGATCGCGCTCACCCTCACCAATTACGGCTACCCGATCCTGACGCTGGCGCTGAACGAAGGCACCTCGGTGCCGGCCGTCTATGTGGGAGCGCAGTGATGAGCGCGCGCGACCTCTTCAGCTTCCGTAACCGGCATTTTACGACGGCTGTCGGCGTCACTGCCGCGATCCTCATCCTGACCGCGATCGGCGGCTTCATCGTGCTGCCGTTCGCGCAACCCTGGGTCCAGTTCGCCAATGTCTGGGATGCGATCTGTAGCGCCGCCGGCCTGCCACAGCGCGCGGCGACCATGGCGGCGCCGGAGCAGGCCAGGCGCCTGTCCGAGGTCGTGCTGACGTCGAGCACGCTGTCACGATCGAGCCAGGAGGCGATCGGCCGCGGCGCGACGCTGGCACAGCGTTGCGCCATCTGCCACGGCCCCACCGGCATCAGCCGCGCGGACTCCCCCAACCTCGCCGGGCAGTATGCCGCCGTGATCTACAAGGAGCTGCACGACTTTCGCTCGGGCGCACGCAGCAATGCCGTGATGTCGCCTTTTGCGGTCAACCTGACCGACCAGGAAATCGCCGATCTCTCGAGCTATTACGCCTATTTGCCGCGGCTGCCGGCCTATCATCCGACGCCGCAAGTGCCGAAGCCCAACATCGTCATCTACGGCGCACCGATGCGCGGGATCGCGCCCTGCGGCTCCTGCCATGGCAGCCTCGACAACAAGACCGGCAGCCCGTGGCTGGAAGGACAATCCGAGGCGTATATGAAGGCGCAGCTCGAGGCCTTCGCGTCCGGCGAGCGCCGCAACGACATCAGTCAGCAGATGCGCAACATCGCGCGGGCCATGACGCCACAAGAGATCGAGCAGGCGGCGGCGTATTACGCCTCGCAGCCGCCTGATGTGGTGAAGGCGGTGGATTGACCTCGGAGGCTCGTGCCCCGGACGCAGCACAGCGCTCCTTCAGCGGTGCGCTGCAGAGCCGGGGCCCATCTATCGAGTGAGGAGGCTGTCGCTATGGGTCCCGGCTCTGCGCAGCAACGCTAAGGGCGTTGCAGCGTGTCCGGGACATGAGAGTTACCTAAGTCGACGCCAGCTTCGGCCGACCGTAGATCGCGTCTGCCCGCTTCTCGAATGCGGTGGAGAACCGCGCGAAGGCGGCGTCGAACATCGAGCCCATCAGCATCGCCAGCATGCGGCTCTTGAATTCGTAGGCGAGGAAGAAGCCGACGTCGCACACGCCCTCGCCCTTGGGCTCGAACGTCCAACGGTTTTCCAGATTCCTGAACGGACCTTGCAGATATTCGACCAGGATTTTCAGATTGGCGCGGTCGAGCGTCACCCGGCTGGTGAAGGATTCCTTGACCAGCTTGAACGACACCGTCATGTCGGCGACCAGCACCTCGGTGCCGTCGGGTTTCGCCATGCGCTGCCGCACCTTCAGCGCGCTGCACAGCGGCACGAATTCCGGGTAGCGCTCGACATCGGCGACCAGATCAAACATCTCGGACGCGCTGTGGTTGACACGGTGCTTGCTCGAAACTCGATGCATGGTACGTCAGCGGGCGTGAGCTGCCCGCGCAGCCTTCAGTCTCGCGAAATCCTCGCCGGCATGATGCGACGAGCGGGTGAGCGGGCTTGCCGACACCATCAGGAAGCCCTTGGTGTAGGCGATCTTTTCGTAGGACGAGAACTCGTCCGGCGGCACGTAGCGCATCACCGCGTGATGCTTGCGGGTCGGTTGCAAATATTGCCCGATGGTCAGGAAGTCGACGTCGGCCGAGCGCAGATCGTCCATCACCTGCTGCACCTCATGGCGCTCCTCGCCGAGGCCGACCATGATGCCGGACTTGGTGAAGATGGTGGGATCGAGCTCCTTGACTCGCTGCAGCAGCCGGATCGAGTGGAAATAGCGCGCACCGGGCCGCACCGTGAGATAGCGCGAGGGCACGGTCTCGAGATTGTGGTTGAACACGTCCGGCTTCGCCGCGACGACGATTTCGAGTGCGCCCTCCTTGCGCAGGAAGTCGGGCGTCAGGATCTCGATCGTGGTCGAGGGGCATGCGGCGCGGATGGCGCGGATGGTCTGGGCAAAGTGCTCGGCGCCGCCATCAGCGAGGTCGTCACGGTCGACCGAGGTGATGACGACGTGGGCAAGGCCGAGCTTGGCCACGGCCTCGGCAACGTTCTGCGGCTCGGCCGCGTCCAGCGCATTCGGCAGGCCGGTCTTGACGTTGCAGAAAGCGCAGGCCCGGGTGCAGGTGTCACCCATGATCATGAAGGTCGCGTGCTTCTTGTCCCAGCACTCGCCGATGTTCGGGCAGCCCGCCTCCTCGCACACCGTGTGCAGGCCGTTCGAGCGCACGATGTTGCGGGTGTCGGCATAGCCGCGGGTGTTGGGCGCGCGCACGCGGATCCAGTCCGGCTTCGGCGGCGAAGCGGAATCGGGGCGGTTCACCTTTTCGGGGTGGCGCGGGCGCAGCGGGTTCGAGATGGTATCGACAATAACGACCATGGGGTGTCCGGTCTGTTCAGGTCCTACCTAGTCGGTCTGGCCCGGCATCGCAACCCGGCTCGCACCGCTTCAGGGAACATGGCAGATATGGGCAATATCCTGCTCTGTTCTCAGGCGATTCTCTCCTCGAATGGCTCCAATCTCGAAGACTTCACCACCGCGGCTCGGCAATCCTCTGAAGCGCGCCTTTTTCGGCCGCAGCGTGCACGAGGTCGCACCCGACCTGATCGGTGCCACCATGCTGGTCGACGGCGTCGGCGGCATCATCGTCGAGGTCGAGGCCTATCACCATACCGACCCGGCCGCGCACTCCTACAATGGCCAGACGCCGCGGAACCAGGTGATGTTCGGCCCGCCTGGCTTTGCCTATGTCTACCGCTCCTACGGCATCCACTGGTGCGTGAACTTCGTCTGCGAGGAGGAAGGCTCGGCCAGCGCCGTGCTGATCCGTGCCCTGGAACCGACGCATGGCCTGGCTGCGATGCGCCGCCGCAGGCATCTGCAGGACGTGCATGCGCTGTGCTCAGGCCCGGGCAAGCTGACCGAGGCGCTCGGCATCACCATTGCGCACAACGCCCTGCCGCTGGACCGGCCCCCGATCGCGCTGCATGCGCGGACGGAGGAGATCGAGGTCGCAACCGGCATCCGCATCGGCATCACCAAGGCGGTGGAGCTGCCTTGGCGCTACGGCCTCAGGGGCTCGAAGTTTCTGAGCAAGCCGTTCCCGAGATGATCGTCATTCCGGGATGGTCCGAAGGACCAGACCTCAGGTGCGCAATTGCGCACCGGGGAATCTCGAGATTCCGGATTCGATGCTGCGCATCGCTCCGGAATGACGATGAGATCACGACGCCTGCTTCAGCCGCTCCAGCGCCTCCAGCAGCTTGGCCTTGCGCGCCAGTGCCGCCTCGCGCTTTTCGCGCTCCTCCTCGACGACCTCCTCGGCCGCGTTGGCGACGAACTTTTCGTTCGCCAGCTTGGACTCCGCGCGCTTGATGTCGGCGTCGGCCTTGGCGATCTCCTTGTCGAGCCGCGTGCGCTCGGCGGCGACGTCGATCACGCCCTTGAGCGGCAGCGCGGCGACCTCACCGCGCACCAGCAGCTGGACCGCGCCGTCAGGCGCGCGGTCGGCGAAGGAAATGTCCGACAGCCGTGCCATGCGCTTGATGACGTCAGTCCAGCGCGGCGCACGCTCCTTCGTTTCGGCGGAGGCGCCTGCGAGCACCAGCGCCGTCAGCGTTGCCGGCGCGATGTTCATCTCGGCACGCACCGAGCGGATCTGCGTGACGAGGTCGATGACCCAGCCGATCTCGGCCTCGGCAGCCGGATCGGTGAAGTCGGCATGATCGAAGATCGGCAGCACCCAGGTCGGCGAGACGAGCGCATCGGTCGGCCCTGTGGTCGCCGCGAGCATTGCGAGTTGCTCCGGCGTCGGCTCGGCGGGCTTCAGCGGCCACGGCGCCAGCGCGAGCAAGCCGACGCGCTTGGCCGTGACCTCCCACAGCTCTTCGGTAATGAAGGGCATGAAGGGATGCAGCAGCTTCAGGATCTCGTCTCGCGCCCAGGCGACCATGGCTCGGGTTTCGTCCTTGGCGGGGCTGTCCGGACCGAGCAGCACGGGCTTGGCGAGCTCGACATACCAGTCGCAATAGACGTTCCAGACGAAGCGGTAGATGCTGCCGGCGGCATCGTTGAAGCGATAGGCCTCGATCGCCTCGGTCACCTCGCGCGCGGTGTGGGCGGTCTCATGCGCGATCCAGCGGTTCAGCGTCTCCTTCGCCTCCGCCGGCTCGAAGCCTTCCGGCAGGGCGCAGTGGTTCATCTCCGCGAACCGGCACGCGTTCCAGAGCTTGGTTGCGAAATTGCGGTAGCCCTCAACGCGGCTGGTGGCGAGCTTGATGTCGCGCCCCTGCGCTGCCATCGCGGCCAGCGTGAAGCGCAGCGCGTCCGCGCCGTATTCGTCGATCAGGTTGAGGGGGTCGATGACGTTGCCCTTCGACTTCGACATCTTGGCGCCCTTCTCGTCGCGGACGAGGGCGTGGATGTAGACGGTCGAGAACGGCACCTCCTTCATGAAGTGCAGGCCCATCATCATCATGCGGGCGACCCAGAAGAAGATGATGTCGAAGCCGGTCACCAGCGCATTGGTCGGGTAATAGCGCTGCACCTCGGGCGTGTCGTCGGGCCAGCCGAGCGTCGAGAACGGCCACAGCGCCGAGGAGAACCAGGTGTCGAGCACGTCCTCGTCGCGCGTGATGAAGCCTTCGCGCTTGTTGCGGTCGAGCGCCATCTCGCGGCCCTGCTCGGGCGTGATGACCTCCTGCTCGACGTAATAGCCGAGCGCGTGGCTGACGGCCTCCTCCTCGGTCTCGGCGACGAACACCTTGCCGTCAGGCCCGTACCAGGCGGGGATCTGATGGCCCCACCAGAGCTGGCGCGAGATGCACCAGGGCTGGATGTTCTCCATCCAGTCGAAATAGGTCTTTTCCCAATTTTTCGGCACGAACGTCGTTTCGCCCGAACGCACCGCCGCGATCGCAGGTCTCGCCAGCGTCTTGGCATCGACATACCACTGGTCGGTCAGGTAGGGCTCGATCACGCTGCCAGAGCGGTCGCCGTGCGGCACCATGTGGGTGTGCGGCTCGATACGCTCGACGAAGCCGAACGATTCCAGCCGCTCGACGATGCGCTTGCGCGCAGCGAAGCGGTCGACCTGGTGGAACTCCTCGGCGAATTGCGCGGCGCCTTCGGGCAGGTCGCGCAGATAGTCCTCGTTGTCGAGGAGATCGAGACACCCTTCCCTGTCGAGCACGCTGATCCGGCGCAGGCCGTGGCGATTGCCGACCTCGAAATCGTTGAAGTCATGCGCCGGCGTCACCTTCACGGCGCCCGATCCCTTCTCAGGATCGGAATACTCGTCGGCGACGATCTGGATCTTGCGGCCGACCAGCGGCAGGACGACGTTCTTGCCGATCAGCTTCTGATAGCGCTCGTCCTCCGGATGCACGGCCACGCCGGTGTCGCCGAGCATGGTCTCGGGGCGCGTGGTGGCGACGACGATGAAGCTCGAAGGATCCTCGGGGCTGAAGGTCTTGCCCTCGATCGGATAGCGCAGATACCAGAGGCTGCCCTTGACCTCGGTCTGCTGTACCTCGAGATCCGAAATCGCAGTGAGCAGCTTGGTGTCCCAATTCACCAGCCGCTTGTCCTTGTAGATCAGGCCCTCGCGGTGCAGCTCGACGAACACCTTGACGACGGCCTTCGACAGGCCCTCGTCCATGGTGAAGCGCTCGCGCGACCAGTCGCACGATGCACCGAGCCGCTTGAGCTGGTTGATGATGGTGTCGCCGCTCTCGGCCTTCCACTGCCAGACCCGCTCCAGGAATTTCTCGCGGCCCATCTCGCGGCGCCCGGGCTGCTGGCGCTCCATCAACTGCCGCTCGACCACCATCTGGGTGGCGATGCCGGCGTGGTCGGTGCCGGGCTGCCACAGCACGTCGCGGCCGCGCATGCGCTCGAACCGGCACAGGATGTCCTGCAGCGTGTTGTTGAGGGCGTGGCCCATGTGCAGCGAGCCCGTCACGTTCGGCGGCGGGATCACGATGGTGAAGGGCACGGCATCACGGCGGTCGGGCCGGCCAGCCTTGAATGCAAGGCTGTCCTCCCACACCACGGACATGCGGGTTTCGATATCGGCGGGCTGGTAATTTTTCTCGATCATGGGGCTGCTAGAAAGCCGCGGGAGGCGGCCAAGTCAACGAAAAGGTCAGGGGACAACGAGGCGGCAACAGCGCTTTCCGGCCCGGTCCGGGCCCGAATATGACATCCAGGCCGGGCGTTATGAGGGCCCTTCGGCCGCCCTCAGCGGCCGCCGCGCGAGACCCGCTCGATTTCGGCCTTCACGATGCGTTCAACGAGGCCCGGCAGGTTGTCGTCGAGCCAGGACTTCAGCATCGGCCGCAGCATCTCCTTGACCAGGTCCTCCAGCGTCCGCGCATTGCTGCTGAGCACCGTATGGGCCAGGGAGTTGAAGGCGGATTCGACCGCGGAAACCGTCGATTGCGCCAGGATCGGCTGCTGCGGGGGCAGCGGTGGCGCGTCGAAGTCCACCGGCGCGTAGGACGGTGGCGGAGCGGGCCGCGACTGCGGCGGTTCGGCGAATTCGAGATCGTCGCGCGGCTCGACCTTGCGGAAGCTCGGCGGCGGCGGAGGCGGCGTCGGGTCCATCGCCATGTCGTCGGTCAGTTCGAGCACGTCCGGTTCGGGCTCTGGCTCTGGCTCTGGCTCTGGCGCGCGGACCTCGGGCGCAGGTGTGGCCGCATCGAGACCCGCCAGCAAGGCGTCGATATCGTCCTGGCTGTTGGATGCGTCCGCCGCGGGCGCGGGCGCAGGTGGCGGCGCCGGCTTTGCGGCCGGCGGCGGTGCAGCAGGCTTCTCGGCGGCGGGTTTGGGCGGAGCGACCTTGGATGGCGGAATGTCGTTCATCGCCTGCGGCTTCGCCGGCGCGGCGGGCACCGCAGCCTTCTCGGGCTTGGCGGCCTCGGCCGGCGGGGGCTTTGCCTCATCGTCGGCAATGATGCGCCGGATCGAGGCCAGAATCTCCTCCATGGAGGGTTCTGTGACCTTTGCAGGCTGCGTCATCTCCGACTCCACATCATCAACGCCCTCGCATGCGTTGTCTTACACCAAGCACGGCAGGATTGGCCGGTTCCGCAACGACAGGCCCGTCATTTTCGTCGTCGCAGCCCGACTTGTCCCCAGATCACGGCTCAACGTGCAGCGGTGTGCCCCTGCCCCCGGCACTGAAGCGTTACGCACACGACATCAACGCGGGGGCGAATCGACCCGCATCATCTTGGCAAGGCTATGTCAGGGAATTTGACGATTGCAAGCAAAGCACCGGTCGACCTCGGCTGTTGCGAGATCGACCGGATGATTGCGGGAATCAGCGCCCGTCAGGCGTGCGAACGCCTGCCCAGCTGTCGCGGACCTGATGGTAGTGAACGCTGGGGTCGTAGACCGTTGTCACAAGGCCGAGCACCTTGGGCGACAGCCGGCCGACGGTACTGAGCACCCTGTAGGAATTCACAACGCGATCGTGCTGCGCGTTGACGAGATTGATGCGCGCGTTGACCAGGGCCTGCTGTGCATTGAGGACGTCGAGCGTGGTGCGCTGGCCGGCTTTTGCCTCCTCGCGCACACCGTTCAGCGCGATCTCGGATGCCGTCACCTGGGCTTGTGCGGACGCCACCTGAGCTTTCGACGATTGCAGCAGGCCCCAGGCAGATACGGTATCAGCGCGAGCCTGATCACGAGTCTGATCCAGCGTGAGACGTTGCTGGGCCAGCGACTCCTTGGATTGTCGGATCAGCGAATATTCGGTGCCGCCCTGATAGAGCTGCCACGTGGCTTGCGCGACAGCACTGGCGTTGAATGCCCGGTATTGAATCAAGGATTGTTCGTTTGCCTGCTGGGCGGTCGCCTGCAACGTGACCGTCGGCAGCAGCGCGCCCTCATTGATCTTCACGGTCATGTAGGCGACATCGATGCCGAACATCGCCGCCGTCACCGTCGGATTTTCAGTCAGCGTGAGCTCGACCGCCTTAGCTAGCGTCGGCGGCAGCAAGCGATCCACCGGCGAGCCGGGCGCGAGGTTGCTAGGCTCGTTGCCGATTACGCGGCGGTAGGTTGCTCGCGTCGACGTCAGCGTGGCCTCGGCCTGCTGCTCCAGCGTTCGGCCGGCAGCCAATTGCGCTTCCGATTGCGCCACGTCGGTACGGGTGACCTCGCCGACATTGAAGCGGTCGCGGGTCTGCTTCAACGTCTGCTCGAGCACGCGGACGTTGCTCTTGTTGACCTCGACCGTCGCCGAATCACGCAGATAATCCATGTAGGTTTGCGCCGCCAGGAACAGGACGCTCTGTTCCAGATTGCGCAGGCCCTCGCGCGCGCCCGAGACCTGGTGCTCGGCGTTGCGAACCCGGTTGGCCGTGATATTGCCGTTGTACAGGGACTGCTGAATGGTCAGGGCGGCAGCGCGGGGGACCGTGGTCCCGTTGATCGGCGTTGCGCCCGGCGCGGTCAGCGTGTCCTGATATTGATAGCCGGCGCTCGCACTCAGCGAAACGCGCGGGCGATATCCGGACAAAGCTTGCGGCACGTTTTCGTCGGTCACACGCACCTGGGCGCGCTGTGCGTTGAGTTGCGGATTGTCCTGATAGGCGCGCACCAGCGCGCCTTCCATCGTCTCCGCCAAGGCAGGCGTCGGCCCGGCAAGCGCCAGCAACAGGACCGAAACCGCAGCTCCGGTGAAGAGCTTCACCCCATGCATCCCTGAAATTCCGTTCATTCTAACGCCCGGCTCGTGCCCGCGAGCTGGGTTACCGTCTACAGTGGAGTCGCTGCCCCGCCGCAACATAGGACGCGACCAAGCGCGACGGAACTACCCGAGGGTGGTTCTCAGTGGAAACTCTTCACGTGCAGCATCCCGGCCACACTTCTGATTCAGAACGGGATTTGGGGCGGCTTTTGGGCCGTCAGAAGACAAAGGCAGCCGCCCGCTCCAGGCCGGGAAGGACCGGCGCGGCGGCATCGAACAGCGTCCGATGGCCGAATTCGCCGTGGGTACGGGTCACAATTGTGGCGCGCGGCGGCCTCGATTCGGCCGACACCCCCACCAGGCGCCCCCCCTCCTTCAGCTGCCCGAGCAGAGCTTCCGGCATCACTTCGGCCGCCCCGTTGAGGACGATCACATCATAGGGGGCGGCAGAAGGATCCCCCTCGGTACAGGCCGCCGCCTTGCAGGCGACATTGGTTAGCCCCTGGGCGGTGAAGGCGTCCCTGGCCTTGGCGGCCAAAGCCGAATCGCACTCGGTCGCCGTGACCTGACCCGCGAGCTTGGCGGTCAGTGCGGCGAGGTAGCCGGTGGCGCAGCCGACGACCAGCACGTTGTCGCCCTCGCCGATCTCGGCGGCCTGGAGCAGCTTGCCGGTCAGCGCCGGCTTGATCAGGAACCGCTTGGCGGTGCCTTCGCTCACGTCGAGGTCGAGATCGAGATAAGCCAGCGCCTGCCGGCCGGCCGGAACAAAGGCCTCGCGCGGCACCGTGAGCATGGCATCGAGAACACGGCGGTCGGTGACGTCATTGGTGCGCACCTGGCCATCGACCATTTTTTGGCGCGCGGTCGAAAAACCGGACATTTACGGACCCTGCAATGCGGACGATGCCGCGGAGAAAAATCGCGGCATCTTTGGAGCATGCCCGGTCAAAACGCAACATGGCCGTTGGCGATGCGCATCGCGCTCCGCAGCCCTCCTGATGGGGGCTCGACCAGCCCTATTCGATGGCGACCGCCAAGCGGCCGATCAGGGCGGCGACCTCGTCCAGTCGCGCCGAATCCGGCGCCTCGACTGCACGCGCGAGACAAGCGAGGCATTCATCGTCGCTGAGCTCGGGAATGCCGGCCGGCAGAATCGAGGGGGCCATATCCGAACGGTCGACCTGGATGTCTGGCATGGGAATCAGCTCCGAAATGTCCGGCGAATCCACGCTCGACGTGAATTGAGTCGATTTGGCGCCGTCCGAATGGCGGGACGACGCCGACACACATCTGTTTGAGCGCGATTCCGCGCTGGAATGTTCAAAAATCAGGGAAAGCAGATCGTGCACCGCGTGAGGATGCGAGCGCAAACCATTGAGTTCCAGGCAAAATTTGGCTCCCCGGGCTGGATTCGAACCAGCGACCATCCGATTAACAGTCGGATGCTCTACCGCTGAGCTACCGAGGAAAAGGGCGAACCATTCGTTCGCGCGCGGCTGCGTATAACAAAGCCGCTTGCGCTTGCAAAGGACGAATTCGCCATCATCCGCAACGCGCCCAGGAGGGGCCTGGATGGCCTCTCCTCCGCCCCTGCCGAGCAAAGACTATTCCGCGAGGAACGAGGTGGTCTTGGTGCCGGGGTCGTAGCGCAGGCGGAGCGCGGTGAACTTGCAGAGATTGACGTTCCTCCACAGCACCGACCCGTGATTGTTCTGCCAGTCGACGCGAATGCTCCAGACGCAGCCTTCGTCGTCGTCATCGACCTCGACATAAGTTGCTGGCCTGGTTCTGCAACACCTTGTCGAGCTCGTTCTCCCATTCGTCCAGCCCATCATCCGGCGCGTTGAAGCCGAGGAACTTGATGGCATAGCGGGTCTCGTTGATGACGCTGACGTTGCGGGCATCGGCCGCAAGCGAACGGGCATTCATAGTTCGGCGGGGCTTGTTTTCTCCGGCACCGGCGCCGGCACGGCCGCGCCGTTGCTCTTTCCCGTCACGGCGCCGACCAGCGCTTTCACCGGATCGTCGCCCGGCGCAAAACCGCTCTGGCGCAGGATCTCGTCGATCATCGGGCGCAGCGCATGCACCTTGAGCAGCTCGCCGGCCAGGCCTTCACCGAAGCCGACATTGCCTGCGCCGGCGCCGTTGCCGCCGAACGCGCCGCCGGTGTGCAGGATGCGGACGTCCTTGAGGTTCGCGATCGGCTTCACCATTTCGGCCAGCGCCGACGGCATGATCTCGATCCGCTTCTTGGCGATCTCGAAATCGATCACGTTGCTGCCGAGCTTGTTCTGCGCCTCGTTCTTCATGGTGATGACGGCAGCTTCCGCCTCGCCGATGTTGCGCACGCCGACCGCCTTGATCTTGTTGGATTCGGCTTCCGCCGTCGCCAGCGTCTTGACGGCCTCGGCACGGTCGAGCGAGGCTTTCTTCTCGGCTTCGGCCGCGACGATCAGCTCGGTCGACTTGCGCTCGGCCTCGGTCCGTGCGGCGAGCACCTGGGTGAGACGGGCGCGATCGGCGACCTCGACCGCGCGTGCAGTCACGACCTTTTCTTCGGCCGAGACGGCGAGCGCTTCGGCGGCCTTGGCCTCGGCGACGGCCTCCGAGGTCTGCTTGCTCTTCGCCGCGATCTGGATCTCGTTTTCCTGCGTCGCGATCTGGATCTCGCGCTGGGCGTCGGTCTTGCGCTTGTTGATCGCGAGATCCGACTCGATCACCGCGGTTTCCTTGACCTGCTTTGCGCCGGCCTCCTTCTCGGCAACCGCCCTGTCGGTGTCGATGCGGGCATTCTCCTCGGTCAGGCGCGCTGTCTGCGTCGCGGTTGCGACCTCGGCGCGGGTGCTCGCCGTCTTGTTTGCGATGTCGCGCTCCTGCGACAGCTCCGCCTCTTTCTTGGTGCGTTCGATGGTCAGGGTCTGCTGCCGCGCCTCGAGGTCCTTCTGCGCGATCGCCACCTCGTTGTCGCGCACGATGGCATTGCGGTCGCGCCGACGGGTCTCGGTGATGGTCTTCAGCTGCGTGAGGCCTTCGGCGTCGAAGAAGTTCTCTGGGTTGAAGAACTTGACGTCGGTCTGGTCGAGCTTGGTCAGCGACACCGATTCCAGCTCGAGACCGTTCGACTTGACGTCGGACTCGACCGTGGACTGCACATGCTTGACGAAATCCGAGCGCTTCTCCTGGAGTTCCAGGATGGTCATGGTCGCTGCGACCGAGCGCAGGCCGTCGACGAATTTCGCCTCGACCTGGTTGCGCAGCGCCTCGGCGTCGTTGGTCAATGCGCCGAGCGTCTGGCTCGCGAGCGCGATGCTCTCCTCGTCGGGACGGACGCGGACGTAGAACTCGGCAACGATGTCGACGCGCAGGCGGTCCTTGGTGATGAGGGATTCCCGCTCCTTGCGCTCGACGGTGAGCCGCAGCGTCTTCAGATTGACGCTGGCGTAGGAGTGGAAGATCGGCAGGATCATGGCGCCGCCGTCGAGCACGACCTTCTTGCCGCCAAGCCCGGTGCGCACGAAGGCCTCGTCGCGGGTGGCGCGCTTGTAGAGAATGGTGAAGACGATCCCCAGGACGACGATCAGCGCGACGCCGATCACGGCCGGGACTGCAATGTCGAACATGGCTTTCTCCGCTGTGGGACTTGCTAACTGCTTAGAGTGGGCTTGGACGGCTTGAGTTCATCGTCGGCCTTCACCGCGACGAAACGGGTGCCATCGCGGTCGACCAGGAGGACCATGGTTCCCTGCGGCAAAGGTCCCGATGACGGCGCCGCGACCGCCGAGACGAAATGGCGGTTGCCGTGAACGTCGGCCACGCTGACGCGGCCGGGCGGCCCCTGGTCGAGCGGGCCGACGACGACCTCCCCGATGCGGCCGACGAGATCCCCCAAGCCGACGACGTAGCTTTCGTCCTTGGGAATGACCCGCGCGATGGCCCGGCTGGCGGCGCGGACCAGCGGAACCGAGACCGCGACGGCCGCGACCGAGGCGACCGCCGCCGGCAAGGGGCCTGCAACTATCCGCGCGAGGTCCTGGATCAGGAACCCGGTGATGGAGAAGGCGCCGAGCAACAGCAGCAGGAAGATCAAGAGCGGCACGCCGCCGACATTGACCCAGGAGATGGCGTTGAGCACGCCGTTGTCGCTGGGATGAGCGAAATCGATGTTGGTGCCGAGCATCTCGCTCAAGGAGGCCCCGACCAGCATCGAGATCACCTCGACCGAGCCGACGATGACGATCATGGCCGCCGCGATCGCGAACGGCCTGACCTCAGGCGCCATGACGTGTTCGAGCAGAGCGCTCATGACACGGTACTCAGGAGCCCGACTTCAGCCGGGCCAGCCTCGCTGCGATTTCCTTGTCGCGATGGAGCGTGCTCAGCTCGTCGATGTCGCTCGAATAAGGAATTCCCGGCGGCACGCCGGTGGTCCGTGCCACCGCCCTGCCCGCCCGCAGCGCCTTCGCGGCAGCGGAGGTGCCGCCGGATTTCCGCGACGACGTCGGTGCCTGGGGGCTGGCCTGTGCCTCGCTCTTTTCGAGATCGGCGCGGCGCTGCTCGGCATCCTGCAGCGCCGACAGCACCGCGCGCAGCGATGTCACGCATCGCTCGATCTTCTCGTTGTTCTCGTCGATGGCGCGGGAGAGCACCTCGAACTGCGCCTCGAGGTCCATTTGCCGCGCGATGCCGGCGCGGGCGAGATCGTCGCGCCCGTCTGCGACCGCGGTCTCGATCTTGGCGGTAAGATCGGTCATCGCCCGCTCGATCTCGCTGCGGCGCGCGTTGAGACGATATTCCTCGGCCCGCGCAGCGGCGAGCGCATCGCGCGCTTCGGTCTCGGCGCGCTCGATCTCGCGGATGGCTTGGCCGACCACCTTCAGCTTGTTCTTGCCTTCCGCCTGCTCGATCGCATCGTACGCGATCCCGGCGATCAGGCGTCCGACCCGGGACAGGAAATTGTCGGGAGCGGCAGCGATGGTATCCATGGCGTTCTCCTCCTCTGGCAGGCTGTTCGGCGTCACGCCGTAGTGAACTTCGAAACCGTCGTCGGTGCGGATGAGACGCGCGGGCACGCTCTGCCCCCAGCCCTCGGCATAGCCGGCGTAGTCGAAGGGCACGCTGAAGCGTCCTTGCACGGTCGCAATCGAAATGGTGGCGGGCCCCTTGATCTTGGCGAGCTTGTCGTCGAGCGGCAGGCGGCGCCCCTGGGCGGCGCGGTACTCCGTGCGGTCGCGCAGGCCCAGCGTCACCAGCCGCGAGGGCAGCGCGGTCTGTTTGCGGATCGGCTCGTAGGCATGGGCGTGGAGCAGGACCACGTTGGAACCCACATTGTGAGTCCGCGCCACCTCGTCGAGGATCTCCATCATGCGGTCATAGGCCTGGAATGTCGCCTCGATGGCGGCCTTGGCGGCCGGGTCAGGGGCAAGCCTGTAACGCAGCGCGGACGGCGCGTTTCGGGGCGATGAGCTCATGGAAAGCACTAAAGCACCATTTTGGTGCTTTTTGGAAGGGGAAGCTCGATCACGTTCCGCTGATCCATCTGCACTCTGTCGGTTAGTCGCGACGGCCCGGGCCCGCGTTCAAGGCGGTGCAATCACTCCTAGATCACGGCCGATCAAGACTTCCTACACTCGCGGGTTGCAATTTGAGATGTGGGGAGCGTTCGGCAGCCGGCCGCCACTCCTTTCCGTCATCCCGAGGTGCGAGCGATGGGGCGCGATGCGCCCCATCGAGAGCCTCGAAGGATGAGCGGCCGAGATGCAGCCGGGCCGTTCACCCTTCGAGGCCTCCGCTTCGCTCCGGCACCTCAGGATGACGGTGATGAGCCTTGCTCACACGTGTGCGTAGACACACGTCCGCATCGTCGCGGCCTATCTCGCCCGAGCTTTGCTTGTCACATCGCTACGAAACGAGGCGGGCCGTCACGGCCTCCGGCACACCAGATCGATCTCGATCAGCGCATTATAGGCAAGCCCGGTGACGCCAACGCAGGTACGGGCCGGCAGGCGATCCGGCGGAAAGTACGTCCGATAGGTCTCGTTCATCGCCGCATAATCTTCCTTGAAGCGTGTGAGATAGATCCGCGTCATCACGACGTGCTCGAGGCCGAGATCGAGGCCCGCGAGAACCACCTTCAAATTCTCCATCACGGCCTTCGTCTGCGCGACGATGCCCTCGGGCAGCACGCCCGGCGTCTGCGGCGTATCGGGCATCTGGCCGGTCACGAAAACGAAGCCATCGGTCTCCACCGCGTGGCTGAAGGGCGCGACCGGCTTCGGTCCGCCGCTGATCATGTGGAATTTCACTTGGATGTCCTTGTTAAGATGCGTCCTGAAACAGGCGCTTGCTGAGGATGGCGTGCACGCCCCAATTGCCGTCGACGACTTGCGTGACGCCGAAATCGACCGCCGCCGACATCAACGCGATCGCCTCGTCCTCGCTGAGGCCTTTGACGTTCATCAGGAAGCGCCGCATCTTGCGGAAGGCGTCCTTCATGGCGAGATCGAGCGAGGATTTTGCGTAGACCTCGCTCTGCCCCTGCGCGCCGAATTCCGCGAGATAGTTGGGGTGGCTGAAGCCGGTCAGCACCCAGTCGCTCTCAGTCTCGATCAGGGGATAAGACAGATCGGCGAAGGGACGGCCGGCAAGATCGGCCTTCTTGTGCAGGATCACCTCGAAGGTGCCGGTCATCGAGCATTCGATCGCGGTGCCGCTGAGCTCGCCGTCGCCCTGCGCGGCATGGGGATCGCCGACCGACAGCAGCGCGCCGGGGACCGAGACCGGAAGATACACTGTTGCCCCCTTCCCCAGCCGCCAATTGTCGAGATTGCCGCCGAAGTAGGATGGCGGCACGGAATCGACGAAATCGAGCTCGCGCGGCGCCAGCGCGATGACGCCGAAATGCGGACGCAGGGGAATTTTGATGCCGTCGAGCACCGCGTGCCGGCGCTTGATCGTACCGGGTGCGACGGGAACGCCGGGATAGTCGTAGGTGGCGTGCACCACGCCGAAGGGATCAGTCTGCGGCTCCCAGCGATAGGAGTAGAGCGCGCGGGCGTGCGGCAGCTCGGCGTCTTCGAAGATCTCATAGATGGTGACGGCTTCGCGCGGCTTGGGACCGCCGAGAAACTCGTTGTAGTGATAGCCCCACCACGCTGCGACCGACGAGCCGAACACACGGCCCGCATGGCTCGCATTGCGACTCGCGCGCGGCACGATGTCGAGAATGCGCACCTCCAGCACATCGCCGGGCTGAGCGTCCTTCACCGCGACAGGCCCCGTGCAGATGTGCACGCCAAACCCCTCGCCGGCGCCGCGGCCGAATACGCTGGCATCCATGGGCCCTGCGCCGCGGCGGTCGACGTTCTTCTTGTTTCGCGTCCAGCCGAATACGCTTTCGGCGGCGGCATCGCCTGTTATCATCAACTCGGGATCGTCGGAGGCGTGCTGGGTCAGCGTCTCGATGGTGATGGTGTCGCCCGACGCGATCTCGATCTGCGGCGGCAGCGAGCGGCTGAAATAGCCCCAATGCACGCGGCTGGCCTCGACCGGGAGATGGTGATGACGGCGTTCGGTGGTCGTCGGCTCTCCGGCGCCGGCGCAAGCGATGCTGCTGCGGGCCTCCACGCTCTGATGTGCGCGCAATTGCGCCAGCGCCTCCTGCGGCCAGCCGCGCTGGCCGGCAACGCCGGGCTGTGCAGTCGCTCGCTCCGCCTCCTGCTGGCGAAATTCCCGCGGCGGCAGGCCGAAGCGATGGCGGAAGGCGCGGCTGAAATGTGCGGAGTCACCAAAGCCATAGGCGTAGGCGATTTCCGAGATCGAGCGATGCGCCTCGGTCGGATTGGACAGATCGGCCCAGGCGCGCTGGAGACGTCGCTCGCGAACATAGTGGGTGAAATTGTCGCCGACCGTTTCGAACAACTTTTGCAGGTATCGCTCAGAGATCCCCTCAGCCTGGGCGACGCGCGCCGGCACCAGATCGGGATCGTCGAGGCGGCGCTCGATGGTCTGGCAGATCCGGTGCAGCAGCGCAGCCTGCGTCGCGCTCGATCCGGCATCGGGGCTCGAGGCCGCCAGCTGGTGCGCCAGCGTCAGGAGGAGATCGACGAGCGACTGCGCGAGCAAATTCCATTCGGCATCGCTCAACGTGTCGAGGGTGCGCGCGGTCGCGTCCAGCAGGCGCGAGAACACCTCGGCAAAGCCGCTGGTCGGAACGACGCGGGGCTCGCCGAGTCGCGGCCTACCCGAAAGGCGTCCGTGCAGCGCCTCGGAGGTGACTGACAGCACGATGGCACGCATGTCCCGCTGGAACACGATGCTCCAGTCCCCGCTGCGCGGCAGCAGCACGAGATGACCGACGGGAACGATGCGGTGTCCGCCGGCGGTTTTCAGCACCATGCCGTCCTCGACCGGCATCAGCGCGATCGGAAGGTCTTCATTCGCCTGCGGGAGCGGACCGACGCTCTGCGCGCCCGCGGCCATGCGTGTCAGCGCAACACCGGCGGTCTGGCGATGCGAGGCGATAGCGTGCCCATCGAAGAAGGAATGGCTGCCTGCCGGCTGCAAGCCGACCGCCGCCAGCACGTCCCGCCAGGCTTCGGGGCGCTCGTCTTGCGCGTAGGACTCGCTCGTGAACGGCCGGAAGCTCATCGGATCGACCCAGATTGCGGTCGATCGAAGCAACCTCTGTGCCAGACGAACGCGGTCATCCGTCGCTGCGACGGGCCGCAAAGGGGGGGCGTTGGTCAAGTGTTCATCCGGGAACTGGAAGATTCCTCAAAGTATTAGAGTACGGCGAGCCCTCTTCGTCATTCCGGGGCGCGCGCAAGCGCGAACCCGGAATCCATTGCGCGCTGAAGACGGTGGTGAAATGGATTCCGGGTTCGACGCGTTGCGTCGCCCCGGAATGACGAAGTTGAGAGATTCAGTCGCATCGGAACATGCTCTTTCTGATCGTGCCGTGAACGCCCCAATTGGCATCGACCACCTGAGTCACGCCGAAATCGGCGCCGACCGACATCAGCGAGATTGCCTCGTCCTCGCTGAGGCCGTGCACCGTCATCAGGAACCGGCGGAGCTTCCTGAATGCATCGCGCATCGCACGGTCGAGACTAGAGTGATTGGCGATCTCGGTTTGCGCGTCGGCGCCGAGCGCGGCAAGATAGTTCGGATAGGTGAAGCCGTAGAACGACCAGGCATGATCGGTCTCGAGCATGGGATGGTCGAGGCCTTCGAGGCTGGTGCCGCCAAGGTCGGCCTTCTTGTGCAGGATGAATTCGAAATCGCCGGTCAACGAGGTCTCGATTGCGGTGCCGCCGAGCTCGCTGTCGCCTTGCGCGGCGTGGGGATCTCCGACCGAGAAATAGGCGCCGGGGACCGCGACCGGATAGAACATCCGCGCGCCCTTGCCGATGCGCCAATCGTCGATATTGCCGCCGGTATAGCTCGGCGGGATCGAGCTGACGAAATCGGCTTCCGAGGGCGCAAGGCCCATGGTGCCGAAATGCAGCCGCGCCGGCACCTTCACGCCGGGAAGGATGTTCTCGCGCTTCCTGATGGTGGCATGGTCCACGCGCACCCCGGGATAGTCGATGGTCGGGTGCACGATGCCGTCAGGATCGGTCTGCGGCGTCCAGACGTAATTGTAGACGGCCTTTGCATAGGGCTCGCCGGACGTGTCGAGCTCGAAGATGGTGACGACCTCGCGCGGCTTCGGCTCCTCGATCAGGTCGTGATAGTGAAAACCCCAGTTCGCCGCGACATTGGAGCCGAAGCAGCGGCCGGCATGACAGGCACTGCAGCTCGGCCGCGGCCGGACGTCGAGGATGCGCACCTCCAGAATGTCGCCGGGCTCGGCACCTTCGATCGCGACGGGGCCGGTGAGCAAGTGCACGCCGATCCCCTCGCCCGCGCCGCGGATGAACGGGCCTTTCGTCGGGCCCGAGCCGCGACGCGCCACCGCCTTGTGCTCGCGTGTCCACTGGAACACGCTTTCGGCACCGGCATCGCCCTGAATCATGCGCTCGTAATCGTCGTTGGCGTGATGGGTCAGCGTCTCGATCGTGGCCCGGTCTCCCGAGCGCAGCGTCAGGGCCGGCGTGACTGTCTTGGAGAAATAGCCCCAATGGACGGTCTGCGGCGAAACCGGCAGCGTGACATGCTTCATGACGTGACCTCTTCGGGGATCTTGCACATGGTGGGGGGAGCGCTCATCGCACCGTCTCCGGAGCCTTGTCCGCTTCCATTACGCTGAGGAAACGCGCCGTCTGCGGATTGCGCGGATTGGAGAGCACCTCGTGCGCCGGCCCCTCCTCGATGATCGTGCCGCCGCTCAGGAAAGCGACACGGTCCGCGACCTCATCGGCAAAGCGGATCTGGTGCGTCGAGATGATCATGGTGAGGCCGTCGTCGATCGCGAGGCGGCGGATCACCTCCAGCACTTCATTGACGAGCTCGGGATCCAGCGCCGAGGTCGGCTCGTCCAGCAGCAGCACGCTCGGATTGGGCGCCAGCGCGCGGGCGATGGCAACACGCTGCTGCTGGCCGCCGGAGAGATGTCGCGGCAGCGCATCGGCGCGGTGTGACAGCCCGACGCGGTCGAGCAGCTCGGTGGCGCGGCGGTCGGCGTCGATGCGGGTCATGCCGTGGACCCAGCGCAGGGGCCCGGCGATGTTCTCCTTCGCCGAGAGGTGAGCAAACAGGTTGAACTGCTGAAACACCATGCCGACGCCGACGCTCGCCCGCTCGTTGGCGATGGCGCGCGGCGACAATGGCTTGCCATTTTCGCCGAAGCCGAGCCGCCGGCCGCCGACGCGTACGGTGCCGGCGTCCCAGTTCTCGAGATGGTTGATGCAGCGAAGCAGCGTGCTCTTGCCGGAGCCGCTGGGACCGAGCAACGCCACCACCTCGCCCACACGCACGGTCAAGTCGAGGCCGTCGAGCACCTTTTGCGCGCCGTAGCTCTTGCTGAGGTCCTTGGCCTCGACCGCGACATTGTTGCGCGCAATCGTCGCCGCGCGACGCGCGCGCTCCTCGCGGGTCAGGACGAGTGGCGGCGTATCGGCCAGCTCTGCCGGTGCAGGTTCGGAATCGGGGGCAGCCATATCGGCAAGGTCGAGCTTGGCGGCGAGTTCAACACGGCGCCACGGCAGATAGTCGGCGAGCTTGCGCTCGCGGCGCGTGGTCCGGTCGAGATCGAGCAGCCATTCGACGAAGAGCTGGATCGCGCTGATGGTCGCGGTCAGCAGGAGATAAAGCAGCCCCGAGGCAAAGAAGATCGAAAAGAAGTCGAAGGTTGATGACGCCAGTTGCGTCGACCGCAAGGTTAGCTCCTGCACCGCCACGACCGAGGCAAGAGATGAATTCTTCAGCGCGCTGACGGCCTCGTTGCCGAAGGCCGGGATCATGGTGCGGATCGCCTGTGGCGCGATGACCCTGCGCATCAGCACTGACGGCGTCATGCCGAGCGCCTGCCCCGCAGTCAGCTGACCGCGGTCGACGCCAAGCACGCCCGCGCGCAGCATCTCGGCAATGAATGGCGCCTCGTTGCAGGCGAGCGCAAGGCCGGCCGCCAGCACGGCCGGCAGCTTGATGCCGATATGCGGCAGCGCGTCGTAGGCGAAAACCATTTGCAGGATCAGCGGCGTGCCGCGGAAGATCACGGTATAGGCCCTGGCGATTGCCGCAAGTGGCCAGAAGCGCGAGAGCTGCATGCCGGCGAGGATCAATCCGAGGATCAACCCGCCGCCGAGCCCGAGGGCGGTCACCTCGAGGGTGAGCTCGATGCCCTCGAGCAGATACGGCATGCTCAGGTAGTGAAGGAACAGCGACATCAGTCAGCCGTCAGAATGTCCGGCTCCTTGAAGTTGTTCACATCGAGCCCGTGCTTCTTCAGGAGCTCCATGTGCGTGCCAGCCTTCTGCACCTCGATCAGGGCAGCGAGCACGGCGTCACGGAATTTCGGCTTGTCCTTGGGAACGGCGATGCCGACCGAGTACGGGATCGTGACAGCGATCGCCTTCTCCAGCTTGTCCGGATAGGCCTTCACGGCGCTGTCGACGGTGTTGACGTCGTTGACATAGGTGTCGGCGCGGCCGGCGAGGATCGCCTGGATGCAATTGGCGTTGTTGTCGTAGAGCTGGATGGTCGGCTCCGGCTTGCCTGCCTTTTTGCACTCCGCGGCCAGCGCCTGGATCAGGGGCACCTCGACATAGCCGGTGTTTTCGGCGGCAGCCGCGCCGCACATCGACATGTTGATGCCGTTGATGCCCTTTGGATTCCCCTTGGCGACCAGCACGCCATCGAACACTTTCGAATAGGTGATGAAGTCGGCCGCCTTGGCGCGCTCCTTGGTGGCGTAGATGTCGGAGATGACGATATCGGCCTGACCGGCGGCGAGCGTGGTGAGGAGCGCTGCAAACACCACGGGCTTGTAGGTCAGCTTGAAGCCGAGACACTCGCCGATCGCTTCGCCGAGATCGATATCGAAGCCGATATACTTGCTGGGGTCCTTGGGATCGATCGTCTCATAGCCCGGCGTGTGCGGATTGATGGCGTTGACGAGCGTCTTGCCCTTCCAGTCCGGATATTTCTCCTGGAGCGCGGCGCAGGCGGCGGGAGCTGCGGCCTGCGCGCTCAGCGGTGCGGCGAGAACGAGACCGAAAGTGATGGCGGCGCCGAGCATGAGCTTGCGCCGCGGCAACGATGCGCGCGCCATTCCCCGCCGCGCCTGGGGCCAAATCGATTTCTCCATCTCGCCAGCTCCTCCGCAATGTCATGGCGTCTGCCATGCTCCTATGATCGGGAGGAAGCGTGCGGGAGTGAGCGGTGAAAAGCTTGTCCGCGGGCGTACAAAAATTTGGATGGAGCGCGCCCGGCATTTGGGCAAACGGTTGCACAAAAACTGTTCGAGGACCGCGAACCGGCGCAAGTGAGGGATTCCGAATTCGGGATAACGAAATGCTCTCGGCCGCAGCAGCGCTCTGCCAGATCGGCGAATCATCCGGTGAATTCATTTTGACGAAGATATGACGATTGCCGACCAAGATACGACGCCGGATCGAAGCATCTACGTCCGGCATCCGCAGCAAATCCACAGCATATCCACAGGGTGACTGTGGCGGATTCGCGATCCCGCGCGGTGCACTTGCTGCGCACAAACCCACAACCGGGGCCGTTCAGCCACCCGCCTGGTCGAAAACGGATCGGCAGGCCTCGCTGAGGCTGGCGCGGTTGCGGCGCAGGCAGGCGGTGATGGCGCGGACGTTGGGGATCTCGCCGGCGCAGAGCCGGTAGACGTCGGGGGTACAGGCCCGCCGCTGCTCCGCCGTTCCCTGTGCCTGGGCGGCGGAGGCAAACAGCGTCAGGAAGAGCCCGACCGTCGAGGCGCTCCGCGCCCGGCTTTTCACGCCCGCAAACCGCAAAAACCTCGCCTTCATGACCAGTCTCCCGCTCTGCCCTGCCGCTCCGGCCTGCATTGGCCGGCGTGGTGCAAACGGGTAGGAGAAATAAACCGCTGGGTATGTGATCTCTTTCACACTCGCCGCGAGGCGGCGGCACGTAGGGTTCCCGCGGGGATTTTCAGGAATCGCTACCATTCGGATCCCGATCGCCGCATCGTTAAAATGCGAACGATCGGGTCAATCCGGAAACAAACCGGCTTTGCGACATTGCGCCATCCGCGTTCTGCGAGGGTGTGATGAGCGAAGCCGAATTCAATTTGCTGCTGGATGCTGTCCGGGACGCCATGGTCTTTGAGGATTTCGCGCCCATGCCGGTGGAGGAATTCGTGCCCCCCTTGTGGAGCTTCGACGTGACGCCCAAAGCAGCAAATGACAACGAGGGCGCCTGGCCCCTCTTGCCCTTTCCCGACGGCTGGTACGCGGCCTGCTGAGGCCGGCTTTTGCCGTGAACGGATGCGCCCCGCAGCGCAACCGCGATCAATTCTTGACGCGTTCCTCGCCGTCCTGCGGTGCCCGCTCGGATGCGACCGGCGGGAAGATGCTGTTATAGATCGCGCGCGCCTCGGCAATGAGGCGGGCCCGCTCCAGCTCGGCTTTTGGAACAAATCGAACGACGTCGCCCACGTGCTCTCCAGCGCTCGGTTGATGGGACATGGATCGCTTCGCAGATGCGAAGTCTATGCCAGAGGGCCTGAATCACACCTTTCCGCCAAGCCCGGGAAAACCCGGTGACCAAGGCGCGGCGGGCCGCATCGGCGGAACTCGCGACGACGGGAATTTGCGCTTGAAAATCAGAAGGTTGCGATGGAGGCCACGACCAGAATTGAACTGGTGTACACGGTTTTGCAGACCGTTGCGTAACCACTCCGCCACGTGGCCCCGTAAGGGCGGACCAATATAGGGGATCAATGGCTTAGGCAACCCCACCGGTCCGCTGGCAGCACAGCGAAATGTCCGGCCGAAGTCAGGCGCGCTTGCGGCGCCGGAAATCGCGCCGGCGGTCCTTGGGCGCGGGTTTGGGTGCGAGTTCCGGCATCTCGGCCTGGACCTCGCGGTAGCGCGCCAGCATCCGTTCGAAACTGGCATGCAGAGTCTCGGCGATGTCGGAACGTCGCTCGAGGCCGGCGAGGATCGTCGCGGCCGCTTCGATGGTCGAGAGACCGTCGCGGCGCGGCTCCTTGCGCAGGCGTCCGTAGCGCGAGGGCTTCTGCGGATTGAGGATCACGCGCTGGCATTTCAGCATCCAGGGATTGCGCCACCACAGCGCCTTGGCCTGGCTCCAGGTGCCGTCGAGCAGCACCACGCCTTCGAGCTTGCCGAGGATCGCGCGCTGGTTCTCCGCGACCTCGCCCTTGCGATTGAGCGCGACGATCTCGCCTTCGGCGTCGAGATCGGCCGCGCGTGCCGAGCCGAGATAGAGCACGGCCCAGTGCGAGGCATTCTCGACCGGCCATCCCAGCGCCTTGGACAGGCTCGGCCAGGACAGGCCGACCCGCACCGTGGCATCGGCGAAGTGCCTCGCCAGCAGCCGCGCCGTGCCGAGCGCCCTGTCCTGCTCTTGCGGATGCTGGAGAATCAGGAGCGAGAGCCGGTTCTCGATCGGCGTGACGCTGTCGCAAATGCAGAGCGGCATCGGCTTCTGGCAGTGCGGGCATTCGGGGGTCGGTTCAGCCGGCGCGGCGGCGGTGTCGGGCGGGTTGGACATGGCGCCGCTATACGCTTGAAGCGGCGCGTCAACAACCTATTCCGCCGGTGCCGCCAGCGGATGCGGATCGGAGCGGCGCCGCATGCGGTCGATCAGCAGGTAGATCACGGGCGTCGTGTACAGCGTCAGGATCTGCGAGACGAACAGGCCGCCGATGATGGTGATGCCGAGCGGACGGCGCAACTCCGTGCCGGGGCCGGTCGCGATCACCAGCGGAATGCCGGCAAACAGCGCCGCCATGGTCGTCATCAGGATCGGGCGGAAGCGCGCCTGGCAGGCCTCGAAGATCGCTTCGGCCGAGGACAGGCCGCGCTGGCGCTCGGCGTCGAGCGCGAAGTCGACCATCATGATGCCGTTCTTCTTGACGATGCCGATCAAGAGGATGATGCCGACGAAGGCGATCACCGTCAGCGGGGTGTCGGTGAGCTGCAAGGCCAGCAGCGCACCTAAGCCGGCCGAGGGCAGCGTCGAGATGATCGTGAGCGGATGGGCGAGGCTCTCGTAGAGCACCCCGAGCACGATATACATCGCGACCAACGCGCCGAGGATCAGGAGCGGCTGGCGGCCGCTGGTCCTGGCGAAGTCGCCGGCATTGCCGTCGAAGCTGCCGCGAATGCCTTCCGGCATGTGCAACTCATCGACCGCGCGCTGGATGTTCTGAGTCGCCGCCTGAAGCGGCACGTCCGGCATCAGGTTGAAGGACACCGTGGTCGATGGGAACGACTGCGAATGATAGACGGCGAGCGCAGCGAGCCCGCGGCTCGCGCGCACCACGGCCGACAGCGGCACCTGCGCATCTGCCGCTCCGGCGACGTAGATGCGATCGAGATTGGAGGGGTCGACCTGGAACTTCGGGTCGATCTCCAGCACGGTCATGTACTGGTTGCGCTGGGTATAGATGATGGAGATCTGCCGCTGTGCGAAAGCGTTGTTCAGCGCGTTGTCGATGTCTTGAACCCGGACGCCGAGCGCGGACGCCTTCTGGCGGTCGATGGAGAGCGTCAGCTGCAGTCCGCCGGGGTCGCGATCGCTCGAGATGTCGGTGATGCCCTCCACGCTCTCCATGCGCTTGGCCACGATCGGCGCCCATGTCTGCAACAGGCCGAGATCGGTGCTTGTGAGCGTATATTGGTAGTCGGAATCGCTCTGCCGCCCGCCGGCGCGCACGTCCTGGGCGGCGAACATGAAGAGGCGGATGCCGGGCACGGGATACAACGCGCGCCTGAGCCGGTCGATCACGACCTGCGTCGACACGTGCGCGCGCTCCTCCGGCGGTTTCAGGCTGATGAACATGGTGCCGCGGTTCGAGGTCGCCGGCCCCGGGCCCCCGCCGCTGCCGACGGTCGAGCCGATGCCGGCCACGGCCGGATCCTGCATCACGATCTCGGCGAGCCGCTGCTGCAGGCCGAGCATCGACTGGAACGAGATGTCGGCCGAGGCGCGCGTCGCGCCGATGATGAAGCCGGAATCGTCGGTCGGGAAGTAGCCTTTGGGGACCTTGATGTAGAGCGTCACCGTGAGCGCGATGGTGGCGAAGAACACCAGCAGCGTCAGCAGCGGGAATTCCAGCACGGTGCGCAGGCTGCGGGCGTAGAACACGATGGTGCGCGACAGCGCGCCTTCGATGATGCGGTCGAACAGCGTTGCCGTGCCGGAGGTGGTCTGCCGGATGTAATGGGCGCAGATCATCGGCGTGACCGTCAGCGACACCAGCGTCGAGACCAGGATGGCGAAGGTCAGCGTCAGCGAGAATTCGCGCAGGAGCCGGCCGACGACACCGTCCATGAAGATCAGCGGCGTGAAGGCCGCGATCAGCGACAGGCTGATCGAGACCACGGTGAAGCCGATCTGCTTGGCGCCCTCCTGCGCCGCCCGGAACGGGGGCATGCCGTGCTCGAGATTGCGGAACATGTTCTCGATCATGACGATGGCATCGTCGACGACGAAGCCGACGGAGATGGCGAGCGCCATCAGCGACAGATTGTCGATGGAGAAGCCCGCGACCCACATGCCGGCGCAAGTCCCGGCGAGTGCCAGCGGCACCGAGATGCCGGCCGCGATGGTCGGCGTCAGCCGGCGCAGGAACACGAACACGACGACCATCACCAGGACGGCCGTCGCCAGCAGCGTCCATTGCATATCCAGCACGCTGGCGCGGATCGTGCCGGTCCGATCGACCAGGGTGGAGATCTCCACACCGGCGGGGATCCACTGCTTCAGCTCGGGGATCAGCGCCTTGACCCGATCAACGGTGTCGATGACGTTGGCATCGCCCTGCTTGGTGATCTGGATCAGAACCGCCGGTTGCTTGTTGAACCAGGCGATCGAGCGGACGTTGCGGACGGAATCCTCGATATCGGCGACATCGGACAGCCGCACGAAATTGCCGCCCGAGCTCTTGATGACGATGTCGCGGAACTCCTTCGCCGTGCGCATCTGCTTGTTCAGCGACAGCGTCTCGCTCTGGCGCTCGCCTTCGAAGATGCCGACGGGGCCGAGCGCGTTGGCGCCGATGATCGCGGTGCGCACGTCGTCGGTCGCGATTCCAGCATTGGACAGCGCGACCGGGTTGAGCTGCACGCGCACGGCAGGCTGGTCGGCGCCGGAGATCGACACGTTGCCGACGCCCGGCACCTGCGAAATGCGTTGCGCCAAAACGCTATCGGCGACGTCGTAGATCGCCGACGGAGAGATCGTCTTGGAGGTCAACGCCAGCACGAAGATGGGTGCGCCGGCCGTGTTCGCCTTGCGGAAACGCGGCAGCGTCGGCAAATCGCTCGGCAGGTCGACCATCGCGGCGTTGATGGCCGCCTGCACGTCGCGCGCGGCCTTGTCGATGTTGCGGCCGATGTCGAACTGGAGCTGGATGCTGGTCGTGCCGAGGCTCGAGGTCGAGGTGATTTGATTGATTCCGGCGATCTCCCCCAGTCGCCGCTCCAAGGGTGAAGCCACCGTCGCCGCCATCACGGACGGATCGGCGCCGGGCCGGCTGGCGGAGACGAAGATGGAGGGGAAGTCGACGTTCGGGACCGAGGCGACGGGCAGGAACTCGTAGGCGACGACACCCAGCAGGAACAGCCCGATCGACAGCAGCGTGGTCGCGACCGGACGGCGGATGAAGGGCTCCGAGATCGACGCCATCACTGCATCCCCTCGGTCGCGCCGGCGACCGGCGGGCCGCCGGGTTCGGCCGGCGGCAGCGCCCGCTCGAGACGGCGGTTGATGCGGTCGAGCGCGAGATAGATCACGGGCGTCGTGTAAAGTGTCAGTAGCTGGCTGAGCAGCAGGCCGCCGATGATGGAGATACCGAGCGGGAAGCGCAGCTCGGCGCCGGTGCCGCTCTCGATCGCCAGCGGCAGCGCCCCGAACAGCGCCGCCAGCGTCGTCATCATGATCGGGCGGAAGCGCAAGAGACACGCCTGCACGATCGCTTCATTGGGCGACATGCCCTGCCCGCGCTCGGCCTCGAGCGCAAAGTCGATCATCATGATCGCGTTCTTCTTGACGATACCCATCAAGAGGATGATGCCGATCAGGCCGATCACCGAGAGGTCCTGTCCGCACAACATCAGCGCCAGGATGGCGCCGACGCCGGCCGAGGGCAGCGTCGACAGGATCGTGATCGGGTGGATGTAGCTCTCATAGAGCACCCCTAACACGATGTAGATCGTGATCACGGCGGCGAGCAGCAGCCAAGGCTGGCCGGCCAGCGCCTTGGCGAACTCGGCGGCATCGCCGGCATAGATACCGACGATGCTGCCCGGCATTTCGATGCGGGTCTCGATCACCTTCACGGCTTCGACGGCATCGCCGAGGGCCGCGCCCGGCGCGAGGTTGAAGCTGAGCGACACCGACGGGAATTGCGCCTGGTGCGAGATCGCCAGCGGCGCCGTGGTCCGCTTCAGCGTCGCCACGGCCGACAGTGGCACCTGGGCATTGGGCGTCCCGGCGGTGGCGCTCGCGGCGCCCGGCAGATAGAGCTTCGACAGGATCGAGGGATCGCGCTGGTACATCGGCAGCGCCTCCAGCACCACGCGGTACTGGTTGGCCTGACCGTAGATGGTTGAGATCTGCCGCTGGGCGAAGGCATCGTTCAGCGTGTCGGTGATTCCTTGCAGGCTCACGCCGAGCTGGCCGGCCCGCGTACGGTCGACGTCGAGCTGCGCCCGCAGGCCGCCCTCCTGTGCCTCAGAGGAGACGTCGCGGAACAGCGGATCGCGCCGCATCTCCGCGACCAGCTTGCGCGCCCATTCGGAGACCAGCGTCGCATCGGTGCCGGTCAGCGTGTACTGGTATTGCGAGCGACTCGACTGGGTCGATATCTGCACGTCCTGCACCGGCTGGAAATAGACGGTCATGCCGGGGATGCCGGAGACCCTCTGCTTCAGCCGGGTCACGACCATGCCGACATCGTCGCGGCGCTCGCCGCGCGGCCGCAAGCTCATGACGAGCCGGCCGACATTGGTGGTCGGGTTGACGGAGCCCGCACCGATCACCGAGACCACGCCAACCACATCAGGGTCGGCCCTGATGGCGTCGGCCGCCTCGGCCTGCCGCTTCTTCATCTCCGCAAACGACACATCGGGCCCCGCCTCCGTCACCGCCGTGATCGAGGCCGTGTCCTGCAGCGGCAGGAAGCCCTTGGGCGCGACGACATAGAGCACCAGGGTCGCGATCAGCGTGGCGAAGGTCACGACCAGCGTGGCGCGCTGGCGCTCCAGGACCCACAATAGCGATCTGTGATAGGCATGGACCGTACGGTCGATGAAGCGGCTGATCGCGGCCAATCCCGGCACGGCCAGCTCCTCGTGCGCGTGCTTGAGCAGCCGCGAGCACATCATCGGCGTCAGGGTCAGCGAGACCACCGCCGAGGTCACGACCGCGATGGTCAGGGTCAGCGCGAACTCGCGGAACATACGCCCGACCAGGCCCGACATGAACAGGAGCGGGATGAACACCGCGATCAGCGAGACCGTCAGCGAGATCACGGTGAAGCCGATCTCGCTGGCGCCCTTGAGCGAGGCTTCCATCGCGCCGTCGCCATTCTCCATGTGGCGCACGATGTTCTCGATCATGACGATGGCGTCGTCGACGACGAATCCGGTGCCGATCGTCAGCGCCATCAGCGACAGATTGTCGAGGCTGAACTCGGCGAAATACATGATGCCGAAGCTCGTGATCAGCGACAGCGGCAGTGCCACGCCCGCGATCACGGTCGCGCGCAACGAACGCAGGAACAACAGCACCACCAGGGTCACCAGCACGACGGCGAGGACCAGCGTGAACTGCACGTCGCGCACCGAGGCGCGGATGGTGACGGTGCGGTCGGACACGATGGTGAGGTTCACGCCAGCCGGGATCGCGCGCTGCACCTTGGGAATTTCGGCGCGAATCTGGCTGACGACGTCGATGACGTTGGCGCCGGGCTGGCGCTGGATGTCGATGATGACGGCCGGCGTGCCCTGGTACCAGCCGCCGGTGCGGTCGTTCTCGAGGCCATCGACGATCTGGGCGACGTCGGCAATGGTCACCGGCGAGCCGTTGCGGTAGGCGATGATGACGGGCTTGTAGGCCTCGGCGACGGCGATCTGGTCGTTGGCGGCGATGATGTAGGATTGCTGCGCGCCGTCGAGCGAGCCCTTCGGCCCCGAGACGTTGGCATTGGCGATCGCGGTGCGGAGATCTTCCATCGCGATGCCGTAGGCGGCAAGGCGCGCGAGATCGGCCTGGATGCGCACGGCCGGCTTCAGCCCGCCCAGCACGGAAACGCGCCCGACGCCGGAGACCTGGCTCAAACGTTGCGCCAAAATGGTGTCGGCGATGTCGCTCATTGCCCGCAGCGAGATCGTGTCCGAGCGCAGCGCCAGCGTCATCACCGGCGCATCCGCCGGATTCACCTTGGCGTAGGTCGGCGGGTAAGGCAGCGTCTTCGGCAACACGCCGGCCGCGGCATTGATCGCGGCCTGCACGTCCTGCGTCGCCCCGTCAATGTCGCGGTTGAGGTCGAACTGCAGCGAGATCTGGCTGACGCCGAACGAGCTCGTCGAGTTCATCGCCGACAGCGAGGGGATCTGGCCGAGCTGCCGCTCCAGCGGCGCGGTGATCAGCGAGGCGATCACGTCCGGACTCGCGCCCGGCAGCTGCGTCGTCACCTGCACGGTCGGGAAATCGACCTGCGGCAGCGCCGAGACCGGCAGCGCGAAATAGCCCAGCAGGCCGCCGATCAGAAGCGCAACGCCGAGCAGCGAGGTCGCGATCGGCCGGCGGATGAAGGGTTCAGAGACACCCATGGATTATGCCTGCCGCTCCAAGCGGCCGTTGTCGGATCATGGCTGCTTGGCTCCACTTTCCGCTGCCGCCGGCCCCGGTGCCGGCCCTGTCTGCCCCTTCTGGTCGCCTTCGCTGCTCTTGCGCTTGGCGCGCAACTCGCCGTCCTTGCCCTGCCCGTCCTTCTGGCCTTCCTTGGCGCCGTCCTTCCTCTGAGCGTCCGGTGCGCGCGAGCGTTTGCGCGGGGCGAGATCGGCCGACGGGGTTTGATCATCGCGGCCGACGATCACCTTGGAGCCGTCGGACAGATTGGCAAAGCCCGTGGTGACGACCCTGTCGCTCGCCGACAGGCCGCTGGCGATCACGGCATCATGCTCGTTCTGCTGGGTCACCGTCACGGGCTTGGCCGAGACGATGTTGTCCTCGCCGATGACGTAGCTGAAAGTGCCGATCGGGCCGCGCTGCACCGCAGAGGTCGGCACCACCAGCGCCCGCGTCAAGGTCTCGACCTTGAGGCGGACATTGACGAACTGGCCGGGCCAGAGCTGGTAATTGGCATTGGGGAATTCGGCCTTGAGCCTGAGCGTACCGGTGGTCTGGTCGACCTGGTTGTCGATGCCGGCGAGCCTGCCGGTATCGATCACGGTGATGCCGTCATTGCCGAACACGTCGACCGCGAGCGGACCCTTCGCCGCGGCCGCATTGACCCGCATGATCTGTTGCTGCGGCAGGCTGAACCACACCGCGATCGGCTGTAATTGCGTGATCACCACGAGACCGGTGGTGTCGGAGGCGTGAATGATGTTGCCCTGGTCGACCTGGCGCAGGCCGGCGCGGCCCGAGATCGGCGCCACGATCTTGGTGTAGCTCAGCGTCGCCGCAGCGTTGTCGATCGCGGCCTGATCGGCCTTGACCAGCGCCTCGGTCTGCGCGACGAGCGCGCGCTGGGTGTCGGCCTGCTGCTTGGAGCCGGCATTGGAGGCAGCGAGCTGCTCGTAGCGTGTCAGGTCGATGCGCTGGTTGGCGAGCTGGGCCTGATCCTGCGCCTTCTTGGCGACCGCCTGATCGTACTGCGCCTGATAGATCGCCGGATCGATCTCGCCGAGCACGTCGCCCTTCTTGACGTCCTGGCCTTCCGTGAAGTTGACCGCGATCAGCTTGCCGTCGACCTGCGAGCGCACGGTCACAGTGTTGAGCGCGCGGATCGCGCCGACGCCGTCGAGATAGACCGGCACGTCCTGGATGCGCGGGCTCGCTGCCAACACCGGCACCGGCAGATCGGGGCGCTGATTGCGGTTGTTCGTCGGCTGCTGGTGCATGGCGATCCAGCCGACATAGCCGAGGCCGCCGAGGATCGCGAGCGTGATCAGGGTCATGACGAAGCCGCGGCCGCGCGATCTCTTCGCCGTCCCCTCTCCCGCGCCCTGCTTGGTGTCCGGCTTAAAGAGCATTGACCGGTTTCTCCATTCGCGGCTCCCAGCCGCCGCCGAGCGCCTGGTACAGGCTGACGATGGCCAGAAGCCGCGCGAGTTGGGCCTGCGACAGCGCGTCTTCCGCCTGGAACAGGGTCAGTTGGGTGTTGAGCACGGTGACGATGTCGGCGGTGCCGGCGCGCAATTGCTGCTCGGAGAGATCGAAGGCACGGCGCGAGGCGGCGACGACGTCGCGCTGCAATTGCAGCTTGATCGTGGTCTGCTTGATCGAGAACAGCGCGTTGTCGACGTCGGCAAAGGCCTGGACGATGGTCTTGCGATAGGTCTGCAGCAGCTCGTCCTGCCGCGCCTTGGCATATTCGAAATTGCCGAGGATCTTGCCGCCGTCGAAGATCGGCTGCGTCGCGCTGCCGACGAGCTGGAAGAAGGCGGCATGCGGCTGGAACAGCGAGACCAGCGCCGCGCTCTGGTAGCCGCCATTGCCGGTGAGCTGGATGGTGGGAAAGAACTGCGCGCGGGCATTGCCGATGTTGGCGGTGGCCGAGGCGAGCTGCGCCTCCTGGCGGCGGATGTCCGGCCGCTGCGTCAGCAGCTCCGACGGCAGGCCGGGCGTCACGCGCGGGATCGCGATCCGGTCCAGGGAGCCGCCGAGCACGCGCACGCTCTCCGGCGGGCGCGAGACCAGCACGGCGAGCGCGTTGAGGTTCTGGTCGAGCGTCTGGCGCAGCGGCGGCACCAGGGCCTTCTGGTTCGCCAGCACGCTCTCCTGCTGGGCGACGTCGAGATCGGTGCCGGTGCCGGCCTTGCGGCGCTCCCTGACCGCATCGAGGATGCGCTGCGCGCTCGCGATGTTGCGCTGAGAGGTCCTGATGCGATCCTGCGAGGCCAGCACCTGGAAATAGGCGTTGGCGACGGCGGCGAGCGTGGTCAGTGCGACCGTGTCGCGATCGAAACGGTTGGCGTTCGCCGTCTCCTCCGCCGATTGCAGCGCATCGCGGTTCTGGCCCCAGAAATCGAGCTGATAGCTCGCGCTCAGCGAGGCCGAATAATTGACGACCTCGCGCCCGCCATTGGTAAGGCCGGACGACGAGGAGCCCGAGGTGCGCGAATAGGTTTCCGATCCGCCTCCCGACAGGCTCGGCAGCAGCGCCGCGCCGGCCTGCCGCGCCTGGGCGTCGGCCTGGACGATGCGCGCCACGGCTGCCGCGATGTCGAGGTTGACGGTCTGCGCCTCCTCCATCAGCTGCGTCAGCTCCGCAGAGCGGAAACCACGCCACCAATCCAGCGACGGCGGCGCGTCGCCCTTGCCGGCGTATTTGTAATGCGTGGGAACGTCGAGCGCGGGATCGGGAAGATCCTGGGTCAGCACGCAAGCCCCCGAGGCGGCGGCGAGGCACAGCACCGCAATCCATCGCGCCGCGGGCCGCATCCGGAATGCAGAACCGTAGGACCGCCGCGAGGCGATCGCTGGAACTTGCTGTGTCACATCCACCCCCCGCCGGGCAGATCAAACCGCCGCAACGCTGCCGGATTAACCGATTCGCGGCGGGACAGTCGGGAGGCCTTGGACAACGCGTTCACAGCGGTGATGCTTTCTGCGGAACCTGAGATCCATACTAGCCGGGCGCGGAACGGCGCGACAGTGCCGCAGTTGCGAGATGGCCGAGCCAGCAAGCCGGGAGCGAACTGACGAAAACACTAAAAGTGCCTGTCTTGCAGTGACTTCTTTCACTACGAAACATCAGGAAACGTAAGCAAGCTTACCAAGATTTCATGTGATATTGCGGCCACGCCCTTGGCTTCGCTCTTCATTTCGACCGCGCCACGCGCCTTCAGCTCAGTCGCACCCTCTAGGTAGTGCACAACACCGTCAATCTCGCCGGTGCCGATATCTCTTCGGCCTTCCAACCGCAGTCCACGCGCGCTGTGGCGACCCGTCTCGCCCGTGGCAAGAATTGGTCGCAACGACGCTCATCGGGAGCGCAATCGTTTCGTGCACTGGCCGGGGTTTGGCCGTTTCCTCCTACCGATATCCCCGCGCCGCGACCGCCCGCATCATCGCCGGTCTCGCCTCGAGCATATCACTGTTTCCGCGGGCCGTTTCGCTCGGGTTCGCCGCAGCGCAAAAGCCTTCCCCTTTGGCCTGCCAAGCACTAGGTTCGGGCCAAAGCCGATCAACCCCTTGGTAGTGATTTCCCCCGACATGACCATTCGCAACGACGTTGTCGAAGCCATCGGCAACACCCCCCTCATCAAGCTCAAGCGCGCTTCGGAATTGACCGGCTGCACCATCCTCGGCAAGGCCGAGTTCATGAATCCCGGTCAGTCGGTGAAGGACCGCGCCGGGAAATGGATGATTCTGGAGGCCGAGAAGCGCGGCGAGCTGAAGCCCGGCGGACTCGTGGTGGAAGCGACCGCCGGCAATACCGGCATCGGCCTTGCCGTTGTTGCGAGCGCGCGCGGTTACCGCACCCTGATCGTGATCCCGGAAACGCAGAGCCAGGAGAAGAAGGACTTTCTGAAGCTGTGCGGTGCCGAGTTGATCGAGGTGCCGGCCCTTCCCTACGCCAACTCCAACAACTACCAGCATGTCGGCCGGCGGCTCGCCGACGAGCTGCGCAAGACCGAGCCCAATGGCGTGCTGTTCGCCGATCAGTGGAACAACCTCGACAACGCCAAGGCACATTACGAATCCACGGGGCCAGAGATCTGGGAGCAGACCGGCGGCAAGGTCGACGGCTTCGTCTGCTCGGTCGGCAGCGGCGGCACGCTGGCCGGCGTCAGCCGCTATCTGAAGGAGAAGAACAAGAACCTCCGCATCGCCTGCGCCGATCCGCACGGCGCCGGCATGTACGAATATTTCAGGACCGGCGATCCCAAGGCGACGCCCGGCGGCTCGATCACCGAAGGCATCGGCCTCAACCGCGCCACCGCGATCGTCGAGACCGCCAAGGTCGACGATGCCTATCTCATTCCCGACACTGACGCCGTCAGCGCGATCTACGAGCTGCTCCAGCACGAAGGTCTGTGCCTCGGCGGCTCGACGGGCATCAATGTCGTCGGCGCGATGCGGCTTGCGAAGCAGCTCGGGCCCGGCAAGACGATCGTCACCGTGCTGTGCGATTCCGGCAGCCGCTATCTCTCGAAGCTGTTCAACGCGGACTTCATGCGCGCCAAGAACCTGCCGGTGCCGGAATGGCTGGAGAAGCGCAGCAACATCAAGCCGCCGTTCGTCTGATCGTCACGCGCGTCCTCGGGTCGAGGGCGCACGCCACAAGCTCTGCGCAGTTCGGCTATAAGCGACCTCCCCGCTTTCGGAGGCCGAGGCACAATAGTCGCGCCCGAACTTGCGGTAGCCCTCATCGACCTTGCGCGTGTAGGTTTCGACATTGCCCGCGGGGCGAGGCCACCGGCCACGGGGCTCAGCGCAGAATCTGGCTCAGGAACAGCTTCGTGCGGGCGTGCTGCGGGGCGGCGAAGAACTCGTTCGGGGTGTTGGCCTCGATGATCTGCCCGGCGTCCATGAACACGACGCGATTGGCGACCTCGCGGGCAAAGCCCATCTCGTGGGTAACGACCAGCATGGTCATGCCTTCCTCGGCGAGGTCGACCATGGTGTCGAGCACCTCCTTGACCATTTCGGGGTCGAGCGCCGAGGTCGGCTCGTCGAACAGCATCACCTTCGGGTTCATGGTCAGGGCCCGGGCAATCGCGACGCGCTGCTGCTGGCCGCCGGACATCTGGCCCGGAAACTTGTTGGCCTGGTGCGGGATCTTGACCCGCTCCAGGAACTTCATCGCGGTCGCCTCGGCGTCCTTCTTGGGGATGTTGCGGACCCAGATCGGCGCCAACGTGCAATTGTCGAGCACGGTCAGATGCGGGAACAGATTGAAGCTTTGAAACACCATCCCGACTTCACGGCGGACCGCGTCGATGTGCTTGAGGTTCGGCCCGAGCTCGATGCCGTCGACGACGATCTCGCCCTCCTGGAATTCCTCCAGCGCGTTGATGCAGCGGATCAGCGTGGACTTGCCCGAGCCCGAGGGGCCGCAGATCACGATGCGCTCGCCCTTCTGCACCGCAAGGTCGACGTCGCGCAGGACGTGGAATTCGCCGTACCATTTGTTCAGGCCGGAAATCTTGACGATGGGGTCGGACATGGTGGCCTCGATCAGTTGCGGCGGTGGGCATTGAGGCGGCGCTCGACGAACAACGAATAGCGCGACATTCCAAAGCAGAACATGAAATAGATGATCCCGGCGAAGGCGAAGCCGGTAAACGCCGTCGACGGCGTCGACCATTTCGGATCCGCGAACGAGGCGCGCAGCGAGCCGAGCAGATCGAACAGCGCCACGATCGAGACCAGCGAGGTGTCCTTGAACAGCGAGATGAAGCTGTTGACGAGGTTCGGAATGACGTGCCGCAGCGCCTGCGGCAGCACGATCAGCGAGGTCGTCTTCCACCAGGACAGCCCGAGGGCGGCGGCCGCCTCACTCTGCCCACGCGGGATCGCCGCGAGCCCGCCGCGGACGTTCTCGGCCTGATAGGCGCCGGTGAACAGCGCGATGCCGATCAGCGCACGCACCAGGCCATCGACGGTGAAATTGCCGGGCAGGAACAGCGGCAGCATGTAGGTTGCGAAGAACAGCACGGTGATCAGCGGCACGCCGCGCCAGAACTCGATGAAGGCGATCGAGAAGATCCGGATCAAGGGAATCGTCGAGCGGCGGCCGAGCGCGAGCGCGATACCGATCGGCAGCGAGGTGACGATGCCGGTGACGGACACCACCAGTGTCACCAGGAGGCCGCCCCACAGATTCGTCGTCACGACCGGCAATCCGCCGTGGTCGAGATCCATCAGCTTGATGACGATGGCGATGGCAACGAAGGTGACGATGCTCGACGCCAGAGCCCGCCCGCCGGTGCGAACACCGCCGCCGAGAACGAAGGCGATCAGGCAGACGATCGCGGCCGTGACGGCGAAATCCGCCCAGACCGGCTGGCCTGCCCCCTGGATATAATCGCGCAGCCAGGTGAGCGGAAAGATCAGCCAATGGATCACCGTGCCGACCAGGACGATGAGGCTCCCGACCGCCCAGAGCAGCGGGGCGATCGCGGAGGTCTTGCTCGAGGTGAGCAGCGCCTGTCCGGCACCGACAATGCTCTCATCGAACAATTGCAGCAGGCCGGCAGTCCAGCTGAGCCCGAAGCCGTTGATGCCGCCGCCGTGCAGCAGGAAGAAGGCCACCACCGGAAAGGCGACGAAGAACAGGCCGGCATTCAGGCTCTTCGCCGGCAGCCGCGGAATGAGCAACGGCAACAGCAGGACGGCTGCGAGCAACAGCGTCAGGTTCACCCGCCAGCGCTCGGCCTCCGGATAGAAGCCGTAAATCAGTTGCGGGAGCTTCGCCTGGATGTAGGGCCAGCAGGCGCCGACCGCAAAACCGGCGTTCTCGGCGAGGCACGCGGCGCGGTCCTTACCGCTCCAGACCGCGTCGACCATCAGGAACTTGACGGAGGGAACGATGGTGAACCAGAGCAGCAAGGCGCCCAGGATCGTCAGCAGGATGTTGGTCGGCGAGTTGAACAGACGCGTGCGCATCAGGCCGATGAATCCGGTCGTCTTCACCGGCGCCGAACGCTCGGCGAGCAGGTCCTGGCGGACGAAGCTGGATGAGATGACATCGCTCATGCGCCGAGACTCCGGCTGACGCGCCAACCGTAGACGCTCATGATCGCGCTGGTGAGGAGCGAGATAAGGAGATAAACACCCATCGTCATGGCGATGATCTCGATCGCCTGGCCGGTCTGGCTCAGCGATGTGCCGGCAAACACCGACACCAGGTCAGGATAGCCGATCGCGACCGCCAGCGACGAGTTCTTGGTGAGATTGAGGTACTGGTTGGTCAGCGGCGGCACGATGACGCGCATGGCCTGCGGCACGACGATGAGACGGAGCGTGGCGCCGCGGCTGAGGCCGAGCGAGGATCCCGCCTCCATCTGCCCCTTGTGAACGGACAGGATGCCGGCGCGCACGATCTCGGCAATGAAGGCGGCGGTATAGGTCGACAGCGCCACCGTCAGCGCCACGAATTCCGGGATGATGCGTGAGCCGCCGGCGAAGTTGAACCCCCTCAGCTGCGGCAGCTCGAAGGTGAAGGGCAGACCGAATACCAGCATCGTGGCCAGCGGAAGCCCGAACAGCAGGGCCAGCACGTAAGGCCAGATGTGGATCACCTGCCCGCGCTGAAACAGCGCGCGCCTGGCGTAGAAGCGTAGCCCCAGCGAGGCGATGATGCCGAGCGCGAGCACCGCCAGGAATGGCTCGAGACCGCTCTGGCCGATCGGGCTCGGAACGACGAGACCGCGATTGCTGATGAAGGCGATGCCGAGCAGGGAAATGCTCTGCCGCGGATTGGGCAAGGCCGCGAGCACCGCCAGATACCAGAACAGGATCTGGAACAGCAGCGGCAGGTTGCGGATGACCTCGACATAGATCTCGCCGACCCGCGACAGCAGCCAATTGGGCGACAGCCGGCACAGCGCGACGATGAAGCCGATCACCGTGGCGAAGAAGATGCCCACCACGGAGACCACAAGCGTATTCAACAGCCCGACCACGAACACGCGCAGGAACGTGTCCGAGCCGGTATAGGAGATCAGGGTCTGGTTGACGTCGAAGCCGGCATTGTTCCTGAGGAAACCGAAGCCGGCGGCGATGTGCTGGTTCTCGAGATTGGCCCGCGCATTGGAGACGATCTCGTAGCCGATCCAGCCCAGGATCGCCGCGAAGGCAAACTGGACGGCAACGCCGTTCCAGCCTGCCTTGCCGCCCAGAATGCGCCGGATCTTCAGCGCGATCTGGGGCGGCGGTTTTCGAGCCTCGGTGCTCATGCCGCTGCGGGCCGATCAGGGGTGATCAGCGGATCGGCGGCGCGTACTGAAGACCGCCCTTGTTCCAGAGATTGTTGACACCGCGATTGATGCCGAGCGGCGAGCCGGCGCCGACGTTGCGATCGAACACCTCGCCGTAATTGCCGACGGTCTTCACGATCCGCACCACCCAATCCTTGGTCAGGCCGAGCTGTTCGCCGAAATTGCCGTCGCTGCCGAGCACGCGCTTCAGCTCCGGATTTTCCAGCTTCGCCTTCTCGTCGACGTTCTTCGAGGTCACGCCGAGCTCTTCGGCGGTGAGCATCGCATACAGCGTCCATTTCACGATGTCGAACCACTGGTCGTCGCCGTGGCGCACCATCGGGCCGAGCGGCTCCTTCGAGATGATCTCGGGCAGCACCATATGGTCGTTGGGGCTGGCGAGCTTGAGGCGATTGGCGTACAGGCCCGACTGGTCGGTGGTGAAGACGTCGCAGCGGCCGGCTTCATAGGCCTTGACGGTTTCGTCATTGGTGGCGAACGCGATCACCTCGTACTTCATGTTGTTGGCCTTGAAGTAGTCGGCCAGATTCTGCTCGGTGGTGGTGCCGGTCTGCACGCAGACCGATGCGCTGTTGAGCTCGAGCGCCGAATTCACCTTGAGCGACTTCTTCACCATGAAGCCCTGCCCGTCATAATAGGTCACGCCGGTGAAATTGGCGCCGAGCGAGGTGTCGCGCGAGATGGTCCAGGTGGTGTTGCGCGAGAGCACGTCGATCTCGCCGGATTGCAGCGCCGTGAAGCGGTCCTTGGCGGACAGCGGCACGAACTTCACCTTGGTCGGATCGTTGAAGATCGCGCCGGCAATGGCGCGGCAGACGTCGACGTCGATGCCGGTCCAGTTGCCCTTGTCGTCGGGCGAGGAGAAGCCTGGCAGGCCCTGGCTGACGCCGCAGGACAGCATGCCCCGGTCCTTGACGGTCTTGAGCGTTTGCGCATCGGCGGCTTGGGCGGTGAGGCCGGCGGCGAGAGCAAGGGAGAGTGCCAGGGTTACGCGTTTCATGGGCTTTGGGCCTTTCAAGGTCGTCTCAAGGTCAGGAATGTTGTCGTTAGGTTCGTCGCTGCCAGGCCAGGTCTTCTAGGAGTCTGACCTTGCAAGAGTCATGCTGGAAAACCTTGCCGAACACTCGCCGATCTCGGGAGGCCATATACCTTCATCCCCACCGCTGGCGCCCGCCATCTCTTCTTGGCTGTGACGCAAAGTCCGGTCAGGCAATGGATCGAAGGTCGCAGCAGGCCCCTCAACATGCGGCGACTGAATAGCACCTGCGCATCACAGAACGACTGGCGAGCCGGGTCAAGGGGTTGACGGGACTCTTCTGTGTTCTGTTATTAACGATCGCGGCCTTTCGGCCGGCCCAGGGGCGCGACGCGTCCGGTGGAAACGCGGTTTTTGAAAGCAGACGCATGGATTCTTCGCACCCCCAAGAGCAGCACGCCGAGACCCGGCTGGTCACCTCCGGCCGCGACACCAAGGCGCAGAAGGGGTTCGTCAATCCGCCGGTCTTCCACGGCTCGACCGTGCTCTATCCGACCGCCGAGGACCTGCACGCCCATCGCGGCGAGTTCACCTATGGCCGCCACGGTTCCCCGACCACCAAGGCGTTTCAGGAGACGCTGATGGCGCTGGAGGGTCCGCAATGCGCCGGCGTCGGCATCGTGCCGTCGGGGCTGTCGGCGATCTCCACCACCCTGCTCTCGGTGCTGAAGGCCGGCGACCACATCCTGGTGGTCGACAACGTCTATCGGCCCACGCGCAATTTCTGCAACGGCATGCTCACGCGCTACGGCGTCGAGACCACCTATTTCGATCCGCTGATCGGCGCCGGCATCGACAAGCTGTTCAAGCCCAACACCCGGGCCGTTCTGGTGGAGGCGCCGGGCTCGCAGTCGTTCGAGATGCCCGACATCCGCGCCATCGCCGAAGTTGCACATGGGCGCGGCGCGCTCGTCATCGACGACAACACCTGGGCGACGCCGCTCTATCACCGCTCGCTCGAACAGGGCGTCGACATCAGCATGCAGGCCGCCACCAAATATATCGGCGGCCATTCCGACATCATGTTCGGCACCATCTCGGCTAGCGCCAAGGCCTGGCCGATGATCGCCGAAGGCATCCGCCTGCTCGGCGTCTGCGCCGGCCCCGACGACGTCTTCCTGGCGCTGCGTGGCCTCCGCACCCTGTCGGTGCGGCTGGCGCAACATCATCGCTCCGGGCTCGAGATGGCGCGCTGGCTGGCGGCGAGGCCTGAGGTCGCGCGCGTGCTGCATCCCGGGCTCGAAACGGATCCTGGTCATGCGATCTGGAAGCGCGACTTCACCGGCGCCTCGGGCCTGTTCAGCATCGTGCTGAAGCCGGCGCCGCAGAAGGCCGTCGACACCATGCTCAACACGCTCAAGCTGTTCGGCATGGGCTTTTCCTGGGGCGGGTTCGAGAGCCTTGCGATTCCCTTCGATTGCGATGCCTATCGCACCGCGACCAAATGGGCGCCTGGCGGCCCGACGCTGCGTCTCCACATCGGGCTCGAGAGCACCGACGACCTCAAGTCCGATCTCGATCGCGGCTTCGCTGCCCTCAAAGCGGCAATGTGAGCCTGCTCGCAAGGCATCGCGCCTGCGGACGCGCCAATGCGCGCCGCGGGAACGTGCAGCCACGGCAAACGTTGACGCGCGCGCGCCAACAAATGGTTTGATCCTCAAGCATTTGGCGCTAGCCTCACCAATCGACTCCAATCCGGACACGGAGCATGGGAACGTTGGTTCTGCTCGATCTCATGGGCGGCGTTGCGCTGTTGCTGTGGGGCCTGCACATGGTCCACAGCGGGATCTTGCGCGCCTTCGGCCCCGACCTCAGGCGCCTTCTCGGCAAGGCACTGAGCAACCGCGCCAGCGCCTTCGCGGCCGGGCTCTCGCTCACGGCGCTGCTCCAGAGCAGCACGGCGACGGCGCTGATCACCTCTTCGTTCACGGCCGAGGGCCTCGTCAGTCTCGCCGCGGCCCTCGCCATCATGCTGGGAGCCAATGTCGGCACCACGCTGATCGTGCAGGTGCTGTCGTTCAACATCGCAGCCGTCGCGCCGGTGCTGTTCGTGCTCGGCCTCGTCGCCTTCCGCTCGGGACCGCGCTCCCGGATCAAGGACATCGGCCGCGTCTGCATTGGCCTGGGCCTGATGCTGCTGTCGCTGCATATCCTGCTCGACACGATGGCGCCGGCGGAGAACGCACCCGGCATGCGCCTCGTGATGTCGGCCGTCACGGGCGATCCCGTGCTCTGCATCGTCATTGCCGCGCTCGTGACCTGGGCGGTGCATTCGAGCGTCGCCAGCGTGCTTCTGATCATGTCGCTGGCCTATTCCCAGTTCATCACGCCGGAGGCGGCGCTGGCGCTGGTGCTCGGCGCCAATCTCGGCAGCGCCATCAATCCGGTGTTCGAAGGCGCGAGGCGCGACGATCCCGCGAGCTATCGGCTGCCGGTCGGCAATCTCGTCAACCGCATGATCGGGATTGGGCTCGTGCTGCCGTTCCTGAGCGTCATCGCCGGGCACATGCATGCCTGGCAGCCGGATCTCGCGAAGATGACGGCGGCCTTCCACATCGCCTTCAACGTCGGCACGGCCGTCCTCTTCATCGGCCTGCTCGATACCTTGTCGCGACTGCTCACGCGGCTACTGCCGGATCGCGTGCAGGAGGCCGACCCGGCCCGGCCGCGCTATCTCGACGAGACCGCGCTGGAGACGCCCTCACTGGCGCTCGCCGATGCCGCTCGCGAGACCTTGCGCATGGGCGACTTCGTCGAGGTGATGCTGCGCAAGGTGATGGCCGCGATGATGACCGGCGACCGTGCGCTGGTCGACCAGGTCTCCAAGATGGATAATCTCGTCGACGGTCTGGACGAGGCCATCAAGCTCTACGTGACGAAATTGATGCGCGGCAGCCTCGACGAGAGCGAAGGGCGGCGCGCGATGGAGATCATCTCCTTCGCCATCAACCTCGAGCATATCGGCGACATCATCGACAAGAGCCTGAGCGAGCTCGCCACCAAGAAGATCAAGCGCCGTTTCCAGTTCTCGGCCGAGGGGGCCGAGGAGCTCGCCGCCTTCCACAAACGCACGATGGACTCGCTGCGCATCGCCTTCGGCGTCTTCATGTCGGGCGACGCCAACGAGGCGCGCAAGCTGCTGGTGGAAAAGACCATGCTGAAGAACACCGAGCTTGCCGCCGTCGAGCGTCATCTCGACCGCCTGCGCGAGGGCCGCTCCGAGACCATCGAAACGACCTCGCTGCATCTCGACGTGCTGCGCGACCTCAGGCGCATCCATTCGCACATCTGCTCGGTCGCCTATCCTGTGCTGGATGCGGCCGGCGAGCCCTACCGCAAAACCGAGACGGAGGCGGCCGCCCTCCCCGCCTCAGGCGCGGCGTCGGCGCTGCCGCGCTAACACCTTGGATCAGCGGTCCAGCGTCTTCGAGGCGGTCCCGCGGTTCTTCCAGATCAGCATGATGTTGCGAAGATAGATGACCGTCGCCATCGCTTGTCCGAGGATGATGACCGGCTCGCGCTTCACGATGCCGTAGATCAGCGTCATTAGCCCGCCGCCCATCGAGCAGAACCAGAACGCCATCGGCACCACGCTGTTGCCGGCGCGCTCGCTCGCGATCCATTGCACCAGGAACCGCGCGGTGAAGAACAGCTGCGCGACGAGGCCGAATGCCAGCCAGAAGTCGAACTTGGCGACGAAGACGTCGTAGAAATAATTGCTCAGCGCCTGACCGTATTGAATGATCATGCGTTCACCTCGGTCACTTCTGGCGTCGGCTTCTTGCGGCGGATCAGCCACCAGACGCCGGCGAGATCCATGATGCCGATCCACAGCCGGTCGAAGAAGCCATAGTTCGACACGCCGGAATGGCGCGGCCGGTCGATCACGTCGACATAGGCGATGTCGTAGCCTTCGCGGCGGACCAGCGCAGGGAGGAACCGATGCAGCCCGTCGAAATAAGGCAGCATCAAGAAGACGTCGCGGCGGAACGCCTTCAGCCCGCAGCCGGTGTCGCGCGTGCCGTCCTTCAGGATGGCATTGCGAACGCCATTGGCCACGCGCGACTGGAATTTCTTGAAGCCGGTGTCCTTGCGCCCGACGCGCTGGCCGGCAGCGAGCCCGACGCGCCCTGCCCCCTTCTCGACCGCCGCGATCAGGTCGGGCAGGAACGCCGGATTGTTCTGGCCGTCGCCATCGAGCGTCGCCACGATCTCCCCGCGCGCCGCGCGCACGCCGCTGCGCACGGCCGCCGACTGGCCGCCCGATCTTGCATGGCGAAGCTGACGCAGATTGCTCCGCTGTTTCATGATGGCGCCGAGCCGCTCGCCGGTCGCATCGGTCGAGCCGTCGTTGACGTAGATGATCTCATAGGCCCAGCGGCCATCGAGCGCCGCCGTGATCTCCGCGATCAAGGGCGCGATGTTGTCGGCTTCGTTGCGCACGGGAACGACGATGGAAACCGAAGGCTGGAACGTCGACAAATCGAGGCTCGTGGTTGGAATTGACCTGCCCCAGGGAACCGGCGTCCCGGCAGGCAGCCGCTTTTATGGGGCAGATGCCCCGCGGGCAACCCTTTTGAGGCGGTCCGAAACCGTCCCCGAAAGCGGCACGATGGTCCCGTCGGCGCGGATGGCAAAGCCGAGCCTTCGGGCTGCAAACCAGTAACGGACGGCTAGGGCGCCGACAGTTCCGACGAGCGCGCCGGCCACGACGTCGCTCGGGTGATGCGCCAGCAGCACCAGGCGCGTCAGCAGGATCACGATTGCGTAAGTGAACATGAAGACGCGCAGACGCGGCCACAATGCCGACACGGCAAACGCAAGCGCGAACGCTGCCACGGCGTGGCCTGACGGCAGGCTGGCATAAGCCCCCGTCCCGTCGAACGGGACGAAGTTGAACGGGTTGGCCTTGCCGCCGACGAACGGACGTCCGCGGCCGATGAGATATTTCAAGATTTCGGCGACGAACGCCGACACGGCAACCGACAGGAACATGAATTGCAGCCTCGTGCCGAAGCCGAGCAGCAGCGCGCGACGGCTCCCACGCAGCCCGGCCGCTACGAGCGCCAGCACCACCAGCGCAGCCCCCAGCACCGAGAGGATATACTCGTCCTTGCCGAAATCGGTCAGGATCCGGATCGGCCAAAGGCTCGGCGTGCCGCGCGGCGGCATCAGCTGGATCTCGGTCTGATCGAACGCGACCATCAGCACGATCACCAGCGCTGCACCCGCCATGGCAAGCCACAGCGAATGCCGCGCCAGCCTCCGGGCGGCCTCGGCGCGGCGCGAATGCGAGGGCGACCGCACGAGCTGCGCGAGCGCGCCCCAGGACACGGCGAGCAATTGCGTGGGATAGCCGGCATGCGGCGCAATGTCGGTCGGGGCCCGCATCCTATTCGGCACCTTCCGAGCGGAAGATCGAGATCGAGATCGCGCGCCCTTGCGAGAAATTATAGCCGTCGATGCGCGCACCGACCTTGTAGCGCAGCCCGATCGCCTCGGCGCGCTGCACGAAGCTGCGCTCCGAGCGCTGCTCGATCAGCGCGAAGCGGCAGCTACCCTGCCGCAGGAAGTCCGCCGCACCGGAACCGTCGGTGAGCAAGGTCCGGGTGCCCGCCAGGAAGACGAGGCTCGGCTCGTGATAGCCGGCCGCAGCCGCCTTCGGTCCGACGCAGGTGACGTTGCGAAGCGCGCGCGCGATCTCGATGCTGGGAAAGAGCGGCGTCAGCGACGGCAGCACGATGCCGTAAATCGTCACGGCCAGCATCAGGGCTGCGACCAGGGCGTTGAGCAATGAACGCTCGGCGCGGTTGGTATCGAACAGCCACCAGGCGAACAGGCCGAAGATCAGCGCGGCCGCGATGAACGGCCAGGCCACGAAGGCGGGCTGCCGCGTCAGCATCACCGCGCCGACCACCGCAATGATCGAGGCGGCTGCGGGTATCGCAAACCACCAGGCCGAGCCGCGCATCAGCCAGGAGCGCGACAGCACGCGCCGCTCCACCGCGCCGGCGGTGAGGATCGCGATCGCCGGATAGAGCGGCAGCACGTAATGCGGCAGCTTGGTCAGCACGGCCTCGAACACGATCCAGGACGGGATCAGCCACGCCAGCAGGAACTGCGCGCCGGGCTCGCGCCGGGCCCGCCACACCGCGGGTGCCGCCATCGCCGCCAGCGGCGCGCCCGGCCAGAACGTGATCCAGAACAGCGCGAGGTACAGTCCGGGAGGTGCGCCGTGGGATTCCTGGGCCCCGATCTTGCTCAGCATGTCGCCGCCGACGGAATCGGCGAAGAAGGTCTCGCCCGCGCGCCAGAAGATTGCGACGAACCAGGGCAGCACCAGCACCAGCATCCACATCAGGCCCCAGACCGGCCGCAGCTTCCACAGCCAGGAGGCGTCGCGGTCCTGGATCGCGAGCGCGACGATGGTCAGGCCTGCGAACATCAGGATCAGCGGGCCCTTGATCAGGATGCCCACCGCAAGCGCGGTCCAGAAGATCGCGGGCCAGCTCCAGGGCGGATGCGTCTCCTCCTCGGCGCGCTGCCAGGACAAATAGGCCCGCGCCATCGCGCCCATTGCGGCGACGACGCAGAGCAGCAGCATCGCATCGGTCTTCGCCAGCCGCGCTTCGACGCCGAGCAGCACGGACGCGCACATCATCAGCGCCGCCAGCACCGCGGCGCGCCGCGTGACGAAGCCGAGCGCGGCCCAATAGGTCATGAGCACGGCGCCGATCGCGCCCATCAGCGACGGCAGCCGGTAGACCCAGATGCGCAATTCGGCCTTCGGCAGCTTGAGCATCGAAGCGGCTTCGACGGTCGCCGATTGCAACCAGTAGATGCCGACCGGCTTCTTGTAGCGGACGTCCTCCTGAAAGCGGATGTCGACGTAGTCGCCGCTCTCGACCATCTGCTTGGTCGCCTGGGCAAATCGTGCCTCATCGCGATCGATCGGCGGAATGGTGAAGAAGCCCGGCAGGAACAGCAGCAGCGCGCACAGCACCAGGAAGCCGACCGCGCGCGCGTGGCTGGCGGTGACGATGTCGAGCATGCGCACGAGCCCGCTGCCCGGATTTGCGGGCGATTTCGACTCGCGGGGGGCTCCAAAACGGGGGCGTGGGTAGGTCTCGGCCATTGGTTCCGCTTACGCTGAAACCGCCATGGCCACAACCGCTTAAGGCAGGGTCATTGAATTCGAATGACGACTGTGTCCGCGGCGCCAGTGGCGTCGATCACGGTGAGCCGTGCAAAGCCTGGGCCGGGCGGATCGATCAGCCGTTGCCGGCGGCCGTCGATCTCGCCGAGCGCGGTGCCGTTAACCATGACCGTCATGGGCAGCACGCCGCCGGCGACCTTGACTGGCATGGCTGCGCTCTCCCGGCCACCTGATCGATCGACGTCGATCCGCGAGCCGTTCAGGGGAAACTGGATGTGCAGCGCCTGCTCGCCCCCGCTTCGCAAAAGTTCGCCAACCGGACGGAACCGCTTCAAGGGCAGCGGCAGCTTCGCGTTGCTTGCGACCAGGGTTCCCTTGGGCGGCTTCGGCAAGGGGGCCAGCGTCTTGCCGCTGCGGGCGAAGGCGTCGAACAGGATGGGCGCGGCGGCGACGCGTCCGATCAGGCCGGGAACCGGCGCTCCGTCCGGGCGGCCAACCCAGACGCCGATGGTCATGCGGCCGTCGAAGCCGACCGACCAGGCGTCGCGATAGCCGTAGGAGGTGCCGGTCTTGAAGGCGATGCGGTTGTGGGCGGCGTTTTCCGGCGGCGGCGTGCCGAGCAGGACGTTGCCGACCTGCCAGGCTGCGACCTGATCCAGCAGCCGGAGCGGCTCGCGATCGTCCTTGGCGGTGACGATCTCGCGCAGCGGCTTGGTGGTCCCAAGCCGGGCGAAGCCGGCATAGAGCTGGGCGAGGTCCTGGAGCGTCACGCCGACGCCGCCGAGGCCCATGGCAAGGCCGGGCGCTTCGTCCTTGGGCAGGATGAGGCTGCCGCCGGCCTGCCGCAGCCGCGAGGCCAGCCGGCTCGAGCCGACGCGGTCAAGCAGCACGATGGCCGGCACGTTCAGCGACAATTGCAGCGCTTTCCTTACCGGCACCGTCCCCTGGAAGGTCATGTCGAAATTTTCCGGCGCATAGGAGCCGAAGCGGACCGGCCGGTCGTCGATCAGACTGTCGGGATGGACGAAGCCGTCCTCGAAGGCGAGCCCGTAGATGAAGGGCTTCAGTGTCGAGCCGGGCGAGCGGACGGCGCGGGTCATGTCGACCTGCCCTGCCCGGCTCTCGTCGAAATAATCGGCCGAGCCGACCCGCGCGAGCACGTCGCCGCTCTCATTTTCGACCACGATGATGCCGACCGAGATGTTCGGACCCAGCGCAATGGCGCGGTCGCGCGCCAGCGGCTCCAGCACCTTCTGCAGGTTCGCATCGAGTGTCAGCTCGATGATCGGCGTGTCCTTGATTGTCGACAGCGCGGTGTCGGAGGCATGCGGCGCCAGGATCGGCATCGGCTTGCGCAGTTTCGGCACCGGCACCGCCTTGGCCTGCCTGGCGTCGTCAGCGCTGACCACATGCTCCTCGACCATGCGGTCGAGCACGCGGTCGCGCGCCTTGCGCGCAGCATCGGGAAAGCGATCCAGCCGGCGCGTCTCCGGCGATTGCGGCAGCGCGACCAGCAGCGCCGCCTCCGCCAGCGACAGCCGCTTCGGCTCCTTGCCGAGATAGGCGATCGACGCCGCGCGGATGCCTTCGAGATTGCCGCCATAGGGCGCGAGCGCCAGATAAAGATCGAGGATCTGCTCCTTGCTCATGCTGCGCTCGATCTCGATCGCACGCACGATCTGCCGCAGCTTTGCGTAGAGCGAGCGCTGCCGCCGCGGCTCCATCAGGCGGGCGAGCTGCATCGTGATGGTCGAGCCGCCCGAGACGATGTGACCGCGCGTTCCCAGCTGCATCGCGGCGCGCCCCAGCGCCAGTGGATCGATGCCGTCATGGGCGTAGAAGCGCTGGTCCTCATAGGCGAACAGCAGTTTCAGGTAGGTCGGATCGACGTTGGTCTTGGCATCGACCGGCAACCGCCAGCGGCCGTCGGCCATGGCATAGGCACGCAGCAGCTTGCCGTTGCGATCGATGATGGTGGTGGAGACCTGGCGGGCTTCGTCGAGCGGCAGCGGGCCGAGGGAGTAGACCCAGGTGACGAAGGCGATGATGGCGAGGATAAAGGTGAGCGCGGCTGCGGAGAGGATGCGCATGGTGGTGCGCCCTCCTCTCCTGTCGTCGTTCCGGGATGGTCCGAAGGACCAGACCCGGAACCTCGGGATTCTCAGGCGCGCAATTGCGCGCCGTAGTTCGGCTCTTCGAGCCGCCCCGGAATGACGAGATGCTTGGTTGCCTTCGCTCATTGCCCCATCACTCACTTCGCCGCCCGCACCTCGACGCTGCCCGTGCCAGTCCGCCCATAGCGCGAGGGATTGTACATGTCCTCGACATAGGCCTGCGGCAGCACGTATTTGCCGGGCGAGACCGCGCGCACGACATAGGCGACGGTGAAGACCGACTTGGAATCCGAGGCCCGGTCGACGGCCGCGGTGAAGCGGTCGTCGCGGAACTCGGTGTCTTCAGGCTCCTCGCCGTCCTCGATCCAGTCCAGCGTGCCGCTGTCGCCCGACGACACCAGTTTCGGATTGTCGATCTCAAGACCGGCCGGCAGATAGTCGGACACCATGATGTGACCGTACTCGGGCTTGGCCTCGGTGATCTTCAGCACCACCGCGAAGCGCTGGTTCTGCTTGACCTTGCTGATGTCGGCGGGCTTGCCGTCGAGCGTGTGGTAGCTGCGCTCGATCTTGAAGCCGTTGGACGCCGCCGGCTCCGGCGTCACCGGCGAGCCCGATACCGAGACGACCGCCTGCACCGGCGCATCGCCCGTGTTGGTGATCTTCAGCGGCTTGCCGCTCAGCGTGTCTGCCTTGTAGCTGCGGTACAAAGCGGTCTTGACCGGCTGGCCATCGACCTCGATCGAGAGGTTCTCCTTGGCGAGCGCCCGCGCCGCCAGCACCAGCCACGCATTCTCCTGCGTCGAGGTGTAGGGCGTCAGCCCGCGGGCGGTCTCGACCCGCGACACCGCCTGCGTCAGCGTCGCCCTCGGCGCGTTGCCTTCACTGGCGAGCGACACCAATGCTGCGGCATCGCGCAGCTGCGAGCCGTAGTCGGTGCGGCCGAATTCCAGCGTAGGCTTGGGCGCAAGACTGTCGAGCGCCGCGCCATAGACCCGCTCGGCGCGGTTGCGGTCGCCGACCAGGGCCAGCGCCGCCGCAAGCTGCGATTTCGCGATTGGGGTTGCGAGGTTGGCAAGCTTGGTGTCCGCGAGATAGCGGAGATCGCCGATCGGAGCTGCGCCATTGCGGGCGAGCACGTAGAGGCCGTAGGCGAGATCGCGCCCGCCGTCCTTCTCCGGCTCATTGGCATTGACGACGGAGTTTCTGATACGGTCGAGCGCGTTCTTGAACAGCACGTCCGGCACCGCGAAGCCTTTTTCGCGGGCGCGGGTCAGGAAGTCCGTCACATAGGCATCCAGCCAGGCGTCGTCGCCGCCGGCCAACCACAGGCCGAACGAGCCGTTCGAGCCTTGGCGGGCCAGCAGCCGCTCGATCGCATCGCGGATGCGCTGGTCGACCTCGGTGTCCATGGCGAGATGCGCGCCAGCCGCGAGCTCGTTGACATAGAGCAGCGGCATGGCCCGGCTAGTGATCTGCTCCGAGCAGCCATGGGGATAGCGGTCGAGCGCTTTCAGGATCGTCGCCGCATCGAGCGCGGTCGACAGGCTGGCCGAGACCGAGACGCTGCCGGTGCCCGGCACGAGGTCGGAGAACATGTCCGAAGTCAGCGTCAGGCTCTCGCCCTTCGCCAGCGTCCGGATCGAGCGCCGCGCCAGCACCTGCGTCGCCGCCTTGACGTCGAACGCATAGTGACGCGCCAGCGCCAGGCCGTTCGGTCCCCTGATGTCGACGTCGAGCGTCGCCTGCCCCGCCGCGGTCGCATCGAGCGCGAGCGAGAACGAATTGCGCTGCTTGGCGGCGAGCTTCACCGTGGTTGCGGGATTGCCGGTCATCTTCACCGGGCCGCCCGCCTTCACATTGATGACGTAGTCGCCGGCATGGCCCTCGACATTGTCGATCTCGAGATTGACGGTGCCGTGGTCGCCATTGAGCAGGAAGCGCGGCAGCGTCGTCGTCAGCACGACGGGATCGCGGATCACGACGTCGGTGTTGGCGCGACCGAGCTTGGTCGCGGTCCACGCCACCGCCATCACACGCGCGGTACCGGCGAACTCCGGAATGTCGAAGCTCACGTCCGCGGTGCCGTCGGCAGCGACGGTGACGATGCCGGAATAGAGCGCGAGCGGCTTCTGCGTGGGTGGCGAGCCCTGGAGCTCACCTGCACCGGCATCACCGCCGGACTTGATCTGGCCGCGCGTGCCGGACATGCCGTCGATCAGCTGGCCGTAGAGATCGCGGATCTCGGCGCTGAGGCGGCGCTGGCCGAGATAATAATCGTCCGGCGCCGGCGGCTTGTAATTGGTGAGATTGAGGATGCCGACATCGACGGCGGCGATGACGATCTTGGCGTCCTCGCCCGGATTGAGCCCGTCGAGCTTGACCGGGACCTTCAGCGTCGAGTTCGGCCGGATCAGCGAAGGCGGCGTCAGCTTCACCTGCAAGGTGCGGGTCTGCTTGTCGATGCCGAACCATTTCAGCCCGATCGCTCGGCCTGGCATGCGCTGGGCCGCGGCGTCGAGCGGACGGCGCAGCGTCGCCACCACATAGGCACCGGTGCCCCAATCCGTGCCGATCGGAAGCTTCACCTGCGCGGTGCCTTCCTTGACGTCGATGGTCTGCGTCGTCAGCAGGCGATCGCCGAGCACGTTGACGGTCAGCTTGCCGGCGCTGCGGACGTTGACCGAGACCGTCATGGTGTCGCCGGAGGCGTATTGCGGCTTGTCGATCGAGGTCTCCAGCAGGTCCGGCGTGTCGGCGCTGCCGTCGGAATACCAGCCGACGTCGAACTGCACCGAGGTCACCGGGCCGTCGGCGTCGTTCGACTTGACGTCGAGCCGGTAGCGGCCGGGCTGCGACGCGAGCGAGATCCGCGTCGGCTTGTCGGCGGCGATCGTGACGTCACCGTCCGCGACGCGCGAGGTCGACTTGACCGGTTCATACTCCCAGTAATTGTTCTGGCGGTACCACTGGTAACGCGACTCCATCTTCAGGAGCTCGTAGCGCAGACCGTCGCGGCGCAGCTTCTCGCCCTCCGGCGAGACGAACACGACGTCGAACTCGGCCTTGTCGCCCTCGGCGACGTTCTTGTCGCCGAACAGCGCCTTGATGCCGATCTGCGCCGTCGCGGGCGCGACCGGCAGCACGATCTTGCGCTCGACGGCGCGGCCGCCGGTCTCGACCATGCGGACGAAGATCTGGGCCTCCTGCGGACGCGTCGAGGCCGGCTGCTTGTCCAATGTCACCGGGAAGGTCGCAACGCCGTTGGCATCGGCCTCAGGCAGGTTCTCCAGCGGAGTGCGCTCGTTCGAGGTGGTTTCCTCGTCGTCGACGCCGAACTTGTAGCCGGCAAAGCCGGGCCGCTCGGCCGCGGGCGCGATCAGCATGTCGCCTTCGAGCTGAAGGCCCGAGGCTGGGGCGCCGTAGAGGAAATGACCGTCGGCCTTAAGCTCCACTGGAGCGTTAGCTTTGATCAGCTTGTCCTTGGCGGACAAGTCGAATTCGATCCGATCGGGCACGTAATCCTCGACCATGAAGGTGGTCTCGCCGACCGAAGCCCCCTTCGGATCGGTGAAGGCGCGCACCCGCCACGTTCCTGTCGGGACGGCCGAATTGAGCGGCACGGACAGCGTGCGGCCGCCGGCACCCTGATCCGCCAGCACGGCGCGGCGATATTCGACGCCGTCGGGGCGCTCGACCACCAGCGTCATCGGCCCGCCGGTGACGGCATTGCCCTGCCCGTCGCGGAGCAGCACGGTGAGGAAGACGGTCTCGCTGGAGCGGTAGACGCCACGCTCGGCATAGACGAAGGCATCGGCGCCTGCCGGCACGGCGCGCCCCGAAACGCCGCGGTCGGACAGATCGAAGGCCGACGTCTTCAGGCTCAGGAAGGCATAGTCGGCTTTCTCGCCGGTGACCGTGAACATCGCCGGCGACAATCCGCCCTCGCCGCGCGCAAGGCCGGCCTCGAACAGCACGTGACCGGTCTCGTCGGTCTTGCGCGTCGCCAGGATCTCGTTGTTGCGGGCGACGAGGCGCACCTCGGCCTTGCTGACCGGATCGGTCGACGCCAGCGAGTTGACGAAGACATGGATGCCGTCATTGCCGGAGTAAGCGGAGATGCCGAGGTCGGAGACGATGAACCATTGCGTGGCGAGCTGGTAGACTTCGTCCGAGCTCCTGGCCGCGGCCGTCATGACGTAGACACCGGGCTGGAGCTCGCCGAGCGCCTGGTCGACCGGGAATGCCGTGATGACGTCCTGGTTCAGCGTCGTCGCGGTCGCAAGCTCGCCGGTCCAGACCTTGACGCCCCGCTCGTCGCCGAGCTCGCTGAGCTGGTACTTCGACAGCGTCTTCTGGAAATCGCTGTCGACCACCGTGTTGATCAGGTTGCGGTCGCCGATCCGGAAGACGTTGATGTTGACCGCGGGCGTGTTGACGCTGACGACGGGAATGCCGCGTTGGCCGGTCCGCGGCAGCACATAGGCGCGGCTGGTGAAGCGCACGAACGGCTTGCGGTCGCGGACATAGATGTTGAACTCGGCCGATTTCGGCAGCCCCTCCTTCACGGTCGACGGCAAACCGGCGCGCAAATTGATGTTGTAGCGCTCGCCGTGCTTCAACCCGTCGACGCAGAGCTGCTTGCCTTCGGCCGACAGCGCCGGCTTGTCCTGCCCGGCGAGAGCCAGGAACGGCGCGAAATCGGTGCGCTTGGCGAGTTCCTCGGAGAACTGGAAGCAGGCACGCGGGCTCGCCGAGTCCGAGTCCACAGTATAGTCGAGCAGCCGGAAACCGTGCTCGTCGCGCATCTTCTCATATTGGCCGCGGACGTCGGCGACCTCGCGCATGTCGAGCGACAGCCGCAGCGCATCCAGTGCCGGCCGCCACAGCTTGCGTTCGGCCAGCGCCTTGCCGAGCACGGCGAGCGCGTCGGCCTCCTCGCCCGCATTGCCGGCACGCTGGTAGGCGATGTAGGCCGCGGTCGAGGCGCGCTCCAGCAGGAAGGTCTGCTCGCTCGAGCTCTTCGGCGAGATCTGGAAGATGACCTTGGCGAGCCGCAGCCAGTTGCCGGCATCCTCGGGCGTTGTCGCGGCGATCTGGCCGAGCACCGAAAGGCCGGTGCGATAATCATTGCGCCGGAAGGCGGCGTCGGCGTCCGTCTTCAGCGTCGCGTTGGACTTGGCGACCGGCCCCGCCTCGCTCTTGATCTGGGCCTCCAGCTTGATCGCGGAATCGGCGAGGTCGTCGCGTTTGAACGCCTTGTCGGCGGCCTGCGCAGCGACGAGGCCGAGCGCCAGCGCGGCGCAGATTGTGACGGCGCGAACAAGACCGATCATGGAGGACTCCCGGAAAGCGCGGACGAACGCCGCGGCGGCAAATGAAATGCGCGGAAAGGTGACGGACTCAAGGCGATGGAACCAGAAGGTGCAAAGCGTCGCTTTCGCCATGACAAGGCAAGCCCAGAGGAGACCGGCCGAGATACCGCTGCGCACGCCGTCCTGATGGCGCAGCACTACCTGACCAGTCGACCGGCGGCCGTGTCCCGGAAGCTGTTCAGCGTTCCCGGCGATGTGATCCATCGTCCAGTCCGCTGCCGCTCAACCCGGCACCCTGACACCCCACCGTTCCGCTTTGTCGCCGCACTGAGGAAAACGGTTCGGTTCAGGCTTGGCGAAACACCCAATTTTTCATATTGGCATGCTACATGAACGGCCAGCTGGCCAATCCGGCCGGCCCATACCGGCCGGCTCAAGACGGTCCCGTAGCTCAACTGGATAGAGTAGCGGATTTCTACTCCGCGGGTTGCAGGTTCGAGTCCTGCCGGGATCGCCAGCTCGTTGTCCGCCGTTCTTCACGAACGCGTGGGTAACCATATGCCGGCCTTTGACCGGCGCCGATCAGCCCTATGTAAGCGCCGGGCGAGATGCGTCCGATAGGTTTTGAATGCAGCAATCCGAGCTGACGAGAATGGCGATCGCATCTGCGGTCGCGGTCGTTGCGATATCGTATTTGGCAGTCGACGCAGGCGTCGTGAACACCAATGCGATCACAAAGCCCATCAAGTTGGCCCAAGCCTCAATCCTTGGCGCCGCAACGGGACAAGGTCAGCCTGCATTTACCCTTCAGGGGTGGACGCGCCGCGACCGCGAGAAGCCGCAACTGGAATATTGCCTGGCGGTCGACTGATCGGCGCGCCCTCCTGCCGGGCTATCCACCACCTGCCGGCTGATGACCGCGCCACCACCGCGCAATGGAAGCGGTGAGATCGCCCCACACCTCCGTCGGCAGGTCCGGGACCGCCACCCGGACGCTGTACTGATCGGTCGTGGCGTCGTGAAACCATTCGGTCGCGGCGAAGTCGAAGCCGAAGCTGCCGGCGTGGCGAAGGGGAAAGCCCTCGCGGCGCAATTCGCAGCTCATGTCCTCGGCAGCCTGCCGCGCTGCCGCCTCGTCGAGCGCGCGCCTTCCGCGAAGGGTCACGTAGAGACCGTGGGTGAAGCGAAGCTGAGCCGAGAGTGCCGGGATCTCGGCGGCAAAATATCGTGCCGAGCTTCGGCCGTTGCGCAGGATCGCCGCCACGCGCCGTTTCATCAGCGCCCAATACGCCGCGCTGCCGGCGAAGGGCGGGAAGTGGGCCGGCAATGCCGCGCCGCCGAGCAGCCGCACCGCGTTGCGGGTTTCGGACGCGAGACGTGTCCATTCAACTCCCCCTGCCCTCGGTCGACGCTCATGCCCGTGCACGAAAACGGCCGAGCCGAGCCGGCCATATTCCGCTCCGAGCGAATCGAGCTTGTTGTGGCTTCGCACCAGCACCAGCGGAATTCCGTGTCGCCCGGCCCACCTCAAAACCCGCCTGATGCGCCCCGACCTGCCGGCGAAGCACGTCGTGTCGAAAATTAGGAGATCGAGGCCCGAGCCGTCACGGCGCAGCACCGCCTCGATGGCGCCGGCGACCGAGCAGGAATCCAGCAGCAGGATCCGCCGCGCACTCCCCCGTGTAAACGCCTCGCCGAGCGGCAGCTTCAAGGCCTCGATCCGCAAATGCGGGATGAAGCTTCGGATCAGCTCCAGCGTCTCGCCGTAGGAGCCTGGCAGCAACAGGATATCGGCCTTCGCGACGATCCGCGCGGAGGCAAGCAGTACCGCGGAGATCGCCGCCATCCCCGAAGCGGTGTAGATCGCCGTGCTCGTGCAGCCGCCGTCGAGCTCGTAGAATGACGGGCCGCGTACCGTGAGATCGGCCCGCTGGTAGTCGTAACTGAACTCGAACGGCCCGCTGGCGGGATCGGCCGTATGCGACCAGGCTGTCTCCGTCGCCTTCCACTCGTGCAATTCGTGCTCCGCCCTGAGCGCGGCAGTGATCTGGAATTTGGAACGAACGACATCGTCGACGGAACAGGGAGGCGCCAAATCGAGCGGGCTTCTCAGGCCGCCGTTCAACAGCCTGAGTTCCTCGTGCTTGCGCTGCAGATAGGCTCGAATGGTCTCCATTGCGCTTCTTGACAGATCCAATCAGGCGTCAACGTTTGGAGAACCAAGCGGGTCCAACGCGCCTGCTGCAACGAACAGGCGCCTTCGCAGTTGAGTCCATGCAAGGAGGACAGCATGGCTGACATCAGAGAGCACATGAAAATCATCGGCAAGGACGGCGCACATGTCGGCACCGTCGATCGCCTCGAGGGCAACCGCATAAAGCTGACGCGCAAGGACAGCCCGGAAGGTCACAAGGACCATCATCACTATATCGACACGAAATATGTCGGTGCCGTCGAAGGCGACGTCGTCAAGCTGTCGGTGAATGCCGACGCCGTTCCGAAGACGGAAGCGGCGTAAAACACTGAGCCCCTGCGCGGGCTTTTTGTTTGTTCACGGTCCGACTCCGCTTCGTTCGCAAGCACGAATCGCGACCGCAATGCGATCGCGCGGAGCATTCGTTAACGATGGCTTCCTGCGGTAGAGGTCTCTGCAATTTGACGGGATTTCAGTGCCGGATCGATTGGGAACGAATGCGCAATCAGCGCGTTGGTAACGGAATAGAGTGGTGCCGACCCGCCAGCCCCGGTCGGCTTTGAAGGACCCCGTGCTTGTCCCCCCGAGCACGGGGTTTTTCTCATGTCAGTGCTATCGGACCGGAGGCCTGTGGCCGGCTGGATGCGAGGCGCCGGCTTGCTCATCGCGCAGATCGCGGGCGAGTTCGTGCCATGCCAGGGCAAGCTGGATCAGCCGTTGCCTGTCGGCACCCTCGGCCTCCGCGGCGCGCTTCATTGCGGCCTCGGCCTCATGCTGCGGATCGTACTCGGTGTACATGAGGCAGACTCTAGCCGGCCATCTGGACGAGCGCGTGGCAATTTCGTCCGTATGATTGCGGGGTCCCCCGCCAGTCTTCGTGGACCGATCTGTGAACCACGTCACAGCCTGTCCGCGACATCTCCGCTAAACAGCTGCCAAGACTTCATGGGTAAGGCTTCATAGGTGATGTCCGGTCATGACACGCAAAGCAGCAACCGAAGTCATCGTCCCGACGCAGCGACATCGCGCGGACCTGCTCGGCATCGCCTATCTCGGCACCATCGGCGCCGTCATGGTGGCCTGGATCGCCGGCCTGGTCTGGGCCTCGATCGCGTTCTTCAGCTGGCTCGTGTCCTGACAGACGAAGCGATTGGTCTGCCCGCTGAGCGCGCCTTAGATCAGGCTGGGCAGCACCTGCGAGAGTTTAATTCCGCCGCAAACGATCATGGCCCAAAGCGCCAGGCTGATCTGGATGGCATCCAGCATGTCCCATATCCCCGCGAATCATCCCGTCATTTTTCTTTGAGATTTGCGTGAGGCGGCGGCGAGCGCCAGAGCTAATTCAAAGCGGCCGCCGGCGTGCAAAAAGATGAGGCGGGCCAAGCCCGCCTCAATGGTTCAATCCGGCCACGAAAACTCAACAGAAAGCTCAATAGCAGGCGCGGGGATCGACCTGCACATATTGGCCGTTCGGATAGCGGTAGTAGCAGGTGCCCTGCGCCCAGTAATAGCCGGGCTGGGATGCCGCGGTCGCGCCGGCGATGGCGCCCGTCGCACCGCCGAAGACCGCGCCAGCGGCAGCCCCTGTTGCATTGCCCGAGATCAGGCCGCCCAGCAGGCCGCCGACGATCGCGCCGCCAAGCGCGCTTGCGCCGGGATCAGCCGGTGGCGGCGGCGGAGGTGGCGGCGCATAGGCCACCGGAGGCGGGGCATAGGCCACCGGCACGTCGTCGATATAGTCCTCTGAGATGTAGGCCGGCGGGCCAGCCATGCGCTGCGGATAATAATACCAGACGCCGCCAACGTCCCACCACCAGCCGGAGCGGCCATGGCGGACTTCGTGGCGCCAGCGTCCGCCCTCCCAGGCGAGATTGCCGCGATAGGTGTGTCCGCCCCAGTCCCGTGCCGGAGCAGGACCGCGCGCAACGTGACGTCCGGGCGGCGGGCCGCCGGCGTTGTGACCTGCATTGGGTTGACCGCCGGGCTGCGCAGGCCGGGCCGCCTGCTGGGGCGGAGGGCCCTTGCGCATGGCCGGATTGGCCTGTGGCGGCGCGCCTGCAGCCGGCCCGGCCGGCGGTGGGCCGGCGTCTTTCGGCGGCCTGGCCTCCTGGGCTTGCGCCGACAGCGCGACCAACGAGATGGCGGAGACCACGGGAATGATGATCTTGATGCGTTTGGACGCACTCATGCGCGCTAGCCCCCTGCTCTTTCCACGGCCGTGCTTCCCGGGCGCGATCGACGAATCGCCGCGCGTCGGGCTGATGCCGGCCGAAATCACTGCCCTGCTTGATCGGCTAAGTCCCGTTACAAATGATTAAGAGCGGGACCTTTTTTCAGCCCTACGGGCCGTGCTGGAGCGCGGCTAGCGAGCCGGCTCGATCACGTTGCAATTGCTTCGCCCGGACATCAGGCAATCCTGCATCTTGCTGGCTGCCGTCAGATCTCGGGCAAGCCACCAGCCGACGCCGAGGATCACGACCGCGATGATCAATCCCGCGAGCGCGCCGCGGCGGTCGCCGCCTGACGGACGCTTGGGCTGACGGTTCGGTCGAGGATGGCGCTCCTCGCCCGGTTTGGATCTGGGCTCTGGCTTCGACATGGCCGCCTGGGCACGCTGGCGCGCTGGCTTTACCACCTCTGCGGCGTCGCGTCACAGCCCGATCAGCCCCGGGTCGGCGGGACCGGATCCCTGCGCGAGGTTTCGACCGCCGGAATGGCCTCCTGGACGCGCGGTGCGCAGCTCGTGAGCACGAATGCGGTCCGGGTGCATTCCCAATCCGCTCCCAGCACGGCACTTTCGATGGGCTGCGGACGAGCAAGCAGCAGCGCGGCGCCGGCCACGCTTGCCAGGGCAAAGGCAACCGCGAGCGCCTTCAGGCTTGGTCTTGAGATTGTCATGCCCGTGCTCCGTCTCGTAGCGGGCGGACGCTAGGCGTCGCCCGTGTGCTCCCTTATGAGGGAGATCACAATTCAGCAGTTTTTCCGGGCTACGAGAGATCGTCGGGGGGCGATTTTTCGTTGACCTGATCGGCTGCGATTATGGGTGGCTTCGCGACGCGCGCCGATGTACACGCTTCTGCGTCGCGTGGCGCCTGCTATGCCCAGCCGACGTACCAACAGGCACCGATGTAGGATCGAAAGCGAGGAAGACAAGGCTCGTCGATGAGTGGATTCAGGGAACCCGGCTTCGCAGACCGGCAAAAGGCGGCACAGGATGCCCGCAAGAATCTTTTGAACAAGTTCAAATCGCAGCCGGGCCCCGATGATCCGGCGGTGATCGCGCGCCGTGCTGAACGCGAGGCACTCGCGGCCAAGCGTGCCGAGGCAAAGGCCGCGCGCGAGGCCGAAAAGGCCGAGCAGAAGCGCCTCGAGGAAGAGGCCAAGGCCGCCGAAGCTGCGCGGATCGCGCGGGAAGCTGAGGAAGCCGCCGAGAGGCAGGCTGCGCTCGAGGCCGAGCAGAAGGCCAAGCGCGATGCGCGCTACGCCGCCCGCAAGGCAAAGCGCAAGTAAGACTCGCTGGTCACGTTCAGTTGAACTTGAACTAAACTATCATTCCGGAGGCGGCCTCAAGGGCCGCCGCCGGATTTCGAGAGGGCGCGGTCCGCCAAAGGGTCGTCGCGCGACGACGAGCAGGGATCAGTTCTTCTTCATCATCCCGTCGTCTTTCTTCATGCCGTCCTTCGACATGTGGTCCTTCTTCATGCCGTCGTCCTTGGACATGTGGTCCTTCTTCATCATGCCGTCCTTGGACATCGTGTCCTTTTTCATCATGCCGTCGTCCTTGCCCATCTTGTCCTGAGCAAAGGCGGCCGGCGCAAATGCGAGGCCTAGCGAGAGAGCGGCAGCCGAGACGCCGAGCACGATGCGGGTGCGAATGGTCATGGTTCATCTTTCCTTCGAGATGCGTGTTTGTCAGCGACGGACGCCGCTATTCAATATCGACGGATCGCCAGCCGGCGTTGTTACGCCGCTGTCGATAAATTTTGGCGAGCTATCCGCCATCCGTTGTACGGCGTGCTTCGCGCTCACAACCGGGATCGCAAGTGTGCAGCGCAGCACGGCCGGCACTTGCCGGGGCATTCGGTCTCGAACTATCAGATGAGAGAATATCGGGTGGAAGACCGGCTAGGATGGGCCCGAACGCCGGTCTGACGAGACCCGACCCAAATCACACCAACAAGAACAGTCCAAGGAATCACACCATGATTACGCGCCGACATCTGATCGCGACCGCCGTCGCGGCACCCGCCATTCTGCGCTTCGGCACTGGCACCGCGCAGGCCGCGACCGCGCTGAAGATCTCACATCAATTTCCGGGCGGCACCATCGACAAGGGCGACTTCCGCGACCGGCTCTGCCGCATGTTCGCCGCCGAAGTGAGTAAGCGCAGCAATGGCGACATTGCCGCCGAGATTTATCCGAACTCCTCGCTGATCAAGACCAACGCGCAGTTCTCCGCCATGCGCAAAGGCGCGCTCGATATCAGCCTCTATCCGATGCCCTATGCCGGCGGCGAGGTGCCGGAGACCAATATCGGCCTGATGCCGGGCCTGGTGACCACGTACGATCAGGGCCTGCGCTGGAAGAAGGAGCCCGTCGGCAAGGCGCTGACCGACTTCCTCGCCGACAAGGGCATCATCCTGCTCACCTGGGTCTGGCAGGCCGGCGGCGTCGCCAGCCGCTCTAGGCCGATCGTCGCGCCGGAAGACGCCAAGGGTCTCAAGGTGCGCGGCGGCTCGCGCGAGATGGACATGGTGCTGCAGACCGCCGGCGCCTCGGTGCTGTCGGTGCCTTCCAACGAAATCTACGCGGCGATGCAGACCGGCGCCTGCGATGCCGGCATCACCTCCTCGACCAGCCTGATCTCGTTCCGCCTCGAAGAGGTCGCGAAGTCGCTGACATCAGGCGCAGGCGCCTCCTACTGGTTCATGCTTGAGCCGCTGATGATGTCGAAGGCGATCTTCGACAAGCTGCCGAAGAACCATCAGGACATCCTGCTCGCGGTCGGCACCGAGCTCGAAGCCTTCGGCCGCAAGGGCGCGCAGGACGACGACGTCGAGGTCGCCAAGGTCTATGAGAAGGCCGGCGCCAAGGTCTCGGTGCTCGACGCCGCGACCGTCGGCAAGTGGCGCGACATCGCCCGCGACACCGCCTGGAAGGACTACAGCGCCAAGACCGCGACCGCCGCAAACCTGCTCAAGCTCGCCATCGACGTCGCGGCATGAGCCACGGTCCGCTTCCGGATCGTGACGACCGGGCGAGCGTTGCCGCAGGGACCGGCCCTGCGGCGGCGATCGATCGCGGTCTCGCCGTCCTCAACAGCATCATCGTCGTGTTCGCCGCGATTGCGCTGGTCGCGGCCTGCACCATCCTGAGCTACAGCGTGCTCAGCCGCGCGCTGTTCAAGGCCGCCAATTACTGGCAGGACGAGGCCGCCGTGTTCCTCCTGGTCGGCGCTACTTTCATGACGGCGGCCTATGTGCAGCAGAGCCGCGGTCACATCGGCATCGAGGCCTTCGTCGGCCTGCTGTCGCCACTCGCGAACAGGGTTCGCCTCTGGCTGGTCGATGCCGCCACATTCCTGTTCTGCGCCTTCTTCACCTGGAAGTCCTGGACCCTGGCCCATGAGGCCTATGTCGACGGCCAAGTCTCCAACTCGATGTGGTCGCCGCCGCTCGCGATCCCCTATTCGCTGATGGCACTCGGGATGAGCCTGCTCTGCCTCCAGATTCTCGTGCAGCTTGCGCTGCCCTTCACCGGAGCCAAGCGGCCATGAGCGTTTTCGGCATTGGCCTTGCCTACGGCATTGCGACGCTGCTGGTGATGTTCTCGGGCATGCCGATTGCGTTCGCGCTCGGCGCGGTCGCGGTCGTGTTCATGGGCATCTACATGCCCTCGGCCTCGCTCGATACGGTGACGCAGAACGTCTACGAGGAGATGGCCTCGATCACGCTTCTGTCGATCCCGCTCTTCATCCTGAAGGGCGCGGCGATCGGCAAGTCGCGCGCGGGCCAGGATCTCTATTCGGCTCTGCATGCCTGGCTGCATCGCGTCCCCGGCGGACTCGGCGTCGCCAACGTGTTCGCCTGCGCCTTGTTCGCGGCGATGGCGGGCTCCTCGCCCGCGACCTGCTCGGCGATCGGCTCGGCCGGTATCCCCGAGATGCGCAAGCGCGGCTATTCCGGCGGCTTCGCCGCTGGGATCATCGCTGCCGGCGGCACGCTCGGCATCCTGCTTCCGCCCTCCATCACCATGATCCTGTTCGCGGTCGCTGCCGAAAAGTCGCTGGGACGGCTGTTCCTCGCCGGCATCGGGCCGGGCCTACTGCTGGTCACGCTGTTCGGCGCCTATGCCGTGATCCGTTTCCGCCAGGAATACAAGGCGGCCGAAGCGGTCTACAAGAATGGCGGGCCGGAGGCTGCGATCCTCACCCGCGACGAGTATACGCTCGCCGAGCGCTTCAGCGTGCTGCCGCGCGTGATCCCCTTCGTGCTGTTGCTCACCGGCGTCATGATCGCGCTCTATGGCGGCTATGCCACGCCGTCGGAGACTGCCGGCCTTGGCGGCCTCCTGGCGCTGGCGCTGATCGCGGCGATCTACAGCGTGTGGCGCCCGAGCGACCTCGCCCCGATCATGAAGTCGACGATCCGGGAATCGACCATGCTGATGATGATCATCGGCATGTCGCTGCTCTATTCCTACGTGATGAGCTACCTGCACATCTCGCAATCGGTCGCCGAATCCATCGTCGCGATGCACCTGCCGCGCTGGGAGCTGCTGTTCGCGATCCTCGTCATGGTCGTCGTGCTCGGCTTCTTCCTGCCGCCGGTCTCGATCATCCTGATGACGGCACCGATCATCCTGCCGCCGCTCCGCGCCGCCAATTTCGACATCATCTGGTTCGGCGTGGTCATGACCATCGTGATGGAGATGGGGCTGATCCATCCGCCCGTCGGCCTCAACATCTTCGTCATCCGTAACGTCGCGCCGGATATTCCTCTGCGCGAGGTGATCTGGGGCACGCTGCCCTTCGTGCTCTTGATGATGCTCGCGGTGCTGCTGCTGTGTGTCGTGCCGGGGATCTCGACCTGGCTGCCGGACCTCGTGATGGGGCCGGACGGGAGCAGGTGACGACGATCGCAACTGCCGTAGGGTGGGTAGAGCGCAGCGAAACCCATCGTCTCCCCGCGCGGACGGAATTGATGGGTTTCGCTGCGCTCTACCCATCCTACGGGCTACGGGCACATCGATTATGGCTCGCTCGTCCGCCGCGACTTCGGCGCGTTCGCCACGACCTGCAATAAATCCTTGCGCACGGCCTCGATGTGCCGCTCCAGGAACCGGCAGGCCTCCTCGACCTTCTGCGCGCGGCAGAGCGCGATCAGCTGGGCGTGCTCCTTCTCGGCAATGCCCATCGCCTTCGTGTTCGAGAGCTGCAGCCGCGTGTAGCGGTCGCTGGTCTGCAGCAGCGAGAGCACGATCGCGCGGGTGCGCGGCTGCGGGGCATGGACGTAGAGCGCCATGTGGAAATCGGCGTTGAGCTGACCCCAGTCGCTGACATTGCGCGCCTTGATCGCCTTCTCGAAGCTCCGGTGGATGTCGTCGAGCCCGTCGAAATCGTCTGAGGTGAAGCGCGGCGCCGACTGCGCCAGCAGCCGCGGCTCCAGGATGCGGCGCAGGTCGAACACGTCGTTGATCTCGTCCAGCGACAGCTCCGAGACGATGGCGCCCTTCTGCGGCACGATCCGCACCAGGCCTTCCGCTTCGAGCTGGAATAGCGCCTCGCGCACGGGGATGCGGCTGACGCCATAGGCCTCGCCGAGCGCATCCTGGCGCAGCTGCGATCCGGCCGGATAGGTGCCATCGAGGATCGCCTGGCGGAGCTGGTCGACGATCGCAGCCGACAGGGTGCGATGCTTCAGAGGCTGTTTCATCTGATCGTCTGTTGTCCTTCCCGACTCGCGCGACCGACGCGGACCCTGTCTTGCATGTTGAGCTGCCCGGCAAAAGCCAACGCGCCACAAGCAAAGTGCCCAGCAAAAGCGCGCCCTGCCGCCGAAATGACCGCAAACTCCGTTTGACACCCAAAATGTATAATTTATACATTCGGCAATCGCACGACAAATCTTCGGGGGTTGGGGCCTCTTTCATGATCGAGCAGACGATGCCGGCCACGCGCGCACTCAGCCTCCGACGCATGATCGTCCGGATGTCGAGTGCCCTGCTCGCCTGCGAGCGGCTGGCGCTGATGGCCCTGATGTACCTGCTCACCGGCCTGATCCTGGTGAACGTCGTCACCCGCTACTCGCATTTCCCGATCTACTGGATCGACGAATCCGCCGTCTATTGCGTGGTCTGGCTGACCTTCATCGGGGCGTCCGCGATGACGCGGCTGCGGCTCGATTTCGCGGTGACCATGCTGACGGAGCGGCTGTCGCTGCAGCACCAGAAGACCGCTAAGGTGATCTCGACCGGCCTCGTCGTCGTGTTCGGCGTCGCGCTGATTGTCACCTGCGTGCTCTGGATGGATCCGGTCGGCCTCGCCCGCGCCGGCTTCGACGGGCGCAAGCTCGCCGCCGAGACCTTCAACTTCCTCTACACCGAGCGCACCCAGACGCTGAACTGGCCGACCTGGGTGCTCTATCTGACGCTGCCGATCTTCGCGGTGTCCATGACCGTCCATGGCCTCGCCAATCTTCTGGAAGATCTCGAGCTGGTCCCGCGCACGCCGCCGAAGGGCTTTCAGCTCTCCGAGCTCGACGGGGTCAATTGATGATCACGTCAGCGGCTTTCATGGCGTTCATGCTGGTCGGCGTGCCGATCGGGCTCTGCCTGTGCCTTGCCGGCCTCGTCTATATCGCCGCCTCGGGCAACCCGGTGCTGTTCCAGTCTTATCCGCTGCAGCTGTTCGGCGGCGTCGACAGCTACGGCCTGATCGCGATCCCGCTGTTCATCCTGATCGGCGAGATCATGAATGGCGGCGGCATCACAAGGCGTATCGTCGACATGGCGATGGCCTTCGTCGGCTCGCTCAAGGGCGGGCTCGCCTACGTCAACATCCTCGCCAACATGTTCATCTCCTCCATCCTGGGATCTGCGACCGCGCAGGTCGCGATCATGGCCCAGATCATGGTCCCGGAGATGGAGAAGAAGGGCTACGACAAGACCTTCGCCGCGGGCCTCACCGCCTATGGCGGCATGCTCGGCCCGATCATCCCGCCCTCGGTGATGTTCGTGGTCTACAGCGTGCTGGCGCAGGTCTCGGTCAGCGACATGCTGATCGCCGGCATCGTGCCCGGCGTCATCCTCACCGTGATGTTCTGCCTCGTCATCGCGCTGATGGGCTACATCTACAACTATCCCCGCGCGGACTACCAGACGCCGCGCCAGCGCGTTATGACCATCCTGCGGACCTCGCCGACACTGCTGATCCCGATCGTCATCGTCGGCACCATCCTCGGCGGCCTCGCGAACGCGACGGAATCCGCCGCCGTCGGCGCGGTGGCCGCCGCGCTGGTCGGAAAGTTCTGGACCAAGGAATTCGAGTTCTCGCAGCTGCCGCAGATGATGCTGCGCAGCGCCATCTATTCGGCGATCGTGCTGTTTCTGGTGGCGGCCGCCGCCGTGTTCTCCTGGGTGCTGATCTTCGGCAAGGTGCCGCAGGAGACCGCCGCCTGGATCCAGACCGCCGCCAAGGATCCCGTCAGCTTCATGCTGATCTGCAACGTCATCCTGCTCGTGATCGGCACGGTCATCGACGGCATTCCCGGCCTGATCATGACGGTGCCGATCCTGCTGCCGGTCGCAACCGAGATCTATCACATCGACCCCCGGCAGTTCGGCGTCGTCGTGGTGATCAACCTCGTGCTCGGGCTCTTGTCGCCGCCGGTCGGGCTCTGCTTCTTCGTCGCGGCCGCCGTCACCGGCGCCAAGCCCGGCAGGATGTTCATGGTGACGCTGCCCTTCTTCGTCATCTCCTGCGTCCTCCTGGTGCTGCTCTCGCTCTATCCCTCGCTCTCGCTGATCCTCGTCAAATAGGCCCATCCGAAAGGAGCCCGATTATGCCGCTTTCACGCCGCCGCTTTCTCGCCGCCAGTGCCGCCGCCTCGGTGTTCGCCCCCTCGCTCGCGCTCGCCCAGGCCAAGGAATTCCGTCTCGGCCTGATCACGCCGAACGGCCATTCCTGGAACAAGGCCGCGCTCAAATTCGGCGACGAGCTCAAGGCCGCCACCAACGGCCGCCTGACCTTGACCGTGTTTCACTCCGGCCAGCTCGGCAACGAGACCGCGATGATGCAGCAATTGCAGTCCGGCGCGCTCGACATGGGCTTCATCCAGGCCGCCGAGCTCGGCTCGCGCGTGCCGCACATCGCCGCTATCAACGCGCCCTATATCGTGCGCTCGACGCCGGCAGTGGCCAAGTTCGTGCGGCATCCGGCGGCGGTGAAGCTGTTCGAGGTGCTGCCGCAGGAGACCGGCACCATCGGACTCGGATGGGGCATCACCGGCATGCGCGCGGTGTTCTCCTCCAAGGACCTGAACTCGCTCGCCGACATCAAGGGCATGAAGCTGCGCATCAACCCGACGCCGGTCTATCGCGATTTCTATTCCTCCCTCGGCGCAGCGCCGACGCCGATCCCGACGCCGCAGGTGTTCGACGCCATGGCCAATGGCCAGGTCGACGGCCTCGAGGCTGATCTCGAATTCTCCTGGAACCAGCGCTTCGACAAGGTGTCGAAGGTGATCCTGCAGATGAATGCCGTCTTCATGCCGATGGCCGCGGTCGTCTCCGGCCGCGTCTGGCAATCGCTGCCCGCCGCCGACCGCGAGCTGATCACCAAGACGATCAAGTCGACGCTGGACGCGCAGATCGACGAGCTCGCCGGCAACGAGCCGGCGCTGATCGAAAACTTCAAGAACGCGCCGATCCCGATCCGCCAGGTCGACGCCAAGGACACCGAGGCCGTGATTGCCGAGTTCGACAAGATCTGGCTGCCCAAGGCCCCTGTCCTCGCCGAGCTGCGCAAGGTCGGCGCGACGCTCTGATCCCGTTCCCCATCCCTTTCACAAAAGCCGGCGGCTCCAGCCCCCGCCGGCATATTCACCTGGAGTCAAACCATGAGCCGCCGCGTTGCCTGGGAAGGCGTCTTCCCGGCCGTCACCACCCAATTCCACGACGATCTCTCGCTCGACATCGATGCGACCGCCAAGGTGATGGACGGATTGATCCGCGACGGCGTCTCCGGCCTGATCGTCTGCGGCTCGGTCGGCGAGAACACCTCGCTGGAGCGCAAGGAGAAGGTCGCGATCATGGAGGCGGCGAAGTCGGTCGCGAAGGGCCGCGTGCCCGTGCTGTGCGGCATCGCCGAATTCACCACCGCGTTTGCGGTCGAGACCGCGAAGGAAGCCGCACGCGTCGGCATCGACGGCGTCATGGTGATGCCGGCGCTGGTCTATTCCGCCAAGCCGCACGAGACCGCCGCGCATTTCCGCGCCGTCGCCTCTGCGACCGACCTGCCGGTGATGCTCTACAACAATCCGCCGATCTACAAGAACGACGTCACGCCCGACATCCTGGCCTCGCTCGCCGACGTCGAGACCGTGGTCTGCTTCAAGGATTCCTCCGGCGATACGCGGCGCTTCATCGACACCCGCAATATGGTCGGCGACCGCTTCGTGCTGTTCGCAGGTCTCGACGACGTCATCGTCGAGAGCGTCGCCATGGGCGCCGTCGGCTGGGTCTCCGGCATGTCCAACGCCTTCCCGCGCGAAGGCGAGACGCTGTTCCGCCTGGCCAAGGCCGGACGCTTGGCCGAGGCCATGCCGCTCTACGAATGGTTCATGCCGCTCCTGCATCTCGATGCCCGCCCGGACCTCGTCCAATGCATCAAGCTGTGCGAGCACATCATGGGCCGCGGCACCGCCCTGACCCGCCCGCCCCGCCTCGCACTGCTGCCGCAGGAGAAGGCCGAGGTCGAGGCCATGATGGCCAAGGCGCTCAAGAACCGGCCGCGTTTGCCGGATGTCGGGCTGAAGGCGGCCTGACCGCAGATTTCGTAGGGTGGGTTAGACCTGCGACTGCGCAAAGCGCAGTCGCAGGGCGTAACCCACCACTTTCGTCTCCGCGGATACCAAAGAGGTGGGTTACGCCGAGTGATTGCGCTTCGCGCAATCACAGAACTAACCCACCCTACGAAGCTTTACGAGGTCACCCGCTTCTTCTTCGCATTCAACGCCGATGCCACGCGGCTCACGGGCGGCTTGCCCAGCACGCCGCTCATCGCGTTCGTAGCCGCCAGCAGCTTCTCCATATCGATACCCGTCCTGATCCCCATGCCTTCGAACATATAGACGACGTCTTCGGTCGCGACATTCCCCGTCGCGCCCGGCGCATAGGGGCAACCGCCGAGGCCGCCGGCGGCGGCATCGATGACGCGGACGCCTTCCTCCAGGCCCGCATAGAGATTGGCGAGCGCCTGGCCGTAGGTGTCGTGGAAATGCATCGCGAGCTTGGCCGGCGGGATGTTGACCGCAACCGCGCGCAGCATCTCCTTGGCCTTAACAGGCGTGCCGACGCCGATGGTGTCGCCGAGCGAGATCTCATAGCAGCCGAGATCCCACAGCGTGCTCGCAAGATCTGCGACAGCTTTCGGCTTGATCTTGCCGTCGAACGGGCAGCCGAGCACGCAGGAGATATAGCCGCGCACCTTGACGCCATCGTCCCTGGCGCGCGCCAGCACCGGCTTGAAGCGCGCGATGGACTCCGCGATCGTGCAGTTGATGTTCGCCCGCGAAAACCCTTCGGAGGCCGCCGCGAACACGGAGACCACTTTGGCGCCCGCGGCACGCGCGGCGTCATAGCCCTTCTCGTTCGGCACCAGCACGTGAAATTCGGCGTCCTTCACATGCGCGACGCCGCGCAGTACGGCGTCCGAGCTAGCCATCTGCGGGACGGCCTTGGGCGAGACGAAGGCGCCAACCTCGACCGTATCGAGGCCGGCCGCGACCAGCGCCTCGACGAACGCGATGCGCGCCTCGACGCTGACAGGCGTCTTCTCGTTCTGCAGGCCGTCGCGCGGCCCCATTTCGACGATGCGGACCTCGTCGCTCATGTCACTCTCCTGCAGGCTCGACCATGGCGAGCTCGACGCCCTCCTGCACGATGTCGCCGACCTTGCACTTGATGGACTTCAGCACACCGGCATAGGGCGCGCGCAGCGTCTGCTCCATCTTCATCACTTCGAGCGTGAGAATCGGCGCGCCCTTGTCGAGCTTCGCCCCCTCCTCGGCCAGCACGGCAACCACCGTGCCGGGCAAGGGCGCTGCGATCTTGTCCTCGCCGACATGCTCCTCGCTCTCGCCGCCGAACGGATCGACCCAGTGCAGGTCGAAGCGGCCGTTGCGCGTGCGCAGGTAAAGCTCATGGCCATCGATCACCGCCGCGACCGATGATTTGACGCCGTCCAGGGTCAGGTCGAAGCCGCCGTCCTTCGCAGCGATCGTGAACGCCAGCTCGCGCTCGCCGATCACCAGCGTCGACGGCCCGCTGCCGTAGTTCAGCGCGATCTTCTGCTCCGGACCATGGCCGACGCGGAACGCAAAGCTGCGCTGGCGGCGGCCGACTGGCTGCCAGCCGAAGGTCTGCCAGGGCGAATTCGCTTCCGCCTGCGCCGTCTCCCGCTCCACGTTGACGATCGCGGCGACTGCGGCGCAGAGCTCGAGCTCTCCAGGCGCAGGCACCGCCGACGTCAGCACCGCCAGCTCGCGCTCGATAAAGCCGGTATCGATGGCATTCGCGCGCACCTTCGGGTGCGTGATCAGCGCGGAAAGGAAGGGGATGTTGGTGACGATGCCGCGGACATCGGACTCCTCCAGGCCGCGGTTCAGACGGTCGATCGCAACGTCCCGCGTGGGCGCCCATGCAATCGTCTTTGCCAACATCGCATCGTAGTAAGGCGAGACGCTATCGCCCTCGCGATAGCCGGTATCGATGCGCAGGCCGCCGGTTTCCGCCGGCATTCGCCAGGTCGAGATTCTGCCGACCGACGGCATGAAGTTCTTCGTCGGATTCTCGGCATAGACCCGCGCTTCGATCGCATGGCCGTTGAGCTTGATCTCGTCCTGCTTGAGCGGCAGCGCCTCGCCGAAGGCGACGCGCAGCTGCCACTCGACCAGATCGATCCCTGTGATCAGCTCGGTCACGGGATGCTCGACCTGGAGGCGCGTGTTCATCTCGATGAAGAACACGTCCTTGCCGTCGGAGACGAACTCGATGGTGCCGGCACCGACATAGTTCACCGCGCCCGCCGCCTTGCGCGCGGCGGCACAGACCGTCTCGCGCTGCGCGGCATTGAGCGTCGGCGACGGCGCCTCCTCGATCACCTTCTGGTGCCGGCGCTGCAAGGTGCATTCGCGCTCGAACAGCGAGAGCAGATTGCCATGGCTGTCGCCAATCACCTGCACCTCGATATGCCGGGGATTATCGACGTACTTTTCGATCAGCATGCGGTCGTCGCCGAATGCGGCCTTGGCCTCGCGCTTGGCGCTGACGATCGCAGACGCCAACTCATCGGCCGAGCGCACGATGCGCATACCGCGGCCGCCGCCGCCGGCGGAGGCCTTCACTAGGACGGGGAAACCGATCTTGTCCGCCGCCTTGGCCAGCGTCGCCTCGTCCTGGGCCTCGCCGTGATAGCCGGGCACTAGCGGCACGCCGGCCTTCTCCATCAACTCTTTCGAGCCTGATTTCGAGCCCATCGCATTCATCATCTCGGCGGTCGGACCGACGAAGATGAGCCCTGCATCGAGGCAGGCCTGCGCGAACTCGGCATTCTCCGAGAGGAAGCCGTAGCCGGGATGCACGGCCTCCGCACCGGTCTTCCGCGCGGCCTCGATCAAGCGCTCGATGTTGAGATAGCTGTCGCGGGCTCGTGCCGGCCCGAGCAGCACGGCCTCGTCCGCGAGCGCGACATGCATCGCATCGCGATCGGCCTCGGAATGGACCGCGACCGTGCGCAGGCCCATGGCACGGGCGGTGCGGATGACGCGGCAGGCGATCTCGCCGCGGTTGGCGATCAGGAGCGTGCGAAAACGCCGGTAGAGCTTTGAGCGGTCCATCGCATCACATCCTGAACAGGCCGAATTTGGTCGGTTCGATCGGCGCATTCGACGCCGCCGAAAGACCGAGGCCGAGCACAAGGCGCGTGTCGGCGGGGTCGATCACGCCGTCGTCCCACAGCCGCGCGGTCGCGTAATAGGGATGCCCCTGACTTTCATATTGCGCGCGGATGGGCTCGCGGAACTTGTCTTCCTCTTCCCTGGACCAGCTCTCGCCCTTGGCCTCGATATTGTCGCGCCGGACCTGGCTCAGCACCATCGAGGCCTGCTCGCCGCCCATCACCGAGATGCGCGCGTTCGGCCACATCCACAGGAAGCGCGGCGCGTAGGCGCGGCCGCACATGCCGTAATTGCCGGCGCCGTAGGAGCCGCCGATCACGACGGTGAATTTCGGCACCGACGCCGTCGCAACCGCCGTCACCAGCTTGGCGCCGTCGCGGGCGATGCCGCCGGCCTCGTACTTCTTGCCGACCATGAAGCCGGTGATGTTCTGCAGGAACACCAGGGGAATGCCGCGCTGGCAGCACAGCTCGATGAAATGCGCGCCCTTCAGCGAGCTCTCGCTGAACAGGATGCCGTTGTTGGCGATGATACCGACCGGATAGCCCCAGATATGGGCGAAGCCGCACACCAGCGTCGTGCCATAGAGCTTCTTGAACTCGTCGAACTCCGAGCCGTCGACGATGCGCGCGATGATGTCGCGCACGTCGAACGGCTTGCGGCCGTCGACCGGCACCACACCATAGATTTCCTCCGCCGCGAACAGCGGATCGTGCGGCTGATGCATGTTGAGGTTTGGCCGCGTGGAAGGCTTGAGCGTGCCGACGATACGACGGGCGATGCCGATCGCATGCGCATCGTTCTGGGCGTAGTGATCGGTCACGCCGGATTGCCGCGAATGCACATCGGCGCCGCCAAGTTCTTCCGCGCTCACGACCTCGCCGGTCGCGGCCTTCACCAGCGGCGGGCCGCCGAGGAAGATGGTGCCCTGGTTGCGCACGATAATGCTCTCGTCCGACATCGCCGGCACATAGGCGCCGCCGGCGGTGCAGGAGCCCATCACGATCGCGATCTGCGGAATCCCCTGCGACGACATCTGCGCCTGATTGTAGAAGATGCGGCCGAAGTGCCGCTCGTCCGGAAAGATCTCGTCCTGCAGCGGCAGGAAGGCGCCGCCGGAATCCACCATATAGACGCAGGGCAGATTGTTCTGCCGCGCAATGTCCTGCGCCCGCAGATGCTTCTTTACCGTCATCGGGTAGTAGGTGCCGCCCTTGATGGTGGCGTCGTTGGCGACAACAACGCATTCGCGGCCCGAGATGCGCCCCACCCCCGTGACGACGCTGGCCGAATGCACGTCGCCGCCATAGAGGCCGTAGGCGGCAAGCGGCGAAAGCTCCAGGAACGAGGTGCCGGGATCGATCAGAAGGTCGACGCGCTCACGCGCCAGCATCTTGCCCCGCGCGGTGTGGCGCTTGCGCGAGGCCTCGCCGCCGCCGCCGGCGACTTGGGCAAGCTTTTCGCGCAAATCGGCGACGAGGCCTCGCATCGCCTCGGAATTGCGCGCGAAATCTGATGAAGACGGATCGATGCTGGAATGAAGCGGCATGGGGATTCCAATGGAGTGAAGGACTTAAGCCGTCTCGGCCATCAGCTCGCGGCCGATCAGCATGCGACGGACCTCCGAGGTGCCGGCACCGATCTCGTAGAGTTTTGCGTCACGCCACAGGCGTCCGACCGGGAATTCGGACGTGTAGCCGACCCCGCCCAGCGCCTGGATCGCCTCGCCGGCCATCCATGTTGCCTTCTCCGCGGAATAGAGGATTGCAGCAGCAGCGTCCTTGCGTAAGCTGCGCGCGTGGTCGGCGCGGTCGCAAGCGCGCCCCACGGCATAGACATAGGCGCGCGTGGCCTGCCAGGTCGCATACATGTCGGCGAGCTTGCCCTGCATCAGCTGGAAATCGCCGATCGGCTGACCGAACTGCTTGCGTTCATGCATGTACGGCACGACCGCATCCATGCAGGCCGCCATGATGCCGAGCGGGCCGCCCGAGAGCACCGCGCGCTCATAGTCCAGGCCGGACATCAGCACCTTGACGCCCTCGCCCACCTTGCCCATCACATTCTCCTCCGGCACCTCGCAATCGTCGAAGAACAGCGGATAGGTGTTGGAGCCGCGCATGCCGAGCTTGTCGAGATGCTGGCCGTGGGTGAAGCCCTTGAAGCCCTTCTCGATGAGGAAGGCGGTCATGCCGCGCGGACCGGCCTCCGGATCGGTCTTGGCGTAGACCACCAGCACGTCGGCATCGCCGCCATTGGTGATCCACATCTTGGAGCCGTTGAGCACGTAGCGGTCGCCGCGCTTGTCGGCGCGCAGCTTCATCGAGACCACGTCGGAGCCGGCGCCGGGCTCGGACATCGCGAGCGCACCGACATATTCGCCTGAGATCAGCTTCGGCAGATAGCGCTGCCGCTGCGCGTCATTGCCGTTGCGACGGATCTGGTTGACGCAAAGATTGGAGTGAGCGCCGTAGGACAGCCCCACGGCCGCCGAGCCGCGCGAGATTTCCTCCATCGCGACGATATGGGCGAGATAGCCCATGTTGGAGCCGCCATATTGCTCCGGCGCGGTCATGCCGAGCAGGCCGAGGTCGCCAAGCCGCTTCCAGAGATCCGCCGGGAACAGGTTTGCCTTTTCGATCTCGGCGGCACGCGGGGTGATCTCCGCCTCCACGAATGATCGAACGGTGTCGCGCAGCAGGCTGATGTCTTCGCCCAGATCGAAATCGATGCTCGGGATGTTCAAGGCGATTCCTCCCTATTTTGGGCTCCGAACCTAGCCCGGTCCCGGCCCTCTTGCAGTCGAAAAGGTTGCATTTTCCGCCAAACTTGGCGAGGATTTCCGAAAGGAATCCGATGCCTTTTCAAGCCGCCACCGCAATTCCGCGCCGCGCCGTCACGCCCGCCGCCTTCGTCCGCGGCGTGGTGGCCGCTTATGAGCGTTACGGCCGCGATCCCGCCGAAGCTTTGAGCCGGGGCCAGGTCGCGCCGGAGCTTGTCAATTCTCCCGATGGGCGGGTGACCGCGGCCCAGTTCGAGGCGCTGGCGGGCCACGCCATGCGCGAGCTCGATGACGAGGCGCTCGGCTGGTTTTCGCGCCGGCTGCCATGGGGCACCTATGGCATGCTGTGCCGCGCCTCGATCACCGCACCGACGCTGGAGATCGCGCTCAAGCGCTGGTGCCGGCATCACCGCCTGGTCACCGAGGATGTGCTGCTCGATCTCGAGGTTGGCGAAGAGACCGCTGTCGTGTCGATCCGTCAGCTGCGCGACCTCGGGCCCTTCCGCGAGTTCTGCCTCGTCACCCTGTTCCGCTACGTGCTCGGCTTCTCATGCTGGGCCGTCGACTCCCGGATCGCGCTCCGCGCGGCTGAGTTTCCTTTCTCCGAGCCCGGCCACGTCTCGGTCTATCCGACCATCTTTTGCCGGAGCGTCCGCTTCAATGCGGACCGCGCAGCCATCATCTTCGACAAGCACTATCTGTCGCTGCCGCTGACGCGCAGCGCGGCCGATCTCGACAACATGCTCAAGGGCGCACTCCGGCTCACCGTGCTGCCCTATCGGCGCGACCGCCTGCTGGTCGAGCGCGTCCGCCGCGTGCTGCGCAATGCACGCGGGCGTGTCCTCGGTGCCGAGGACGTCGCGAGCGAGCTTGCACTCTCCACCCGCACCATGCATCGCCGCCTGCGCGAGGAGTCCACCTCGCTGCGCGATCTCAAGGAGGAGGCGAAATTCGCGCTCGCCAAACAGGAGCTGATGCGCGGCCGCACGCCGATCAAGCGCATCGCCGAGATCGCCGGCTTCCGCAACGAGAAGAGCTTTTCGCGGGCCTTCCGGACCTGGACCGGCACGTCTCCCCGCGAGTTTCGGGGGCGGTATCGCTGAGGCGCGCCTCTGAAATTCCGATTTGTTGCCGCTGAGATATTCGAACGCCCTACCCAGGCGCCGCCACCGCGACCTCCTGCAACGGCAGCGGCACGTCCTTGGCAACCCCGAGCACCGGAAAGCTGCGGACGTTCTTCACGTTGGGCATCGCGGCGAAATGCAGGAGCTGCTGGCGCATGCTCTCGACACTCGGCGCCACGCATTTGAGCAGATAGTCGGTGTCGCCCGAAATCCGCCAGCACTGCTGGATGCGCGGGATCGCGGCGATCGAGCTCTCGAACGCCTCCAGCACCGGCTGGGCCTGGCTGCCGAGCTGGATCGAGACGAACGACACCACCTCATAGCCGAGCAGCCGCTCGTCGATCACGGCGCGCACCGCCCGGATCACGCCGCGGCTGAACAGAGACTTCAGCCGCCGCAAGCAGTTCGGCGCGGACACACCGACCCGCAGCGCCAGCTCGTTGTTGCGAACCCGCCCGTCCTGCTGCAGCTCGGACAATATCTTCAGATCGACGCCGTCGAGCTGGTCACGCCCCGCCATCCCCCGCCTCGCTCATGAGCCCGTCATGACCGCCAGCGAAGCACGGGGCGGAATTGATGCCAACCACCTTAGGCTTCCGCGAGGCTGGAAAAGCGTGGCGGGAAGCTTGCCCGCGGCCCATCCTTCGAGACGCCCGCCTCCGACGGGCCCTCAGGATGAGGTCACGTTTCGCGGCAGGATATTAGACCCTCATGGTGAGGAGCCCGCCCAAAGCGGGCGTCTCGAACCATGCAGGCCGAGCTCACGCGGCCCTATCTCTGATCAGAATGGTCTTTAATGCGTCCAGGGCTCGCCGCGGCGGAACGAGAAATTATCGGCATAGGCAACCGGCCGGCGGATCGACTCCTTGGGCTCGATCACCTGATAGGCGATGCCCTTGCGCTCGCAATAGGCGATCGCCTCTTCCTTGCTGTGGAAGCGCAGCGTAATCTGCTGCTTCATGTCGGCCGACGACGTCCAGCCCATCAGCGGCTCGACCGATCGCGGCTGCTCCGGCTCGTAGTCAAGCTGCCATTCCCTGGTCTTGGACCGGCCCGATTGCATCGCGTTCTTGGCAGGCTTGAAAATGCGTGCGGTCATGACTGGTCCGGGCCTCTTCGTCTTTTCGTTCGATTTCGATGCGTCACGGTGGCAGTTGGTGGAAATCTCGGGGATGGTATAGAGAAGCCGGTTGGGAACTGATCCTGATTCCGGCCCCGGCCACCCTCGCCAACGGTATAGTCATTATGCTGCACCGTGACAATTGCGTACCCGCGTTTCCTCCTGGGACCCCGTTTGGCGGCCCGGCTTCACCGATCTCCGCGCTTCTGTCCTCTCTGAAAGCTCCCGACGCATGGCCTTCCTGAACGTCAGCGCCACGCTTCCCGACAAGGGTCGCGACCTCAGGCTCGACCTGTTTCGCGGTGTCGCGAACTGGGCGATCTTTCTCGACCATATCCCCGACAACGTCGTGAACTGGATCACGACCCGCAACTACGGCTTTTCGGACGCGGCCGACCTGTTCGTCTTCATCTCCGGCTACACCGCCTCCTTCGTATATGCACGGATGATGCTGGACCGCGGCTTCATCGTCGGTGCCACCCGGCTCACCAAGCGGGTCTGGCAGCTCTATGTCGCCCACATCATCCTGTTCGTGATCTACATCGCCTCGATCAGCTATCTCGCCCTGCGCTTCGGCGATTCCGAGATGATCAACGAGTTCAACGTCGCCGGCCTCGTCGACAACGCCACCGAGACGCTGCGCCAGGGCCTGTTCCTGCGCTTCAAGCCGCTCAACCTCGACGTGCTGCCGCTCTACATCGTGCTGATGGGCCTGTTTCCGCCGGTGCTGTGGTTCATGCTGCGCAAGCCCGATTTGACGATGATCCTGTCGATCGTGCTGTGGCTCGCCGCGCGCCATTACGGTTGGAACCTGACCGCCTATCCGGCCGGCCAGTGGTACTTCAACCCCTATTGCTGGCAGGTGCTGTTCGTGTTCGGCGCCTGGTGCTCCATGGGCGGCGCGCGGCGCTCGATCACACTGATCAATTCGCCTGTTACGCTGTGGGTCTGCCTCGGTTATCTCCTGTTCGCGCTGGTCATGACCATGGCCGGCCGCTTCCCCGCCTTCGGCGGCATGTTCCCGGAATGGCTGTTCTCGGCCTTCAACCCCAATGACAAGACCAACCTCGCGCCGTACCGCTTCCTCCATTTCGTGGTGATCGTGATCCTGGTGATCCGCTTCGTGCCGAAGGAGTGGCCGGGGCTGGAGTGGAAGGTGTTCGACCCCTTGATCGTCTGCGGCCAGCAGTCGCTCGCCGTGTTCTGCGTCGGCGTGTTCCTGTCCTTCGTCGGTCATTTCGAGCTGTCGATGAGCTCGGGCTCGCTGCTCGCGCAGATCTTCGTCAGTGTCGCCGGCATCGCGATCATGACGACGGTGGCTTATTACATCTCCTGGTCGAAGAAGCAGGACAAGCCGCTGAAGCCGCCGCCGGCCAAGCCGGCTGCGGAGGCGAAGGCGGCCTGAGAACGTTTCGCCGCGGACATTCTTCGAAACGCCCGCTCGAGGCGTGCGCTCGGGCTGTTGCCAGAAGTCATATGCGTCGTCTTGCTTTGAACCGGGATCGGATTGACATGGGTCAACAGGGGCGGTGCCGGCCCGCATAGTGTCGCCGCGACCTGAGCCGCCGCACAGAGTCTGGCGGCCTCCTCTCGCACAAGGCCCAACACATGTCCTCTCATTTCCACGCCGTGGTATGGATCGATCATTCGCAGGCCCGCATCTTCCATCTCGGCCTGAGCGGCTCGGACGAGGTCACGCTGCATCCGCACCTGGCGACGCGTCATCTTCATCACAAGGCCAATAGCATCGGGAGCGGCCATGCGGCCCCCGACAAGGCATTCTACGCTGAGGTGACCACGGCCCTCGCTGATGCCGGTGAGATCCTCATCATCGGGCCGGCGAGTGCGAAGACGGAGCTGGCCAGCCATATTCGCGCAAGCGCACCCGACCTGGCCAAGCGGATTGCCGCGGTGGAAGCGGCCGACCATCCCTCCGACGCCGAGATCGTCGCCCATGCCAAGCGTCACTTCAAGCTGCCGCTGCCACGCGTGCAGGCGCCGGGATCGGCAGCCGGCGAGCGGCACGCAGGCTAGGATCCTACTGCATCAACGACAAACCGAGGCGCGATGACGGTCATCCCGATCTCGTCGCCCTTCAAGCCGCCTCTTCGCCGTCGAACTCGGTGAACTTCCTGTAGATCCAGTCGCGGCCGTCGTGGCGACGCCAGACCTTGCCGAGCACGAACTGCCCGTTGATGGAGCGGCGCGGCACGATCACCGTCCAGAGGTGCCAGATCTCGGTCCAGTTCGATTGCGGACCGACGGTCCCGGTGTTGGGATCAAGAGACATGGGCAGAACTCGCTGGCGCAGAACTCAAAAGATGCGCACGCTGCGACGAACCGTCATCTGTGGTTGGACAGAGTGAAAGCAGCCCATCGCGAGCCGGGACCGACCTGATAGCAGCCACCCAAACGGCCGCAACAGCCACTCGCCTTTAACCTTGCCGGTCAACCTTACTTCTTGGGATGGAGCGGCACGATCGGTTGAAAGCCGGCGCCAGTTTTTCTAGAATGTCCATGATTTGAGGACGAGCGCGCCGTTTCGGCGCACGGTAATTTCTACACTGAATTTTGCAGACGATCGGACGTTTGGAAGCAAGTGGATTGCGGGGAATGACAATCATGAAACTGCAATGTGCATGTCTGCGCCTCGCGCTCCGCGTGGCGCCGCGAGCGCCAATCGCGAGCACGGCCTCGCAAGCGCCGCCGCAAGCCGCCAACGACAACCACATGGCCTGGTCGTACGTCCCATTTCCGCCCGGCTGGTGCGCGTCGAACTGACGAGCGCGGCCGGCAAAAGCGCAACGCCGCGCAAGCGGAATATTCATCGCTTGGCGGCGTCCGTTTAGACATTGGGCGCTGAAATCCCCAACACGGATTTGTCTATGGCGACGGGCGAAGGTTCGACGAGGCTTTGCTGATTCCGCGCGAAGCGGGCGGCCCGCGCGCGCGGATGCCTGGCCATTGCCGGGTGGATGCTGACTTGAGCGCCAGCGCCGCCCGGGACTGGTCGGGGCAGCTGGATTCGAACCAACGACCTGCAGTACCCAAAACTGCCGCGCTACCAGGCTGCGCTATACCCCGAATGTCCGGCGAGCCCCGTCGATACACGCTTCCCAGAGCGCCAGCAAGCTTCCAAACAGGGCCGCCAGCAAGCTTCAAAGCCGCCGGCCGGGGCCGCAATGGCCCTGCCCGCCCTATTTGGCGCCGAACAGGGGGTGGCCGACGCGGTCACCGGGGCGGATGCCGTACTTCTGCGCCGTTCCCGCCACCACCTCCAGCACGGCCCGGGCGGGCCCCCGGGAGGAGATGATCTTCGTCGACAACGGCTCGGTATTCTCGGCGATGCGCAAAATGCGTCCATCGGCGCGGATGAAGATCATGTCGAGCGAAACATAAGTGTTCTTCATCCACATCGAGATTTCCTGCTCGGGATTGAAGTCGAACAGCATGCCTTTGCCGTCGGCCAATTCCTTGCGGTACATCAGGCCGGTCTGCTTCTCCTCATCGGTTGTTGCCATCTCGACCGAGAACACCTGCACGCCGTTCTTGGTGACGATCTCGAGCGGCTGGAAGCTGGCGGCGCCGACCGGCGTGCCGGCGACGGCCCAGCCGGCGATGACGAGGATGGCGGCCAGCCAGCCCTTCAGAGCGGACCAGACGGCCTTTCGATCAGAATTCATGGGGGCTCTCGCGGCGTGGGACTTAAGTCAGTCCTTACGCGGCGACCGCCGGAAAAGGAAGAGGCGCGCCGGACTTGCAGCGCGCCTCTGCTCACGATTGTGGGAATTGATATCTTTAGTGCGACTGCAATCCCGGCGATCCGGTCTCGGGATGGATCTCGGCCGCCATCATGCCCTTGGAGCCGGGCCCGAAGCGGACCAGCACATACTGGCCCGGCCTGAGCTCGGTCATGCCGAAGCGGCGCAGCGTCTCCATGTGCACGAAGATATCAGGGGTGCCCTCGCCGCAAGTCAGGAAGCCGAAGCCGCGCAGCCGGTTGAACCACTTCACCTGGGCCCGTTCCAGCCCACTGGTCGGGGTGACCGTGACATGGGTGCGCGGCGGCAGCATCTGCGCCGGATGGATCGCGGTCGACTCGTCCATCGAGACGACGCGGAAAGCCTGGTAGCCCTTGGCGCGCTGGATGCACTCGACGACGATGCGGGCGCCTTCATAAGCCGTCTGGAAGCCGTCGCGCCTCAGCACGGTAACGTGCAGGAGGACGTCGGGCCAGCCATTATCGGGCACGATGAAGCCGTAACCTTTAGAGGCGTCGAACCATTTGATGACGCCGGTGACCTCGACGAGGTTGGCGCTGGCTTCGCCCAATCCGGTGAAGGGACTGAGTGCGGTGTCGCGGCCGGCGCTGCCATGCTCGCCCGGCGTCAATCGCCCCGGCGAGGTGCCCTGTCCGGGAACTCCAAGCTTCTTGGACTCAAATCCGTCCGACGACCCCATAACCCCGGACCCCACACTGCCATGCAACCCGCCACATTGGCGGCGCTCGAATCACGCGTCTTAAGAGAATGTTCTCAATTCGACGCGACGCGAATCTTTCGACTCAAAAGATAACACTCCCGGTTGCGACGCATAGATAAAAAAGAGATTCGCCGGAACCTATGAACAGCTTGCACAGCCGCGAATCAAATTGACGCCTCAATTTCCGACAAAGGGCCCGAGCGTCTCGCCGATGTCGTGGTGGATGACGAGGTCGGCGATGTCGTCCTGCTCGGTCGGCTCGCGATTGATGATCACAAGACGTGCACCGGCGCGCTTGGCCATCATCGGAAAGCCGGCGGCCGGCCAGACCACCAGCGAGGAACCGATCGCGATGAAGAGATCGCAGGCCCGCGACAGCGCTGTCGCGCGCTGCATCTCGTCGTCCGGCATCATTTGACCGAAGGAGATCGTGGCGGTTTTCACCGGTTCGTCGCAGGCGGTGCAGTTGGGCGCCGCGCCAGCGTCGTCGAAACGGCGCCTCACCCACTCGAGCGGATAGGCCTGCCCACAACCGACGCAGCGCGCATAAGTGGTATTTCCGTGAAGTTCAACCACGTGCTCCGGCGCGAAGCCCGAGGCCTGGTGCAGGTTGTCGATGTTCTGGGTGATGACGGCGGGAACCTTGCCGGCGCGGTAGAGCGATGCCAGCGCCCGGTGGCCGCGGCCGGGCTTCGCTGCGGCAAAGACCTCCTCCATCGCAAAGCGCCGCCGCCAGGATTCGTCCCGCGCTGACTGGCTCGCGACGAACTCGTCGAACGGGATCGGACGGTTACGCGTCCAAATTCCGCCCGGCGAGCGGAAGTCGGGAATGCCGCATTCGGTCGAGATGCCGGCACCGGTGAACGGGACGATGGTCCTGGCCTCGGCGATCATGTCGCCGAGCCGCTCGATACCGCTCTGAAGGTCCGTTGCGATCAATCGCGCCTCCCGACTCGTTTGGCCTGACAGCAACATGCGCACACGGCAAGATCGTTTGACGCTCTTATCAAGCGCCAACGCAACGCGCTCGGCAATTTCTTCCGACCTTCGCATATCACAATCCTGCAATGCCTCCTCCCCATTGACGCCCCATTCGGGAGTGCCAATGGATGTGTTGACGCGACTCAACGTGATTGCGGCGGCAGTGCTTGAGTTCAGATGTGCACATACTCAAGGTGTAGAGGGGATTTGACATGACCGAAGACGAACAGCGCAAAGAGCGCGAACGCGAAGAGATCGCCGCCCGTGTCGCAGCCTTCCGTGCCACTCAGGAAAAGTTCAAGCGCGAGCGCGAGGAATACTTCGTGTCGACGCTGGAGAATGCCCGCAAGGTCGAGCGGCCTTCGCTCTGGCCGTAACATCGGCGCGCCGGCAGGCGCGACGACATGCGAATGAAAAAAGCCCGGAGCAGCGCTCCGGGCTTTTCGCTATTGGCGATCACTGGATCGCCGGCCTACCAATGCCGCCAGTGATGGTGGTGCCGGTAATACGGCCCGCCGTAATAGGCGTACGGACCCGGTCCGTAATAGCTCGGGCCGTCATAATAGGCGTAGCCGGGGCCGTAATAGCCGTAGGGATGAGAGGCTGCGACCGCGCCCGCGGTGATCGCGCCGGCGGCAAGGCCGAACGCGAGGCCCGGCCCGATGCCGCGGTGACGTGCCTCGGCGGGCGCAGGGGCTGCCACCGCGGTTACGCCGACGGCTGCGACGGTGGCCAGAACTGCCAATGTCTTCTTCATGCTCTCCTCCTTCGCGTCTTGCGGGGATAACAGCGAGCGCCTGCGATGGTTGCGGGGCGCGCGGGAACCGATCGCGGTCAAAAAATGTCGATGCAGCGGGAACAAAATGGCCGGCGGCGGATTGACGTTGCAAGTGCGGGAGCCTCCGCCATCCGGGTTGAGGCGACAGCACGAAGACCCCGTCAGCATCTCCGCGATGCTGGCGGGGTTTTCAGTTTCACGGGAGCAGATGGCAGCAGACCACGACGGTTGCCAGCGGGGACGATCGAGGAGGAAAGCTTGCCGTTATCCGCTTTGCTGGCCCGTATCCGCAAATTGGTTCCCAGATCCGACGATGAGCACTACGACGAGATCGTCCGCAGCTTCGGTGTCGGCACGCTGCGCCCGCCGCCGACGCCGATGAGCGACCGCGAGCTGGCGCAGGCCATCGCCGAGTTCCTGAAGGAGCAGCCGTCGAGCGAATCCGTCGCGACCCTCGGCCGAAGGCTCGACCCCTCCTCTCCGCTCTGAGTTTCTGTGCGGGAGCATGGAACCGGGATTGCGCGCGGACGTTGAATCCTTCCCACGCTAAAGCGGAGGGAAAGAGGCCGATATGCCCGCCTGGCTCGAAATCTTGCTCAACCTGTCCGGCTATGCCGGCTTCGTGGCGCTCGCCTCGCGCGGCGCCGCATGCCCGCAGGCGCGGGCCGACGACCGCCGCCGCGGCGACGAGCGCTAATTGGCGCGCGGTGCCTGGCCTGCCGTGCGCACCAGCCGGTCGGCCTTCACCGCAACGCGCGTGTCCTCGGCCTGCGGCCGCAACGAGAAGCTGATCACGACGAAAGCAAGACAGAACAGCGCGCCGACGACGGCGACGCGCCGGTAGGTGTGCCGGTCGCCTTGAAAAAAGGACGGCTCTGAAAAGGGCATCATGGCAAATTGCTTCTTGGCCAAATCGTTTCTTTGGCAACGTCGTTCCTTGCTTGTCTTTGCCGAACACCTACCCCAAGGCGCAGCAAGCGCAACGCGATTGGGCTTTTAACCTAACCGAATAGGGTTATCGGCATCCGCGCAAGCTATCGTTAGCCAGACCGCAGACGACAGCTCCGCGGTGATGAGCTGCAACAAGAACGACCTGCTTTGTTCCAGCTTCGACTCCATTTCGTTCTCCGAAGAACGAATCGGAGTCGCAAGAATGAGCGCCGAGCAACTCCTAACGATCGATAAAAGCGCGCACGCTCACACGTTCGACGCCGCAGGACTCTTCTGCAACAAGACTCTTCTCCGACAAAACTTCGAGAAGACTCTTCGCCGGCAAGCAACGCGGCGGCAGGTCAAGCGCGCTCCCGTCTGAGCGGGATCGCGCCCGCGCGTCGCTGCGTGGCGTCGATGCAGGTCAGGCCGCCCGCTTCGGCTTCTCCTTCGAGAAGCATTCGAGGATCTGGATGCGGAGCTCTTCCGCGGCAGGGCCCTCGACCTTCCTGAGCTCGTTCCAGAGCCGGATCACTTCGCGCTGCTTTTCGACGGTCATGAGCAACCTCCAACGGTCCACCAAGGCGGCTCACACTAGAACAAAATGAGAACAAAAAGTCCAGCCCCACAAGCGAAATTTCCTCGGAGGCGACGTTGAACCTTTGCGGCGCGGCAAGCACTCATGGAAGCTGGGGATTTCAGCGCCCAGTTACACGGCAGCGCCGCCTGACGAACATACTCCGTCACGGCGGCGCTGTTGCTTTTTGCAATTTCAACTTTAGGTTATGAGCCATGGCTGTCGGCGAGGCGCTGAAATCCCAACGCCGTCAGCCAGAAGAGCCTCGCGCGAAAGCGCGGGGCTTTTTCTTGTGAAAGCGGGTGAGGATAGTGACGGAACGGGGCTCGCCGTTCCGGACAGCGCGAGTACCGCGCGCTACGGTTTTCTGATGGTCGTGGTGATGTTCGGCATCCCATGGCCGAGCACCACCTGGTCTTCAGCCGTTGCTCGCTGCGCCGCCGCGCCAATGAGCCGACTGCAACGACATCGCCGGCACGTCAGACGGCGTCCTTGGCCACCTTCAGCGGCGAGGCCTTGACCGATTTGCTGGCGGGCTTCGCCGCGAACTGCATCGGCTCCTTGGTGAAGGGATTGATGCCCATGCGGGCTTCGGTCGCGGGCTTGTTCACGACCGACATCTTCACGAAGCCGGGAATGACGAACTCGCCGGACTCGTTGAGCTCCTTGTAGCCGACGGTCGCCATGTACTCGATCACCGACTTCACGTCGTTCTTCGAAAGCTGCGTGCCCTCGGCAATTGCATCGATCAATTGGGTCTTCGTCATCTTTGCCATGGTCTGAATTCCTTTGAATGGGTGCGCGGAGCAATCTGCTGCTGAGGACGCGGCCGGACCCGCGAATGCGCGCTGCTGATTCATGCCAGAAGTCATGAAGTGATCGGGCTTAGACCCTATCGAGGCCGAAAACGCAAGCATGGGCTCTGCGGGGTTCCCGACTTCCTGTGCAAGATGTTGTAAGACCTGCAATTTTCTTGAACCTCGCGGAGCACCGCGCCTGCTATAAGGTCGCAAGTTTTCTGATGGGGTGCTGATGAAGGTCGCTATCGTCATTGCAGGGTTGATCGTGGTCGCCGTCGCAGCCCTCGTCGCGATCCAGCCAAGCTTCTTGAAGCCTGCGTCTCTTGCCCTCGTGAAAAAGTCGGACATCTTCGGCTTCTCGCCCGGGATGACATTCGAAGAGGCGAGCAAGCTCGTCAGTCAACGCCACTATCTCTGCCGGCAGAGCCGAGGTCCGTACACCCTCGAATGCGAGATCAACGGCGCCAAGGTCACAGCTCACGGCGACGAGACCGACGCCAGGCATCCGATCTGGCGCGTTAATGCGACACTGAACAATCCGGGAGCGCAGGAAGCTGCCGTCAAATCGATCTCCGAGCAGTTCAACGCACCGGCCATCAAGGACCGCGAAGGCTGGACATGGATCGTCGGCCGCGGGTTCAAGCTGAGCTATGACGGCGCCACCTTGACTCTCGTGGATGAGGCCGCTGAGGCCAGGCTTCGCAAGGAGGACGCCAAGCGCTAGATCGCATCGCGCTTTGGAGCGTGGAGTCACCTCGTCGTGAAACTTGTGGCTCGGCGCCTTGTTGTTGACGCTTCAGTAACCTAACGCGACCAAGCTTCAGTCAGGTTGGTTGCGTTGGAGTATCCTGACAGTGCTGGATTTTAACGAGCTGCGTGAACTTGCGGCGGATGTTCGTATTTTCGTCGACGTCGCCGAAGACAAGGCCGAGGCGCTCAGAGCCGTGATCGCGGCCTACGACGTGGTGCTGGCGATCTTCCCGGCGGGCGATGGCATGGGCCTCCACGTCATCAAGGGCAAGGAGATCCTGGACAAGATCGCGACGTCGCGCACACACGCGATGTACAGCCACACGGCGATCGCGGTTCCGGATCTCGCTCATGCCGAAGCGCTCAAGTTCCTGACGACGCCGGTCGAACACCGGATTGCGGCCTGAGACACGCTTCCGAAAGCGCGAGAACGCGTCGTCCTCATCTCGGCGCGCTGAAGCTCGGCTGCCTTACGCGAGAATTCGCGGCCTGAAACGCAGGCCGCCGCCGCAGGATTTCTTGTCTTGTGAACGTCCGGTTGGGGAACATCGCTTCTGCACTCCCGTTGGCTGCGAGCAACCAACCAGGAGTTTGCGATGAAGAAGATCATGATTGCCGCCGCCGCCCTCGGTCTGATGTGCGGCTCCGCCCTTGCGCAGAACCAGACCGGCCCGGCCCCGCAGTCCAACAACATGCAGAAGCCGGGCATCAAAAACACGGACAAGGGCTCGATGAATCAGGGCACGACCGGCATGAGCAATGACGGCATGAGCAAAGGCGGAATGGTGCGGCCGGACGCATCCGGTCAGGGCGGCGCAGGCCCGGGCAGCGATCAGGGTGGCAGCAAGGCCCGAAGCAACATGAAATAAGCGACGCCCCGCAAGCGTCATTTCAGCCGCACCGCTCGCAGCAGAGCGGCGCGGCGGAATCGTCGTGGTCGCTTCAGCGGCTTCGTCTGGGCGCGCGGGCTTAGGCGGTTCGCCGCTTCCGTCGCAGACCGATGCGCGTGCCCGGCAGATTGATGCCAAGCTCGATCGCGCGCGACCTGATCGAGGCAATGGGCCGCTTGAGCTTCACGATCATCAGCGTCAGGCTCTTTCCGGTTTCACACATGGATCGAAGCAGCCGGTCGTCGTCTTCCGACCAGCGTTCGTGGTTGTAGGTGCGGGCAGCCATGGACGTTTGCCTCTGAGGCCAATGAGGCGGGACCAAGGGCGAGAATGTCAAAGGACCCAGCTTCGCCTGTTCTGAGCGCGGCGGCTGGGTGTCAGTTGAGGGGCGGCTTGTTACGCTGCCGCCTGACGCAGAGATAGTTTTTGGGCGTCGATTTTCAACCGACTTACGGATTTGTAATTGCCCGCCGCGAGCGCATCCACGTTCCGGCGAAACGGCACGGCCTTTTTCGAACTTTCTTCCGGCCTTGCGCGTCTTACAGTTGAAGCGTCCCTAAGCTTCACCTCGACAGAGAACCCCGCTCGTGAAGTGCGGGGTTTTCGCTTTTGGCGCTGCATCAGCTCGCCCGGGATTTCAAGCGCTCTTTGCCGTTGACCCGGCGGCCCTCCAGACGCACTTTTTGCGGGGGGCAGGGTTTTGAGGAGCCGTGATGCCGAAAACCCTCGTTGAATTCAGAGCGCAGAACCTTCGTTTGCTCGAGCGGCTTTGTCCCGAGGACCCGCGATACATCGCGGCCTGGCTGAAGCAGTTCGATGAGCAGAACGGGATCACGCCAAAAGCTCGTCCGAAGTCCGGCAAGAGCACTGCTCCGCCGCGAAGCAAGACCGCTTCGCCCGGGCGCACCAGGTCGGCGCCCTCCTCCTCGGTCTCACCTCGCTGACCGGCGCAACGATCAGCCGCGCACGCTTGGGGTCTGCTTGCACGCTCGCCACATAGCCGAAGCGGCGCAAGCTTACGGCGCGACGCTTCTTTCGCGAACCCGCGGACCTGGCCCTTCTCACCTTCGAGACTTGTGCGCGGGCTAATTTGCATCCGACGGCTTTGCCGGACCTCAGCGGCAGAGAGCCGCATCGACAGTCACGGAATGTCCGCCGCCTTCCGGTTGTCCCCGATCGAAACCGGCTTGTTGAGGAAATACTCCCGGTTGCCTGTCGCAGCTTCCGCGTACTGGTCGATGGCGACGATGATGGCTTGGACGTGGGCGTAGCACCATCCTTCCCGCGTCGCTCTGCGGCGAACGTCCTCGAGCGCGGTCAGGAAAGGCGACAGATTTCGCTCGTCATCGAACCACCGCCTGCTCACCATGTCCTCCCGCCGAGCACCCTGCCCTTGGTTGGGCGCGGCTCTGCCGCCTTCAGCGCATCGCGTTCCGCGCACAGGCTCTCGACCTTCGCCTCCATCCGCGACAGCAGCGCTTCGGCCGAGGCTGTGCCGATACCCGCCCGCTGCAGCTGGAGGATCTCCTTCCTCTGCCTGCCCATCTGGATGCGCATCCGTTCGATCTCCCGCCTGAGAAAGTCCAGGTCCGGCATTGTTCCGCCTCGCGAATTCTAGAGATGCCCCATGAGAACAAAAACGGAACGAAGAGTCGAGTCCGACGTTCTACGGAAACGGAAAAAGGAGATGTGCAATGGCCGACAACACCCGCAAGGACCCGAAGGACTGGGTTTCCGGCGACGACCCGATGACCGGAGCCCAGGAATCCTATCTCAAGACCCTCGCCGAGCAGGCGCGCGAGAGCCCGCCCGAGGAGGAGCTGACCAAGGCCGAGGCCTCGGAGCTGATCGACAAGATGCGGCAAAAGGCCGGGCTGGAGCAGTGAGCCGTCCGATTGCGGGAACCCGGCTCCGTGCGTATGCAAACGAAATTTGGAATCCAAAATGCCTTATTTCGTTTGTGCCCGCGACGGAGCGGGTCAGATCATCTTGAAACGAGAGACCCGTGAAGCGGCCGAGAAGAAGGCCGCCGAGCTCCGCGACATGGGCTATTTCGACGTCGAGATCGTCGCCAAGGGCAACGAGGAGACGGCGTGAGGGATCATGCTTCCCGCAGCACCTTGACGGCGCTGAGAATGACGAAAGCACCGAGACCATAGCTCAGCGCATTCACGACCCAGGAAATGGCGATGCCGAGGAAGGTGGATCCTCCGACCGCTCCCCGGAAAGAATAAGCTGCGGTGATGCCCGGCCACTCAAGCCAAAGAAACGCGAAGTCGGTTAGTGGCTCCAGCACAAGAAGCACCGTCGAGATGAGCGCCCCGATGGCCAATGCGATGACGAGGTATGTCCTCAGCCAGGGCATCAAAGACCCAGCAGGCCGGCGATAACAGGAATGAGGAAAAAGGCGGCGATTCCGAGAAGCATGCCTACAACGAAGCGTGCAGCGCGGCCGTGAATCTTCGTATCGAGCCACGCACAGATGGTCACCGCAGCCTGTCTCAGCCAGCTGCCCACGAGGGTTCTGACGAGATCGAATAGGAGTTCTGCAAGGAATGCGGCCATGGCGTTTGGTCGGCGCCACCTCTGGCGGGGTTCATTGGGCCGGTCATCGCGGTGGTTTCGAAGGCCAAATGGCCGGCATGGGCGAGTTCGTCATTGTCGGCACGCCATGTCGCGTCCTATACCGTAATGGAAAGCTCAATCCGGATATTGCGCATCCTGCACGACCTTCGGGCGCGCCACTCCCCCTGACTTTCAACGAGCGACCAGCTCGTAGGATGGGTAGAGCGAAGCGACCCATCGAGGCCTTGTTGCATGACGAAACATGATGGGTTTCGCAAGTGCTCTACCCATCCTACGAGCTGCACGACCTTCGGGCGCCACTCCCCCTGACTTTCAACAAGCGATCAGGCAATCAACGCAAAACGGTGGCTTGAATGAAAACCGCACTTGTCTTCGGCGCAACCGGCTTCATCGGCTCGCATTTGCTGCGCGACCTGTTGGACAGTCCCGACTATTCGCGGGTTGTGGCGGTGGCCCGCAAGCCGCTGGCGGTGAGCCATCCGAAGCTCACGGTGCTGATCGGCGATCTCGCTTCCCTGCCCGCACTCAAGCCGCAATTGGTTGCTGACGAGATCTTCATCGCGCTCGGGACGACGCGCAAGCACACGCCTGACGAGGCCGCGTACTACAAGATCGATCATGATTATCCGCTGCTCGCGGCCGAGATCGCGAGGGCGAACGGCGCGCGGTCGGTGTTTCTGGTCACGGCCGTCGGCGCCAACGCTGCTTCCAGCGTGTTCTATCTCAGGACCAAGGGTGAGGTGGAGCGCGACATTCTCGCGCTCGATTTCGAGCACACGCATATCTTCCGCCCGTCGATGATCCTCGGCGCGCGCGAGGAGGACCGCCCGCGTGAACGCCTCATCATCGCGATATGGGGCGTGCTCAATCCGCTGCTCATTGGCCCGGCCGACCGCTATCGCGGCCTCAGCGGCAACGACATCGCGCACGCCATCGCCAAAGCCGCGCGGCATCAAACCGAGAAGGTGCGTATCTATCATTGGAAAGAGATGGCGGCCCTGCTTCGAACGTGATGCAGTGCGAGCCGAACCGGCACCCTTCACGCACATTTGCCGCCTCCCCCTGCCCCTCCTCTCCGTTTCCTGCTATCTCCTACCCTCGCCGTCCCGGCCCAAGACAAAACCCTCCGTCCGTTCCAGGGAGCAACAACCATGCGATACCTCCACACCATGCTGCGCGTGCGCAATCTCGATGTCGCGCTGAAATTCTACCAGGATGCGCTGGGCTTGAAGGAGGTGCGGCGGATCGAGAACGACAAGGGGCGGTTCACGCTGGTGTTCCTGTGCTCGGCGGACGATCTCGAAGCCTTGAAGAAGCAGCCGCCGACGCGCGGGGCGCCGCTGGTCGAGCTCACCTACAATTGGGACGAGGAGAAGTATGGCGAGGACCGCTTCTTCGGTCATCTCGCCTATGAGGTCGACGACATCTACGCCACCTGCGAGAAGCTGATGAAGGCGGGCGTCACCATCAACCGTCCGCCGCGCGACGGCAACATGGCCTTCGTCCGCTCGCCGGACCTGCACTCGATCGAGCTGTTGCAGAAGGGCGATCCGAAGCCGCCGCAGGAGCCGTGGGCGTCGATGCCCAATACCGGCCACTGGTAGGCCCTTCGCGCAGGAACAAGCGCTTGCCGCCGGCGTTCACCCTCCAAGCGATGCAATTGGAGGAGGATGCGATGGCGAGAGGGCTGTTGCTGTGGATGCTTGGCGTGCCGATCCCGGTGATCATTCTGTTGTGGCTGTTCTTCGGCCGCTGAGCGAAAGGCTTGAACTTTGCAATGAAAGCTCCGCCGCGTGCGGGGCTTTTTGCATGACGGGCGCGATGCAATCGCGCATCGATCCGCGCGCCGAATTCCGCTATCACCCGCGCAGGGTGGATTTGTAGCCCGGATCGAGCGCAAGCGTAATCCGGGACTACCAGCGCCCGGATTGCGCTTCGCTCCATCCAGGCTACGACACCGAACAATGCGGGGAGACGCTTCATGCCTGACACCAAGCTGACGATCTGGGGCCGCGCCAATTCGGTCAACGTGCAGAAGGTGCTGTGGTGCTGCACCGAGCTCGGCCTCGCCTACGAGCGCATCGATGCCGGCATGCAATACGGCAAGACGGGCGAGGCCGCGTATCTGGCGATGAATCCCAACGCGCGGATCCCGACGCTGGTCGAAGGCGACTTCGTGCTGTGGGAGTCCAACTCCATCATGCGCTATCTCTGCCTCGCGCATGGCCGGGGCACGCCGATCTACCCCGAGGCGCCGAAGCAGCGCGCCTCGATCGACCGCTGGCTCGACTGGACGCTGTCGACGGTGCAGCCGGTAGACCGCCCGGTTTTCTGGGGCATCGTGCGCACGGCGCCCGCCGAACGCGACATCATCCAGGTGCAGCGCGATGCCGATGCCGCCGCCGAGGTCTGGGCCATCGCTGAGCGCCTGCTCGCCACGCGCCGCTTCATCGAGGGCGATGCGTTCACGCTCGCCGATATCGCGGTCGGATCCTATGCGCGGCGCTGGCTCGGGGTCGAAGGCATCAGCCGGCCGGCACAGCCGCACCTCACCCGCTGGCTCGCCGAGCTCGGCAAGCGGCCGGGATTTGCGCAATTCGTCGCACCGCCGATGTCGTGAGCACCTCGCGCGGGTTAAGCTGCGGCGATCGCGCGGGGAATCCGCGTTCCGGCGCACTTCCCGCGGCGTCACCGCGGCGCTTGACGGCTACTGTGCATGGGGTTGTTTTTGCACTTTTTTATGTGCGCTAGCGCCAACCGCGCTCGACCAGCAGCACGACGATGATCAGCAGCAGCGTCACCGCGGCCGTTGCCAGCCGCGCGGTCCAGCTGACGCCGCGGCCGACCCACCACAACAGCGCGCAATACATCAGCACGGGGACGATGATCTCGAGCCGCACCAGATCCGCCGGCATGGCCTTCAGCGCCGGATGCCGGTGTCGACGCTGGTCGAGCCGCCGATCTGGACGCAAGTCCCGGTGCCCTCGACCATCACGAAGCGGGGCCCGTAAGCGGCGCAGGAGCCTGCCCGCGTCTTCCCGGCCGTGCTGCCGGTCAGCGGCAGCTCCTTGCCCGCCAGCGGCCGCTCGGCGGGTGGCAGGCGCAGGGTCTCGGCCGCGGTCGCGGACGTGGCCAGCAGGGAGAGCAGGATGAGGAGCGGCGTACGCATCGGCGCCTTGTAGCCCGGACCGGCCGCGCGCGCCATCGGGCTGTCCGCGACTAGAGGAACCTGACGCCGGCCGACTTGCCGCGGCGCCAGACCACCTGGCAGCTCCGCCCGGTGCGCGCATCGCGGGCGAAGGCCATCCGGATCACGCCGGGAAGCTGGCTTGCGTCCTCGTCGAGGGTGATCTTGGCGCCCGAATCCGAAATGTCCTGGACCAGGCAGTGCCGCGCGGCGAATCCGCCGTCGAGCGTGATCCAGGCGTGCTGCGACAGCAGCTTGCGGGCTGCGCGCTTCTTCGGCGGTGGCATCGGCAAAATCTCCCCGTCCAGCGCTACGCAGGGAACCCTAACAAACCGTTGAAATCGCCTCCGAATGATCCCGGGCTCGGGACTATCCACCGGAGCCAAAAGACCGTTCCCGAACGGCTTGCCCGGGAGCGCAAACGCCACTATACGTTCGCCCGCTGCAAGCCGCCGGGCCCTGCTCGGCCGGCCAGCGGCCGTGCCGGGCAAATCGGCAGGGCCCTGCGTTTGCTCCCTTCGTCTATCGGTCAGGACGCCACCCTTTCACGGTGGAGAGAGCGGTTCGATTCCGCTAGGGAGCGCCAAAGGCGCAAGCCGCCGTGGCAGCATGAACCTCCTCGCCCCTCATCTCCGACCAATGTCAGGTCGCACCGGTCGAGGCCCATGCCGCAGCACAAAGCCGACATTGCAGACGCATCGCCGATGCCGGCGCTTCCGACATGGCTGCGCCACCCGCACCAGCATGCGCCGGACCGACGCGCCAAAATGCTCGAGCACATGGCGCGCGCCCGATCGGTGCCGCGGCCCCAGGCAGATTTTGCGCCGGCCGCGCCCGTGCCGTCCGGCAGCAGTGCCAAAGACATCGTCAGCGATCTCATCGGCTACGTCGTCCTGTTCGGTGTCGCCGGGCTGCTCTTCCAGTCGCGCGTTCCTCTCTATTTCGGCGCGTTTCTTTTCCTGACCGACGGCGAGCGCATTGAAGGCGCGCTGGCAAGGATCGGCATCCGCCTCGAGCCCGAGACGATCGGCCCAGACATCGTCAAGCGCTCTGTATTCTGGCTCGGATGGTTCGCGTTGCTCGGCGCTTTGAAGGGCTCCGTCCCCGTCTGGCTCGCGCCATGGATGCCTCCGACCGAGTCCTGGTCTTCACTGGCCGGCATTGCCCTTCTGCTCGCCATCGTCGAAGCATTGACGACGCTCGCGATGCGGCGCGCATTGCCGCGCTTGCGATGGGAGATCCGTCCGAACGGCCCGACATGGACGACGATCCAGTTCGCCGCGGCCATTGCCGCGCTGACTATTCTGGTGCTGTTCGGACCTCGCTAGGCGTCGCCGCGGCTTCGCTGCGGCCTGAATGACGACGTTGTGCGGTTGCCTGCAGCATAGCGGGTCCTTATGCCGCGCTTCCCGCTGCGCCGCCGAGCCGCGCATTTACCGAAAATTTACCCCTGCTCTTGGGCTGCAGTATCATTTGCTTAGAGTTTCGCAGTTACCGTGAAACTACGGAAATCACCCAAGAACAGATTGGCGCTCATGTCCGTCGCGGAGTTCCTGAGGCAGCGAGCAGTGGATGTTGCGGTCAGCGGCAGCTACTCGCTGCCCCGCTGGTACGATTGCGAGGGCAAGCTCCGCAGCTTCGCCTGCCGAACCAAGCGTGTCTCGCCCTTCCGGATGATCGTGGACGTGCCTGTGGTCGGCAAGGTCGGCGAGCGCGTGACCTCCTACTTCCAGGATTTCGGCGAATTCCAGTGCACCATCAGCGCGACACTGAAGGCGGGCTTCCTGATGGAGCTCGAGATGACGCGAGCGCGGCGCGCCTGGATGTCGGAAAAGCTGACCTGGCTCGAGAAGAAGCAGAAGGATGCGAGCGTTCGGGAGCTGCGGCGTGACGCGCGCTTCGTTCCGCAGGTCTCGCACACCGTCCTGACCCTCGCCGACGGCAGCAGCCATCCCTGCTTCATCATCGACGTCTCGACGGCCGGCGTGGGGGTGTCCTCCGAGTACGATCCGGCGATCGGAACCCCGCTTGCGGTCGGCGCTTGCGTCGGGCGGGTGATCCGCAAGTTCGACCACGGCTTTGCGGTCAAATTCGCCGAAAAGCAGGACCGGGACGACCTCGCCCGCCTGATCGCGCGCACGCCCTTGCTGAAGTCGGCCTGACTCTCCGCCTCGCCGCCCTATAGCGGCCCCAATGCCGGATCAGCCTTTGCGGGGTCTGCGCCTCGGGCCGGACGTCATTTTGCAGACTTGCGATCGGGGGACCGAATGGCAGTCGACAAGATCACGGCTGATAAGATCAAGGTTGGTAAGATCACCTGGGACAGGGTCGGCCGGGTCACCGAGCCCGGACGCTACATGTACACGTTCGGCTGGCTCACCATCACGGCTGGCGATCTCGAGATCTGGAAGCGATACCCGCAAGCCGCGTTCACCCTGCTGGCGCAGCATTCCCTGTCACACGAGTCCGCCGGCGAGGAATTCCATCTCGGCGCCTTCGACGTCGCACCCGATACGCCGTCTCCGGTCACCACGCACTGAGCCGAAAAGCGCGGTCCCCTGCGGAGCGCTTGGCATGGGCGTTGCTTCATCATCGCCAGGATGCACTGCCGTCGACCCGGCCCTTCTGCTGCTGCTCATCCTTCTCCTGCCTCGGCACGTGCTTCGTCCGCGCGTTCTGGGACCTGGAGCGGTTGCGCGCACGCCGGATCGATGGCCCGTTCCGCGGGCGCATAGCGAAGCGAGACTAGGGCCTCCAGCAGCCGATCCGCCGCCGGCCCAGGTGCGCCAGGAATCGAAGAAACCTGAGCATTTCCTTGATCTGGCTTGCAAATCCCGATCCTGCGCCCGCCGCGCAATTGTTGCCGTGGATGACGAGCATCTCTTGTCATGCAATTGATGGTGCTGGTGTTCTCCTTCTCGGCAGGGCGGCGCGGATGAACGGCAGCTGCCGCGTGCGTTAAGCGACCCGACAGCAGGCACATGACACATGGTCGCATCGGTGAACGTAGATAAGCGGATCAAGGGAACCTATTTTCGGCGCCAATGTACCTGATCGAAGCGCTCCCCACCGTCATTGGAACTGCCGCCATCGCCCCGGCGCTGCTGATGCTCTGGCTCGTCATCGCCGCCGAAGAGCGCCCCGGCCCGCCGGCCCAGGTCTGGACCGCATTTCTGTTGGGGGCGGCCAGCATTTCGCTCCTGGGTCTTGCCCGCGCCCCGTTCGCCAAGATGGTCGCCGCCCCGGACGACCCCTGGACGGCGCTGGCCATGCATTCGATCTTCGGCGTCGCGCTGCCCGAGGAGGCCGTCAAGGTGATCGCCATCGTGCTGGTCTCCTCCACCAAGCGGCGGACCTTTGCCAATCCGATGGACACGGTGGTCTACGGCGCCGCGGTCGGCCTCGGCTTCGCCGCCTACGAGAACCTTGCCTACCTGGTCCAGCACGCCGACATGTGGCGCTCGCTGGCCGCGCTGCGCAGCGTCCTGACCGTGCCCTTCCACGGCGCGCTCGGCATCATCGCAGGCGCCTACCTGACCATCGCGCGCGCCGGCACGGCGCTGGGCGCGAACCGCCACCATCGCGATTGGGCCCGTCTCTCCAGCCGGCTGTTGATCTTCGCCGGCCCGCTCGCGCTGCATTCGGCCTTCGACTTCCCGCTGCTGACGCTCCAGCGCATGCCCGATCTCGATCCCAGCTTGCGCATGTGGCTGGGCGCGACGAGCCTGTTGATCGGCTTCGGCTCGATCGCCTTCGCCATCCGCCTGGTCCGGCGCGTCGCGCGCCACCATGCGCCGCGGACCGATGTCGCGCGCGAGCGGCTCAGCCAGCTGCGCCGGATGTGGGCGCTGCTGCTCGCCGGCGGCGGCATCGGCTTTGTCGGGCTCGCCTTCGTGCTGACCTCGATACATCACTGGCTGATCAACCCCGAGCGTAATCTGACGCTGGCGCTGATCCCGATTGGCTTCGTCTCGATCCTGCTCGGCCTCGCGCTTCTGATTGTCACAACGGCGATCTACATTCTCGGCCGCAACCGCATCCGCACCAGCGCGGAGGGCTTCTCCTCGGCGCCCGGCGGTACTTGATCCACCGCATGGCGAACGCGCCATCGGCCGACTAGATTGGGATAATCCTCTCGTTCCGGAGCCAGACGATGACATCGCCCGAGGAATTCGCTCGCCTTCAATCCGAGATGAACCAGGCGGTCAAGGCGCATTGGAAAGCTTTTCTGTTCGAAGGCATCCTGCTTGCCGTCCTCGGCATTGCCGCACTCATCCTGCCGCCGCTCGCAAGTCTTGCGACCGCGATCTTCCTCGGCTGGATGTTCCTGATCAGCGGCATCGGCGGACTGATCGCGACGTATTGGGCGCGCAGCACGCCGGGCTTCTGGTGGTCGCTGATCTCGGCTGCGCTGGCCGTGCTCACCGGCATGCTGCTGCTGGCCCGGCCGATGCAGGCCGTGCTGACCCTGACCATCGTGCTCGGCGCCTATTTCCTCGCCGAGGGCGTCGCCACCATCATGTACGCGCTGGAGCACCGCCGCGAGCTCAGCGGCCGCTGGTCGTGGCTCCTGATCTCGGGCCTCGTCGACATCGCGATCTCGTTCATGGTGATCACGGGACTGCCTAGTTCGGCGGAATGGGCGATCGGCGTCCTCGTCGGTATCAACCTGCTGTTCGGCGGTGCCACCCTGATCGGCATGGCGCTGGCAGCACGCAAAAACAACACCTGATACGCGCGTTGCGTCTTGTGCCGTCTTGGGGGGGTGACAAGGCGCCAGCGGCACGCTATATGGCCTTCCCATGATCACCGTCGCCACCAGCTATTTTTGGTACTTTAGCTACGACAGCTCGCTGGCGGCGGGAGGATCGCGCTCAATCTAAAACATTGCAGCAAACGTCCGAACAGCCGCCAGACCTGGCGGCTTTTTGTTGGCCGGCAGGTTCTAAAACAGACAGGAGCCCGCCGTGCTGAGCACGACCGACGATCTTCGTATCCGCGAACTGAAAGAGCTGAGCACACCCGAAGAGGTGATGCGAGAGGTCCCGCGCACGCTCACGGCAACGCGTGTGGTGATGGCCGCGCGCAACGCCATCCACGCCATCCTGAGCAATCAGGACGACCGCCTTCTGGTCGTCGTCGGTCCCTGCTCGGTGCATGATCCCAAGGCCGCGCTCGACTACGCTGAGCGCCTGGCAAAACTGCGCGAGGATCTCGCCGATCAACTCGAGATCGTGATGCGGGTCTATTTCGAGAAGCCGCGCACGACGGTCGGCTGGAAGGGCCTGATCAACGACCCCGACCTCGACGGCAGCTTCGACATCAACAAGGGCTTGCGGCTCGCACGCAACGTGCTCGCGGCCGTGAACAATCTCGGCCTGCCCGCCGGCACCGAGTTCCTCGACATGACGACGCCGCAATACATCGCCGACCTCGTCTCCTGGGCAGCGATCGGCGCGCGCACGACCGAGAGCCAGATCCATCGCGAGCTGGCGTCGGGGCTGTCCTGCCCGGTCGGTTTCAAGAATGGCACCGACGGCAATGTGCGGATCGCGGCCGACGCGGTGAAATCGGCCTCGCATCCCCATCATTTCATGGCCGTCACAAAGCTCGGCCGCTCGGCGATCGCCTCGACCGCCGGCAACGAGGACTGCCACATCATCCTGCGCGGCGGCAGCAAGCCAAACTACGACGCGGCAAGCGTTGCGGCCGCCTGCAATGAATTGACCAAATCCGGCGTTGCCCCGCTGGTGATGGTCGATGCCAGCCATGCCAATTCGAGCAAGAAGCCGGAGAACCAGCTGCTGGTGATGGCCGATATCGCCCGCCAGATCTCGGACGGTGAGAACCGCATCATGGGCGTGATGATCGAGAGCAATCTCGTCGCCGGTCGACAGGATGTCGTGCCGGGCAAGCCGCTCACGTATGGGCAGAGCATCACGGACGGTTGCATTGACTGGGCAACGACGGCGAAGACGCTTGAGCAGCTCGCCGACGCGGTCGAGATCCGCCGCAACACGCAGCGCGCAGGGCTGCACGAGCGGTCAGCCTGACGGATGAAGAGGTTAGAATGGCTCGTTCCTCACCTCTCCCCGAAGGGGAGAGGTGAAAGCCTCAGCAGCCGCGGCAGATGCTCTTGATCTTCCTGTCGAGCGCCTGGTTTTCCTTGCTGAGCGGATCGTTCGCATCGCTCAGATTCTTCTCGCTTGGTACATCGCTGGCACGCGGCTGGCGATGACCGACCGGCGCCGGCAACACCGATCCGGAGGATGCGCCGCTTGATGTCGATCCCTTGGAGCCGCCGGTCTGTGCAACAGCCGCGCCGCCAAGCAAGACCACGAGCGATGCTGCCACCATGATCTTCTTCATGTCCATTTCTCCATTCTCAAATCAGCGTCCATGCCATCGCCACTCATGCCTCGGGCGGATAGAGATGAACGTCGCCGCAATAGTCGACGATACGATAGCGCGTTTCCGATTCCGCTTCACTCGCCTCGCCTGCGGTATTTTGCACCGCCAACACGTAATTCGGCCCAACCGGCGACTTGCCGGCGCCGCCGGGAATGTCGATGACATAGTCCGGCTGACATAGGCCTGACACCCGTCCGCGCAACTGCCGCATCAAGTCCTGCCCCTGCGCCAGCGTCGTTCGCAGATGCGCGGTGCCCGGCGCGAGATCGCCGTGATGCAGGTAATAGGGCTTGATCCGGCATTCGACGAAAGCTCGCATCAAATCCGACAGCGCGGCGATGTCGTCATTGACGCCGCGCAATAGCACGGACTGGCTCACCAGCGGTATTCCAGCATCGACGAGCCGCGCACAGGCGGCGCGCGCCGACGCCGTCAGTTCGCGCGCATGGTTGGCGTGTACCGCGACCCAGGTGGCTGCGCCCGCGACCTTCAGGGCCGCAACCATCTCCGGGCTGACGCGCGCGGGTTCGGCCACGGGGACGCGGGTATGAAGACGGATGATCTTGACGTGATCGATGGCCGCAAGGTCGGCCATGATCTCGCTTATCCGCCGGGGCGACAGCATCAGCGGGTCGCCGCCGGTCAGGATCACTTCCCAGATCTCGCCGTGCGACCGGATGTAGTCGATCGCGGTGCGATAGGCACTCTCCGACAACGCATTGTCCTTGCCGGGGCCGACCATCTCGCGGCGGAAGCAGAAGCGGCAATAGACCGCGCAGACGTGCACGAGCTTGAACAGCACGCGGTCGGGATAGCGGTGCACGATTCCCACGACCGGCGAGTGCGGGTGATCGCCGATCGGATCGGCATTCTCGCCCGGCTGCGCCTCAAGCTCGGCCGAGGTTGGAACGAACTGCCGCGCGATGGGATCGTCGGGATCCGTCGCGTCGATCAACCCGACCAGATCAGGCGTGATCGCCACGGCATAGCGCGCGGCAACGCGTTCGAGCGCCGGCAGCGCCGATGCGGGCGCCAGCCCCTCGGCCACCAGCTCGGCAGGCTCGCGCAGAGTGCGTGCAAGATTGGTCTTTGTCATCTCTCATCCGCAGGCGGTGTCCACACCACCTGATCAATTCGTATCGCGCCGCTCGCCAGCATCACCAGCCGATCGAAGCCGAGCGCGACACCACTCGCCTCCGGCATTGCGGCAACCGCCGCCAGAAAATCCTCGTCGAGCGGATAGGCCTCGCCGTAGCGGCGCTGCTTCTCCGCCATCGATTCCATGAAGCGTTTGCGTTGCTCCTCGGCATCGGTCAGCTCTCCAAAGCCGTTGGCGAGCTCGACGCCGCAGGCATAGACCTCGAAACGTTCGGCGATCCTCGGATCGTCCGTCTTCACCCGCGCCAGCGCCGCCTCTGGAGATGGGTATTCGAACAGGATGGTCAAACGCCCCTGCCCCAGCTGCGGCTCGACGTGCTCGACCAGGACCTTGCTGAAGATGTCCGACCAGGTGTCGTCCTCGGCGACCCGGACCTTTCCCACTGCCGCCGCGGCCAGCGCCGCACGGTTACCCTCACCGCCCGAAATTGTCGACAGCAGGTCGATGCCGGCAAAGTGCTCGAAGGCGCCCGCGACCGTCAGGAGCTCCGGCTCGGCGAAGGGGTCGGCGGTCCGGCCGCGGAAGGAGAAGGTCCCGATCCCGGTCGCCTGCGCCGCACGGGCGATCACCACGACGCAATCGGCCATGATAGCATCATAGGGGGCGCCCGCCCGGTACCATTCCAGCATGGTGAATTCGGGCAGATGCAGCTCGCCGCGCTCGCGGTCCCGGAACACCCGTGCGAATTCGAAAATCCGCGTCTCGCCCGCTGCCAGCAGCTTCTTGCAGGCGAATTCGGGCGAGGTCCGCAGGTATCGGCTGGCCCGGCTGCCGTCGGGCCGCATGATCTCGGTTCGGGGGGCGTGCAGATGGGTCTCGTTGCCCGGAGAGACCTGGAGAACGGAGGTTTCGACCTCCACAAACCCTTGTTCGGCGAAAAACCCCCGCAAAGCTCCGGTCACGGCGCCCCTGGCCTGGAGGAACGGCCGCCGGTCGAGGTGCCGCGAGGGCGACCAAAACGGCGACATCGGCTTGTCCCCAGCCATCAACCGACCGCCCCGGCCGGCAGCAAAGTGCTGGCATCCAACGGCAAAATCAGTATGTTGCGGCCCGAAACGGGCGCCGAGGTCCGATTTGAGGCCCCAAGTCCCCCATCAATTCGACCACGTCCTGGCGGGTGCCGGGCCAAGCAAGCAGGAAATACAGCTTTGAGAGTCATCGCCAGTTCTATTCGCAAGGGCAACGTGATCGAGCAAGACGGCAAGCTCTATGTCGTCGTGAGCGCCGAGAACATCCATCCCGGCAAGGGCACCCCGGTCAGCCAGATCGAAATGCGCCGAATCTCGGACGGGGTAAAGATCTCCGAACGCTACAAGACCACCGACCAGGTCGAAAAGGCCACGATCGAAGAGCGCAACTACACCTACCTCTATGAGGATGGCGACGGCTACCACTTCATGAACCCGGAGACCTACGACCAGGTTCAGGTCTCTAAGGACGTCGTCGGCGACGCCGCCGCATATCTGCAGGAGAGCATGACAGTCAAGCTGTCCATGCACGACACCAACCCGGTGTCGATCGCGCTGCCGCAGCGCGTCACGCTGGAGGTGGTAGAGACCGAGCCGGTGACCAAAGGCCAGACCGCTTCCTCCTCCTATAAGCCCGCGGTGCTCTCCAACGGCGTGCGCACCACCGTGCCGCCGCACATCACGGTCGGCACCCGCGTCGTGGTGATGACCGAAGACGGTTCCTACGCCGAGCGCGCCAAGGACTAAGCGAGCCATCGAGGATCGGAACAGGTACCGCCGGGGGGCGAGGCAGTGGGCAGGAAGAGTTTCCGCTTCGTCTCGCTTCTTCTGGCGCTGCCGTCGCTCCTCTTTACCGCGCCGCTCGCTGCGGATGAGTTCCGCAGCCCCTCGCTGACGGCCCTGCGCGTCGACTGGCGCGCGGCGCTCGACCAGCTTCGCAGCGAGATCAACAGCCGTCCCCAGATTGCGGGCGACTTCATCTTCGCACCGCGACGTTCGGTGCCGCGCTACGATCCGCGCGCGATGCCTGCACTGGTGCAGCTCAACGCGATCTCCTCGCGCTTCTTCACCGGCATTACCCAAAGTCCAGTACCCGTGCTGCTGCCGTTCGACGCCGCCGCGTATGTCGATGCGCAGCGCAGCGGCGCGCCGGCGACGCTCGCGCTGTCGCGCTACCAGGCCGACTTCAATCCCGTCGACATGTTCGATGCCGGTCCTGCCGGCTACAGCGCGACCTTCTCGCTCGAGCCCGGCGCGGGTGACGGCATGCCGAGCCGGGTGTACGCAAGGCCTGTCGAGGTGCAGATCACAGGTTCGGCGCTGGTCTACGACATCGCCGATCCCGCCGGGGGCAAGGGCGAGCCTGTCAAGCCGCTCGCCGCAACCTACCCGGATCTGCGCAGGTTCATCCGGGAAGGCTATGTGCGCTACGCCTTCACCCGCTTCGGCGCCGCCTATGTGGTCTCGATCCAGTGCCTTGACAGTGTCGCGAGGCCGCGGCGGCTCGCCTGCAAGGAGGCCTATCCGGTCGCCGAGCGTTTCCTGAAGGCGCTGCGCATCGCAGGCGGCCAGCGCATGCGGCCATTGACGGACGTAGCATCCAACATCATCGATCGCCCCGCGGTGCGTTCGCCGGATTTCAGCTACCGGCCGAGCGGCGACATCATCCCGAACACCGGCTACCGCAAGCAGGGCGGCCATCCCGACGCAATGGCCTATGCCCAGATCCGCTTTCCGCTGGAGAAGGCGCCCGCCTTCGTGCGCTCGCAATCCTATGGCAAGCGCGACAAGAGCGAAGGTCCGACCGCCTATCCCTGGCGCGACAATTTCTGCGAGTCGCGCAGTTTCGAGGTGTGGCAATGCGGCGGAGGCTACGGCCACCAGGGCGAGGACATCCGCGCCGCCGACTGCCCGCCGTCCGGTGAAGGCCGCGAGCCCTGCGATCCCAAGCGGCGCGGCGTCGTCGCCGTGCGTGACGCAATCGTCATCCGTGGGGCCAAGGACCAGGCCGCGACGCTTCAGGTCAATAGCCGCACCGAGCACATCCGTTTCCGCTACATGCACATGAATCCGCATGCGATGAATGCCGATGGCGTGCTCAATGGCCGCATCGTCACCGAAGGCGAGAAGATCGGCGTGATCTCGAACTACCTCGACCATCCCGCCGGCACGTCAATGCACCTGCATTTCGACGTCCAGGTGTTCACCCGGGACGGCTGGATCTGGGTCAGCCCTTATGTGACGCTGGTCTCGGCCTACGAACGGCTGATCCGCGCGCGCGGCCGCGAGGTCGGCCCGGAGATCGCGGTCACGTCGCAACCGGTGGCCCATGCACTGCCGGAAGACGTGCTCAAGCCTGACTTGCGCGAGGGATCGAGCGCCGAGGAGAACTGAGAGCGCAATCATTCGTTGCCGCAGCGGGCATGAAAGCATCTGGTCGCGCACGCCCCCCGCTCGAACGAAGAAGGACAGGTTATGAGTGTCGGACTGATCGGTCTTCTCGACGACGTCGCAGGGATCGCAAAGGTGGCTGCAGCCTCGCTCGACGATGTCGCTAGCCAGGCTGCCAAGGCTGGCACAAAGGCGGCCGGCGTGGTCATCGACGATGCGGCGGTCACGCCGAACTACGTCATCGGCTTCGCTTCGAAACGTGAGCTGCCGATCGTCGGCAAGATCGCGGTCGGATCGCTGCGCAACAAACTGCTGATTCTGCTGCCGATTGCCCTGCTGCTCGGCTATTTCCTTCCCTCTGCGGTCACGCCGCTGCTGATGCTGGGCGGCGCCTTTCTCTGCTATGAAGGCGCCGAAAAGGTGCTCGAAGCCTTAATGCCGCATCATGCGCACCAGCACGAAGCTCAGCTCCAGCCGATCGCGTTGAATGCCCAGTCGGTCGAGGACGAGAAGGTCGCTGGCGCCATCAAGACGGATTTCATCCTGTCGGCAGAGATCATGGCGATCACGCTGGCAGCCGTCCCGGCGGGCAGCATCTGGACGCAGGCGCTGGTGCTGGCGCTGGTCGGCCTCTTTATCACCGTTGGGGTTTATGGCGTGGTCGCCCTGATCGTGAAGGCGGACGATGCCGGCATCGCCCTCGCGCGCTACGACGGCACCTCACTCGCCGGCGGCGCGGTCCGCTTGCTTGGACGCGCGCTCGTCCGCGGCATGCCCGCTTTCCTGGCGGTGCTGAGCACGATCGGCACCGCCGCCATGATCTGGGTCGGCGGCGGCATCATCCTGCACGGCATCGAGAAGTACGGCCCATCCGCGATCGGCCACACGGTCCATGCTGCAACCGAGGCTGCCGCACATCTCCTTCCATCCGTTGCCGGCATCGTCGAATGGTTGGTCGAGGCAGCGATCTCGGGCGCGCTTGGACTGCTCGTCGGCGCGATTGCCATTCCGGTCGTCCAATACGGACTAGCGCCGGCCTGGAAACGGCTGAGGCGATCGCGGTCTGCCTGAGCACAGCCATCTCGGATGACGCGTGCAGCCTATTCCAGGAACGTCGTCAGCTCCGCGCCCTCATCCGCCACGAACACCGCGATCAACTCCGCGGGCTCGGTCGCGCTGGCATTGGCCGAGACCAGATGCGTCGAGCCCGGTGGCTCGAAGAAGGACTGGCCGACGCCGAACGTCTCGACCGGGCCGCCGCCGAGCTGCGAGCGGATCTCGCCCTTGGTGATATAGGCGGTGACGGATCCCGCGTGACGGTGCGGTCGCGAAAACCCGCCTGGACCGTAGGAGACGCGCACGATGGTGACGCGCTTGCCGGGCACGTTCGGAAGCGCGTAGGAGCCGATCGGCTCGACCTTGTCGAGCGGCGAGCCCTCCGCTGCCGTGGCGCAGAGCGGCGCGAGGGCGCTGGACACACTGTCGATCGTCACCGGCAGAGCTTTGCCGACCGCAAGCGCGCAGACAAATCCTGCGACGACGGCGAACGCCGTCGAACGCGACGGCGCCGAACACTGCACGGCAGAAAGGCTCATGGCTGTCATCGCGATCTTCCCCTCTCTCCGTCAGGACGAAGCTGCAGCCGCAACGGCGGCTGCCGGCCGCTGTGCCGGCGTCCAGCGGAACGCTGCGCCGAAACGATTCCAGACGTTGATCGAAGCAACCGCCGAGGTCAGGTACGTTAGTTCAGTCTCGGAGAATTCGCCGGACGCTTCCGCGTAGACCTCCTCGCTGACGCCATCAGGCAGACAGGTCAGCGCCTCGGCCCAGGCGAGCGCGGCCCGCTCGCGCGGCGAAAAGATCGGCGCCTCGCGCCAGACCGCGACCAGATGGAGCTTGTCGACGGGAACGCCGATCCGTTCCGACAACAGGACGTGGTGCTGCACGCAGAATGCGCAGCCGTTGATCTGCGAGGCGCGCAGCTTGACCAGCTCGAGCAGCTGCTTGTCGAGGCCGGCTTTGGCGGCAAGCTGGCCCAGCGCCAGCACCAGATCATACGCATCGGGCGCGATCCGCTTGAAATCTTCATATTCGCTGCGGGCGTGTGACATTGCCATTCACCTCGGCTTATTATAAGAGCTCAGATATCTTATAAGAGCTCTTATATGTCGCGCAAGACGAATGACGTCACGAGATCGCAATCGGGACGAAAGGCAGTTGAAGACGGCGCGGTGCATGTTCCCGCACCGGGCGAAGGCAAGCGCGGCGAGCAAGGCTATCTCGGCTATCTGCTGCGCCAGGCCCACGCCGCGGTTCGCCTGACGATGGAGCGCACGCTCGCCGATCTCGGCGTGACGTCGCCGCAATTCGCGGTGCTGACGATGCTGAACGCCTATCCCGGCTTGTCGGGGGCCGATGTCGCCCGCCTCACCTTCCTGACCCCCCAGACCGTCGGCGTCATCATCCGCAATCTCGAACGCGACGGCGCGATTGCGATGACGCCTCATCCCGTTCACGGCCGCATCCAGCAATGGACGCTGACGCCGCGGGGCGCGACTCTTTTGAAGGCGTGCCGGCAGCGAGTGCTCGAATTGGAGAAGCGGCTCGCTCGCAATTTGGATTCAAAGGCGGAAACCACGATCCGCCGTTGGCTTGCCGGAATCGCGGCTGACCTTCAGGAAGACTAGGCGGACCGGCATCGCGGCTGTCGCGGCCGCAGTGCTACCCGCCTTTCAAGGCATTCTTGACTGCGCCGTCCGGCCAGGTCTCGTCGGCCGCGATCACCCGCACGCGGGTCTGGTCGGCGGTATTGACCAGCACGTGCGAATTCACCCGCTCACCGCTCGGCTCGAGGCGCAAATCGGTTTCGGGCTTCCAGCTCAGCGTCGTCGCGAGGTCGCCGGGAAAGATCTTCCATTGCGATCCGTCGTCGAGCTCGACGACATGACTTTCCGCATGCGTGCGTATCTTCATTCCACCCCGATGTTTCGATGAACAGACATACGGAAGCCAGGCCCGGCCCGCGGCCGAATCTCCTTCCGGGTGTGGAGGGAATGCGGGAAGAGCGACACTTGTTCCGGTGGGAACAGCCGATGCGCTCAGGCGCGATCCACGCACATTGCCGTTCCCGGAACCGACTCACACGGACCATGTTTCCGGCTAGAATGTGCCCATGAAGCACGCTGATTCCTCGCCCCGTCACACCCGCCGCGCCCTGCTCCAATCGACGCTCGGTGCAGCCGCTTTGCTCGCGTTTCCGACCCGCGCTCTCGCCGCGCCTCCGGGCTTCGACGAATGGCGAGAGAGTTTTCGCGCACGCGCGATGGCAAAAGGTATTTCCGCCGCGACATGGCAGCGCGCGATGGGACGGCTCGAGCCGGACATGAGCGTGTTCGCGCAGATGCGCAACCAGCCCGAATTCCACGAGCAGGTCTGGCAGTACATCAACCGCCGCGTCTCGGACTGGCGCATCATCAACGGCAAGATCGCCCTGAAGAACAACGAGGCTCTGTTCGCCCGCATCGAGCGCGATTTCGGGGTCGAGCGCGGCACGCTGCTGGCGCTGTGGGGCGTCGAGTCCGCCTATGGCGATCCCCTGGTGCAGCAGAACCACATGAGGCCGGTGTTTCCCTCGCTCGCCGCGCTCGCCTGGAACGAGCCGCGCCGCAAGGCCTATTGGGAGACCGAGCTGATCAACGCACTGCGTATCGTCGACAAGGGCTGGAGTACGCCTGACGAAATGCGGGGATCATGGGCCGGCGCGATGGGGCATTCGCAATGGATGCCGGAGGTCTGGCTCAATGTCGGCATCGACTATGACGGCGACGGCAAGGTCTCGCCGTTCGGCAAGCCCGACGACGCGCTGGGCTCGACCTCAAAATACCTCGTCAATCGCGGCAAATGGCATCGTGGCGAGCATTGGGGCTACGAGGTGCGCGCGCCCGGCAACATGAGCGGCAGCCGCACCTATGCAGCTTGGCAGGCAGCCGGTGTGACCCGCGCCGACGGCCAGCCGTTTCCGCAGCCCAACGCATCCGCACAGATGTGGACGCCGGTTGCGGGCGGACCGACCTTCCTGCTCGGACCGAACTTCTATTCGGTGAAGAGCTATAACCCTTCCATGAACTACGCGCTCGCGATCTGCCATCTCGGGGATCGCTGCCTCGGGGCCCCGCCCTTCATCCAGCCCTTCCCGGGCTCCGAGCGTGCGTTGACGCTGGCCGAGGTGCAGGAGATGCAGGCGCGCCTGACCAAGGCCGGTTTCGACACCGGCGGCACCGACGGCCGTGTCGGCAACGATACCATGAAGGCGGTCAAGGATTTCCAGCAGAAGGTCGGGATCGTGCCCGCCGATGGCTACGGCGGACTCAAAGTGCTGGCCAAGCTGCGGCAAACCAACTAGCACGGCTGGAAGCGCCGGCGCTGGCGCCTCCCCCGCAGCTGCAGCCGACCCTTAAGCCGCGTTTCGCTGTTCTGTCAGCTTCAGCAGCTCGTCGACGAGGTCATCCACGGCACGCTCGGCCGCGGCAATCGAGGCCTGCAACCGATCGTCGGCGAATTCGTCGTACTCGACTGCGATGCTGTGGAAGGCCGTGATCCCGATGAAAGCGAACACGTCCCGGACGGCTCCTTCGACATGATTGACGGCGGCCATACGCCCGCCCGGATCGTACCCATAGTCTCCGCGCGAACCGAGCAGGACAAGACGCTTGTCCATGCCCGCAAGCAGCGGCGAATATGGATTGTCCGGACATGATCGGTCGAAGCCGAACGTGCGTCCGACCCGAACAACCTTGTCTATGTATGCCTTGAACTGCGCTGGCACACCGAAGTTGTACATTGGCACGCCCGCGACGATCAGATCAGCTGAGATCAACTCGTCGACCAGCGCATCGCTTTCCGCCAAAGCCTCTCTCATCCATGGCTCGCGCCGATCGGGCTTCGCGAAGGCCGCCTTGACCCAGTCGTCGGTCACCGGCCTCGGTGCGAAGCGACCGAGGTCGCGGCTGACGACGCGATCCCCCGGCCGCGACTGTAGCCATCGTTGGACGAAACGCTGAGTCAGACGCCTGGTATGCGAACCACGCGGATTTGCATCTGAAGGCTCTGACCGCGCGCTTGAATCGATCTGTAGCAGTTGCATTGCAGAACTCCTCTCATCTGTTTGCCCAATAGAAAGGATCGGGTCCCGTCGTTGACAAACGAAAGTTGCTCAGCTTATGGATGAACTGCATTCATCCTCGAGTTCGCGATGAGAAGGCTTCCTCCGCTGGCGGGATTGCGTGCATTTGAAGCGGCGGCACGTCACCTCAGCTTCAAGCGCGCCGCCGATGAGCTTCACGTCACGCCGACCGCGATCAGCCATCAGGTGCGACAGCTGGAGCAGACGGTCGGGGTCAGGCTGTTCGAACGTCGGGCGCGGCAGGTTCTGCTCACCGCGGAAGGTCAGGTCCTGCTTCCGGTCCTGCGCGACGGCTTTGATGCGTTTGCGCGTGTTCTGGAGGGATTGAGCCGGAAGCGGCGCCGTGCGGTGGTCACACTTTCAGCGACGCCAGCTTTCACAGCCAAATGGCTGGTGCCGCGTCTTCCTGGGCTCCGAAAGAGCAGAGCCGACATTGATCTCACATTGCTTGCGACCTTGGAGGTGGTCGATCTCAATTCGACCGCGGACCTCGCACTTCGCTACGGTTCCGGTCCTTACCCCGATCTGATCGCCGAGCCGCTCACGGTCGATCGTTTCGCGCCGGTGGTCAGTCCGCGCTTGGGCATCCGAAGACCGAGCGACCTGCGCTCAGCAACGCTGCTACATTTCGACTGGCACCGTCGTGATGCCCGAAATCCGACCTGGCGGCGCTGGCTCAAGACGGCCGGCATGAACGACGTTGATGCGCGCGCCGGCGTGCGTTTCAGCGATGAAACCCATGCCATCCAGGCAACCGTCGCCGGCGCTGGTGTCGCTTTGCACAGTCTTGTGCTCGTCGCCGACGAACTTTCGCAGGGAACGCTGGTGGCACCATTCGGGCCGGAGCTGGAAGGCTTCTCGCTGCACTTGGTCCGCAGCCCCGACCGGCCGCTCACCGAGCCGGTCGAGGCTGTACGACACTGGCTGAAGTCAGAGTTCGACGCGGCCCGCTGATACGCAGCGCAGCTCAAGCGCGCCCGGCACCCCGCCGGCGTTCATGCCGCCATCGATGACGAGAGCCGCACCTATGCGGCGTGGCTTGCTGCACGATGGATTCCGGGCTCGCGCTTCGCGCGCCCCGGAATGACATCCTTGCTTTCAGTGCCGATATTGCGGCTCTTCCGCATCGAGCTGCCGCCGGATCGCGGCGAGATGCAACCGAGCGGATTCGGAGTCGCCCTCGCGCATCTGCCTGTAGGTCTCGGTCGCGACAGCGGGATCGACCGGCAGCACTTTCCGTCCCGTCGACATCGCCAGCACCTGCACCTCGGCGGCGCGCTCGAGATAATAGAGATCGTCCCAGGCTTCCGCGATGGTCGGCGCCAGCACCATCACGCCGTGATGCTTCATGAAGACGATGTCGGCGTCGCCGACGGCGGAGGCGATGCGTGCGCCTTCGCGGCTGTCGAGCGCGAGGCCGTTATAGTCGCGGTCGACCGCGGTGCGGCCGTAGAATTTCAGCGCGGTCTGGCCGGCCCAGATCAGGGGATCGCCCTCGGTCATCGACAGTGCCGTGGCATAGGGCATGTGCGTGTGGAAGGCGACCTTGGCGCGCGGCAGCAGCCTGTGCAGCTCGGCATGGATATAGAAGGCAGTCGCCTCGGGCACGCCCTCGCCGTCGAGCACGTTGCCATGGAAGTCGCAGATCAACAGCTTCGACGCGGTCAGCTCGCGAAAGGCGTAGCCGTAGGGGTTGACGAGGAAGAGGTCGTCATGGCCCGGCACGACCGCCGAAAAGTGGTTGCAGATGCCCTCCTCAAAGCCGTTGCGCGCGGCCATGCGGAAGCAGGCGGCGAGATCCTCGCGCGCGGTGCGGATCGCGTCGGTGGCAAGATCCGGCCGGTTGGAGCGGAACGGCGCGGGCGCGGGTGAGGACGCGTGAAGGCTGTGCGCCATGGCGAGGGTACCTCTGTCGGTTGGCAGTTGCCCATGTTGTACAGGGGCTGCGCCATCGCGTCAGCCCCTCCGCCCGCCACCCTGGCCTGCGTCGCTCAAGCGCGCCGCGGCACCCCGCCGGCGTTCATGCCGCCGTCGATCACGAGCTCGCTGCCGGTGACGTAGCGCGAGGCATCGGAGGCGAGATACAGCACGCCCGAGGCGATCTCCGCGGCCTGGCCGGCACGACCAAGCGGCGTGACGACCCGCGCGCGCTCCTCCGGATCGATCGGGGCGTTCTGGCCGGCGCCTACCGCCCCCGTCGGGATCTTGCCCCAGATCGGGGTATCGATGATGCCGGGATGAACCGAGTTGACGCGGATGCCGTCGCCCGCCGCCGCGCACTCCATCGCGATTGACTTGGCGAACAGCCGCACTCCGCCCTTGGTCGCCGAATAGGCCGACAATCCGGGCGAGCCGCGCAGGCCCGCCAGCGAGGACATCATGACGATCGAGCCGCCGCCGGTCTTGCGCATCAACGGCAGGCAGTGCTTGACCGAAAGAAACACACCATCGAGATTGATCGCATTCTGCCTGCGCCAGTCAGCGAGCGTCATGTCGACGATCGAAGGCACGGAAATGCCGATGCCGGCGTTGGAGACGAGGACGTCGAGCCGGCCGAAGCGCCTTGCGATCTCGGCGACGATCTCGATCCAGCGCTCTTCGCTGGTGACATCCTGCTCCAGAAAGATCGCCTTGCCGCCGGCCTTGGTGATCCGCCTGGCGAGCTCGGGGCCTCTCAGCTCGTCGATGTCGGTCGCGATGACCGTAGCGCCTTCGCGCGCGAACAGCTCGACGATAGCCTCGCCAATGCCGGAGGCGCCGCCCGTCACCAGTGCGACCTTGCCCTCAACCTGCCCTGCCATGCTCACTCCCTTTTTTGTTGTTTGAGCAACCTACTTCTGACGCATGATCTCGTGGATCATGCGTCATCTAATCACGGATGGCCCCTGATCCGGTAGCGCGACGTCGACCACGCGGAATTGCACGCGCTCGGCACCCTGGTAGCGGTCGACCGACAATGAGCCTGCGACGTGCATCTGCTGGCCGCGGTTGGCGAGCAGCGCATTGCCGAGCTTCTGGCCGATCGAACGGAACGCGATGCCGTTGACGATGGCACCATCACCCGCCTTGAAGCGCAGGCGCAGATGCGCCTGCCCGACCTCGTCGGCAAAGACGAGCTGGTGTGCCGGCAGCGCCAGCACCGGCTCCGGATTGCCGCTGCCGAAGGGACCGGCGCGGTTAAGCATCGTCGCCAGCTCCGGCGTGACCGCGCGCGCCGAGACCGCGCCGTCGATATAGAGCTCGTTGGCGTGGCGCGCCTCGGCGACGTCGAGCGCCAGCGCGTTCTCGAGATAGGCGCGGAATTCGGCGAGCTTCTCCTTGCGCAGCGTCACTCCAGCAGCCATGGCGTGGCCGCCGCCCTTGAGCAGAATGCCGTCGGCGACCGCCTGCCGCACCGCCTTGCCGAGATCGACGCCGGCGATCGAGCGGCCCGAGCCGGTGCCGATGCCGCCGGGCTCCAGCGCAATCGCGAAGGCAGGCCGCGAAAACTTCTCCTTCAGGCGGGAGGCGACGAGACCGACCACGCCCGGATGCCAACCTTCCGAGGCCGTGACGATCACGGCGAGCTTGTCCTCCAGCCCGATCGAGGCCAGCGCCTCGGCTTCTGCCTGGGCTTCCGCCGCCTGCTCGATGACGCGACGTTCGCTGTTGAGGCGGTCGAGCTCGGCCGCGATCCGCGCCGCCTCGACGCTGTCACCTTCCAGCAGCAACCGCACACCGAGATCGGCGCGGCCGATACGGCCGCCTGCGTTGACGCGTGGCCCCAGCATGAAGCCGAGATGCCACGCCTCCGGCGGGCCGTTGAGCCGTGCCACGTCCATCAGCGCGGTATGGCCGATATGGTCGCGCCGCCGCATCGCGATCAGCCCCTTCGCCACAAAAGCGCGGTTGAGCCCGATCAGCGGCGCGACGTCGGCGACGGTGCCGAGCGCGACGTGATGCAGCATGCCCAAGAGATCGGGCTCGGGCATCTCGCTGGTCCAGAAACCGCGCTGGCGCAGTTCGCGATTGACCGCGACCAGCGTCACCAGCACGAGGCCGACGGCGGCGAGATGGCCAAGCCCGGAAAGATCATCCGGACGGTTGGGATTGACCAGCGCATCGACCTCGGGGAGATCGAGGCCGCATTGGTGGTGGTCGATCACCACCAAGGACATGCCGAGGCGTTTGGCCTCCGCAAGCGGCTCGATGCTGGTGGTGCCGCAGTCTACGGTGACGAGCAGCGTCGCGCCCTTTGCCGCGAGCCCGCGTACGGCTTCGACGTTCGGGCCGTAGCCCTCGAAAATCCGGTCGGGAATGTGGATCAGCGGATCGAGCCCGCAATGGCGTAGATGCCAGGCCAGCAGCGCCGCCGAAGTCGCGCCGTCGACGTCGTAGTCGCCGAAGATCGCGACCTTCTCGCCTTTGGTCGCGGCATCCGCGATGCGTTTGGCGGCGGCCTCCATCTCCGTCACCGTGAACGGGTCCGGCAGCAGCTTGCGGATGGTCGGATCGAGGAAGTCGGCGACGGCGTCGATATCGACCCCGCGGCCCGCAAGCACCCGCGCCAGCAGCTCCGGCAATTGGTGCCGCTGCACGATGGCGAGCGCCTGGGCTGCCCCGCGGGCATCGAGCCGGTCGCGCCACAGCTTGTCGGTGAGCGAGCGCGCCACGCCCAGGAAGGCCTGGGGCGCTTCGACGGGCAAGGCTATGGCAGGCGGCGTCATGACGGGGCTATCGGTTGGGAACTCGGATCCGGGCGATCACGCTGGCGGCCCAGGATTGGCTTTTAGGGATTGGCCGGGAAAGTCCGGCGATTTGCAACGGCCGGGCCACACAAAGCGGTGGATGGCCGGCCGGCGGGCCGGAGTGACTATCATTTAGGCATTCCGTCAAACAGCAAATTAAGCAGGCGTTAGGCGGAATCCTCGAAAAAGAATCGTATTCGATCTGTAAGTTGTTGTTCCGGGTTCATTGCAGATCAGACCTCATTGCCAAGGGAAGTTCCCGATGTCAGCTGCGCTGGGTCTGAAAGCCAAGCCTATCGCCACCGAACCTGCGGACGATGATTCCGACATCTCCGCGCTGATCAACCGCCTCACCGCGGAGGTCAACCAGATCGCGGTCGACAAGACCAAGTCGATCCAGCAGATCACCAACCAGATGAAGATGCTGGCGCTGAACGCGCTGATCGAGAGCTCGCGCGCCGGCGCGCAAGGCGCGGGCTTTGCGGTCGTGGCACAGGAGGTGCGCGGCGTCGGCCAGCAGGTCGAGACCATCGCCCGCGAGCTCGAGACCCAGCTGACCAAACGCACCGGCGATCTCGTCGCCTCGATCGACCGCATGAGCCAGCGCTCCCGCGGCGAGCGGATGGTCGACCTGTCGCTCAACGCGATCGAGCTGATCGACCGCAATCTCTATGAACGCACCTGCGACGTGCGCTGGTGGGCGACCGATTCCGCCGTGGTCGATTGCGCGGCCTCGCCCAGTGCTGCGGCCGTCTCCCATGCCTCGCAGCGCCTCGGCGTGATCCTCGGGGCCTACACCGTCTATCTCGACCTCTGGCTCTGCGACCTCGACGGCAACGTCATCGCCAACGGCCGCGCCGACCGCTTCCGCGTCGTCGGCCAGAACGTCGCCCACACCAAATGGTTTCGGGACGCGCGGTCCCTGCGCTCCGGCGACGACTATGTCGCCGGCGACGTCGAGAACCAGCCGCTGCTCGGCAATGCGCAGGTCGCGACCTATTGCGCCAGCGTCCGCGCCGGCGGCCAGGCCAACGGCGCGCCGATCGGCGTGCTCGCCATCCATTTCGACTGGGAGCCGCAGGCCCGCGCCATCGTGCAGGGCGTGCGCGTCGGCGACAGCGACAAGGCGCGCGTGCTGCTGGTCGATTCCAATTTTCGCGTGATCGCGGCGTCCGACGGCCAGGGCATCCTCAGCGAGCGCATCTCGCTGTCGCTGAACGGCCAGCGCTCCGGCTTCTACCACGACCGCACCGGAACGCTGGTCGCGTTCCATGCCACCCCGGGCTACGAGACCTATCGCGGGCTCGGCTGGTACGGCGTGATCGTCTGCGGGGCGTGAGGAGAGCGGGGCCGCCCTCCCGAAATCGGACGCGGTCGCCCGTCCAATCCAAAACTCGCGAAAACAACCCCATGCACAGTAGCCTGGGGGTTGTTTTCATTGGCGTTTTTCAAGGGCCTGTCCGCCGCCTTGCGGCCACCAAACATTTTGACACGTCGGGCAAAACGCTGGCAGCATTTTCCGGCAAGGTAAGCCCGCTACAGGCAAGAGCCTGCGCCATGGATCGGCTAGAGTCACCTCGCGCCACATTGGTCGATGTGAGAGGCGCGAGTTTCGATTGGCTTCGATCATCTCGCGCTCCGTAATCGCAAGGAGACAGGCCATGAAGATCGTCGTGATCGGCGGAACCGGATTGATTGGGTCCAGGCTCGTGGCGAAGCTCAAGCAGCAAGGTCACGAAGCGGTGGCGGCCTCGCCGAAATCGGGCGTGAACGCCGTGACCGGGGAAGGGCTTGCCGCAGCGCTTTCGGGCGCTGACGTGGTCGTCGACGTCGCCAACGCGCCGTCGTGGGAACCGGCCGCGGTGCTCGCGTTCTTCCAGCGATCGAGCGAGAATCTCGTCGCGGCAGAGGCCGCAGCAGGCGTGAAGCATCACGTGGCACTCTCGATCGTCGGCACCGACCGCTCGCCCGACAACACCTATTTCCGTGCCAAGCTGGCGCAGGAAACCGTCATCAAGTCCGGCTCGGTCCCCTACTCGATCGTGCGCGCCACCCAGTTCTTCGAATTCCTCGCGGCCATTGCCGACACAAGCGCGATCGACGGGAAGATCGTCGTTCCCACGGCTCAGTTTCAGCCGATCGCGGCCGACGACGTCGTCGATCGCCTCGCGGAGGTCGCAACCAGCCGGCCGCTCAACGGCACGATCGATATCGCTGGGCCTGAGAAGGATCCCTTCAATGAATTCATCGCACGCCGCCTGAAGGCGTCCGGCGACCCACGTCCGGTGATCGGAGATCCGACGGCGCTGTATTACGGCGCCGCCATCGACGACACGTCACTGAACCCGCTCGGCGAGGCACGGCTCGGGGCGACGCCGCTCGCAAAATGGCTCGCGAGCCTCTGAGACTCCGGCCGATCGCAAAGAAGCAGGATCGAGCATGCCGCGTGCTGCGGGAAACGGCAATGTCATCTTGGCCCCGCAGCGGCGCCGCGGCCGCGCGCCAGCACCGCCTCCGGTCGCGCCGTTCGCTCGACCCATTCGAGCTTGCGGCGCATCCTCGGCGAAGGACGCGGCCGGCGTGAAGGCCCGTCGTCATGGACGAGCTGCAGCTGAGGCGGGTGGGCGATCGATCCGATGACCGAATAATGCAGCCCTTGACGGCGAGCATAGGCCATCGCGGCCTCCGCCGAGGGGAACGTCAATTCCACCTTTGCCAAAGGATCATCATCTTCCGTCCATCCCATGAGCGGCTCGCAGCGCAACGGCGACCGCCGCTCGAATTGAAGTTTCCATTGCTCCTTCCGCGGCCGCGCCGCCGTCAGAGTCGGCGGGCTCGCGCGAGAAATGGTGGCATGAGCGTCGGCCGGAAACACCGATCTGGTGATCGGACGCAGCGCGTCACTCGCCGACGCGGACGGATGGAGCGGACGCACGACATTCATCGAAACCTCCAATTGGACATTGGCAAGTTCACGTTGCGCCTGCACCCGCTCTCGCGAGCGAAGGCGCCCCGCGACGCAGACAGCGTCGCGGGCATGAGGTCGGCAGGCGTGCGGCTATTGCCTCAGCCCGTCTGCTTCTGCTCGAGCTGCTGGTTGTCGTTGCCGGCCTGGATCGGAATCTGACGCGGCTTGAGCGCCTCCGGCACCTTGCGCACCAGGTCGATCGTCAGCATGCCATTTTCGAAGCTGGCGCCCTCCACCTGAACGTATTCAGCGAGGTTGTACTGACGCCGGAACGGACGGGCCGAGATGCCCTGATAGAGGTACTGATGCGCTCCCTTGTCGGCCTTGCGGCCTTCAATGGTCAGCACGTTCTGCTCGGCGGTGACGGTCACCTCTTCGGGCGAGAAGCCGGCCAGAGCGAGCGATATCTGATAGTGATCCTGATCCGTCCGCTCGATGTTGTAGGGCGGATAATTGTTGCCCGTCCACTGGACGGAATCCTCGAGCAGATCGACGAGGCGATCGAAACCAATGGTCGAACGCCATAGCGGGGTGTAGTCAAAGGTGGTCATAGCCACATCCTCCTTCGAGCAACATGGTTACGAATGTGCCGGACACCGTGTCCGGCGCCCATATGCCGGCCCCTGAAAAGGCGGCCGATACAGCGCGATCCTGCGCTTGCGTCGATCAACTTAGAGCGGGCAACGCTCGTTTCAAGGGCCTGCTGTCGGCACATCGGCACTGCCGCATGGCGTACCAGTTTTGCCGAGCGGACGGGAACGAATTCCGCCGATCGAACTTGCTAGCACGGCCGCTCGGCAGCGGCCGATTGGGCAGAATCCGGGAGCGCAAGGGGGCGCGGGACATCACCATCGCCGGCTCCAGCGCAGGCCGCCAATCAAATAAGAAGACTGGAGAAGAACGATGAAAATTGCGCAGATCGCGCCGCTGTTCGAAAGCGTGCCGCCGAGACTTTACGGGGGAACGGAGCGGGTCGTCTCCTATCTCACGGAAGAGCTGGTCAAGCAGGGACACGAGGTCACCCTGTTCGCCAGCGGCGATTCCATGACCTCGGCCGAGCTCGTCCCTTGCACCCCGCGGGCGCTACGCCTGGATCCGGATGTGCGTGACCCGGTCCCGCATATGATGGTCATGCTCGACAAGGTACGTGAGCGCGCCGACGATTTTGACATCCTGCACTTCCACATCGACTACCTGCATTTCCCGCTGTTCAGGCCGCATGCCGGGCGCAGTCTCAGGACCCTGCACGGGCGGCAGGATCTGCCCGACCACATGCCGCTCTATCTTCGGTTTCCTCGGATGCCGCTGGTTTCGATCTCGGATGCGCAGCGAAGCCCGCTGCCGAGCGGGAATTTCATCGGGACGGTGCATCACGGCCTGCCGCTCGAGCTGCACAAGCCGACCTTGGAACCCGGAGGCGGCTACCTCGCCTTCCTCGGCCGCATCTCGCCGGAGAAGCGTCCGGACCGGGCCATCGAGATCGCTCGCAGGGCGGGCCTCCCGCTCAAGATCGCGGCCAAGGTCGACAAGGTCGATGAAGCCTATTTCCGCGAGGTGATCGAGCCGATGATCGACGGTCGGCAAATCGCGTTCGTCGGCGAGATCAACGAAAGCACCAAGGACCGATTCCTGGGTCAGGCTGCCGCGCTGCTCTTCCCGATCGATTGGCCCGAACCGTTCGGGCTGGTCATGATCGAGGCCATGGCCTGCGGCACGCCGGTGCTCGCCTTCCGCTGCGGTTCGGTCCCGGAGATCGTCGATGACGGGCTGACCGGGCGCATCGTCTCCAGCGTGGACGAAGCGGTTGCCGCGCTTCCCGACGTGCTGGCGCTCGATCGCAGGGCGGTCCGCGCGCGGTTTGAGGAGCGCTTCTCGTCGGCCCAGATGGCGAAGCAGTACCTCAAGCTGTACCAGAAGCTCGGCCGCGGGACCGCGCCGGCGAAGCTCATCTCGCAAGTCATGGCCGCGCACGCCGCAGCCGCCAACGGACATGGCCGGGATTCGATCGCACTTTCGGCAGGGCGCGAGCTTTCCTGAGGATGCAATCATCGGCGGCTCAAGTCTGGGCCGCCCCCTCGCGCGGCTGTGTCGCGTGCGCGCGAGCAAAAGCCGGCGTTAAAGCGCGATGGCTTTGGGCTGAATCGATTGCCGCGGGTCGGTCACCTCTCTCGCTTGCGGGAGAGGTCGGCGCGAAGCGCCGGGTGAGGGCTTTCTCCTCTTGGGGATTGTCCCATTGCGGAAGCACCCTCTCCCCAACCCTCTCCCGCAAGCGGGAGAGGGGGCCCACTGCCGTCGTCGCAGCAATCAATCCTAATCTCATCGCGCTCCAGCCGAGCGACGCATTCGGCGCCTGCTACAACGCGGAACGCACGATCAGCACGATGGCCGCAGACAGAAGGTTCGAGATCGCGAACAAGGTCCAATCCGGCCTTGCGCTTGCGCTAGCCAGCCGACAGATACCGCCTCGATGAGTCTCAACATTCCTCATCGGAAAGCCGCTCGAGATAGGCAAGCCCGAATGCTGCGAGTTCCTGGGGATCACCGTTACTCCCGCGGGCTTCCCGCCTCCCTTGCAGATGTCGCTCGAGCAGGCACCGACGGCCATCCGCAGCATCGACGTTGCGATGCCGTGCGCGGTACACGCACCATGCGGTGTCCACTGCTGCTCGTAGCGGATTGTCATCGACCATGTTCCAGCTCCGACGCGGGGGTTGTTCGTGGGCGCCAACGCTTCGCCACGGCGGAAGTTTCCAGTTTTTCCCTAAGGTCCAAGTCTGCGCGCAAGGCGATCGCAATCAGCGCTCGCGCTCTTCGCGCGTGCAAGTTCGGCCGAGACGACGCGCCGCCATCTCCGCTGCGAGCAGCAAAGCAGCGCGGCTAGCGCCAATCGATGCGATGCCTTGTCCCGCGATGTCGTAGGCGGTGCCGTGCGCAGGCGTGCAGATCGGGAAAGGGAAGCCGCCAAGCAAGGTCACGCCGCGATCGAAGCCCATCAGCTTCATCGCGATCTGGCCCTGGTCGTGATACATCGTCAGCACGGCATCGAAGGCGCCAGCCTTGGCGCGCAGGAACACGGTATCGGCGGGAAACGGTCCCTCCGCGGCAATGCCCTCGCGCTGGCTTGCTGCGACCACCGGCGCGATCACGTCGATCTCCTCGCGGCCGAAATTGCCGCCGTCGCCGGCATGCGGGTTGAGGCCTGCCACCGCGATGCGCGGCCGCGCAAAGCCGGCGTTGCGCATGCAGGAATCGGTCAGCTTGAGCGCGCGATGGATGCGTTCGCCGGACAGCTTTGCAGCGACGTCCTTGAGCGGGATGTGCGAGGTGACCCGTGCGTTCCAGAGCCGGTCCAGCACGTTGAATTCGCTTGCCGGCGTTTTGAGACCGACGACCTCGGCCGAGAACGCGATCTCGTCGTCGTACTCGGCACGGGCAAGGCGCATCGCCTGCTTGTTGAAGGGGGTGAAACAGACCGCTTCGACATGGCCGTCGCGGCCGAGTTCGAGCGCATGCCTGTAATTGGCCAGCGCGAATTTTCCGCCGGCAAGTGTCGCGGTCTTCGGCTCAACCTCCCTGGGGTCGAGGTGGCGGAGATCGATGAACAGCGCATCTCCCCTCGCCGCGCGAAGGTCGGCGCGCTGCCCCACCGTGGACAAGTCCGGCCGGACGCCAGCGACGCGCGCCCCCTCATCGAAGATGCGGCGGTCACCGATCACGACGAGCCGGCTTCGGGCCCGGATGTCGTCCTGCGCCACGAGCTTCGCCGTCAGCTCCGGGCTGATGCCGGCGGGATCTCCCATGGCCAGCGCAATCAGCGGCTTTGCGGTCATATGATCACCTTTTCCTGAACTGGCGTATCGGTCGCGGGCGACGCAGGTTTGCGCCAGAGCCGCGCCAGCTGCAATACGAGCGGAAGCAGCAGCAGTGCGATGCCGCCCACGATCAGGCACGTCACCAGCTTGTTCGCGAAGAAGATGCCAAGCGAGCCCTTGGAGATCAGCATCGACTGCCGGAACGCGTCCTCGGCCTTGTCGCCGATGACGATCGCGAGCACGAGCGGCGCCAGCGGGTAGAATAGCTTCTTGAAGAGATAGCCGACGACCCCGAACCCGAGCATCATGACGACGTCGAGATAGGAGTTCGACACCGAATAGGCGCCGACGACGCAGATGATCACGATCAGCGGCGCGATCACCACGAAGGGAATCCGCATCAAGGCGGCGAACACCGGCACGGTCAGCAGCACCAGCACCACGGCGACGATGTTGCCGACATACATCGAGGCGATCAGACCCCAGACGAAATCCTTGCTGTCGACGAACAGCATCGGCCCGGGATTAAGGCCCCAGATCATCAGCCCGCCCATCATCACGGCAGCGGTCGCCGAGCCGGGAATGCCGAGCGAGAGCATCGGCAGCAGCGCGCTGGTACCGGCGGCATGATCGGCCGTCTCCGGCGAGATGATGCCTTCGACCTCGCCGGTGCCGAAATATCGGCCGCGGCGCGAGAAGCGGCGCGCAATCCCGTAGCTCATGAAGGAAGCCGCGGTCGGGCCGCCCGGCGTGATGCCCATCCAGCAGCCGATTGCGGCGCTGCGCAGCAGGGCGACGCCGTGCCGCGGCAGCCGCCCGACGGCGCGAAACACCTCGCGCCAATCGATCTTCGAGGAGACGGCGCGGGCGTGAAACTCCTCCTCGACGGCAACCAGCAGCTCGCCGATGCCGAACAGGCCCATCACCGCGACGACGAAGCTGACGCCCTTGACCAGCTCATCGACGCCCATGGTGAGGCGGACACTGCCGGACACCGTGTCGATGCCGATCGCGGCGATGGCAAAGCCGATCGCGAGTGCCACGACGGTCTTGATCGGTGCCGCGCCGCCCATGCCGACGAAGCTGGCGAAGGCCAGGAAATACACCGCAAAATACTCGGCCGGCCCGAACGCGAGCGCAACCTGCGCCACCCAGGAGGCGAGGAACGTGATCAGGATGACGCCGACCAGCGCGCCGAACGCCGCCGAGCCGAAGGCGGTCGCGAGCGCCGTGGTCGGCCGGCCGTCGCGCGCCATTGGATAGCCGTCGAAAGTGGTCGCCACCGATGACGGCTCGCCCGGAATGTTGAACAGGATGGAGGTCACCGATCCCCCGAACAGCGCGCCCCAATACATGCTGGAGAGCAGGATGATCGCCGACACCGGCTGCATGCCGAAGGTGAGCGGCAGGAGCAGCGACACGCCGTTCGGCGCGCCCAGCCCCGGCAGTACGCCGACGAGAATGCCGAGCAGCACGCCGACCACCATCAGGACCAGATGCGGCGCCGTGACCGCGATGGTGAAGCCGTGCAGGAGCTCCGCGAGATTGTCCATTGGGCCCTCCGTCAGAACCCGAAGGCGGCGGCGAGCGCGCCATGCGGCAGGCTGACCTGGAACATGCGCTCGAACACGAGGTAAAGCGCGAGCGCCGTGGCTCCTGCCATGGCGAGCGCGCGTGGCACGGATTGGTGCCGCGGGATCACCAGCACCGCGAAGACGTAGAGAGCCGAGGCGACGTACATTCCGGCAAGCGGGATCGCGGCGACGAAGATCGCAGCCGGCACGAACAGGCCGGCGAGCCGGCGCAGCTCGATCGACGTGATCGCGATGGGAACGTTTGCGAGCGTCGCGGCCGGCAGCACGCCTCGTACCAGATTGTAGAGGCTGCCGAGCACGACGATGATCCCGGTCAGGAACGGGAACGTGCCGGCGTCGACGCCTGCGCTCGACCAGCCGATGCCGTTGTCGAGGCTGGAGACGACGACGGCCACGCCGAAGCTGCCGGTGAGCACGGCGGTCGCAAGTTCAAGCGCGCGGCGGGAGATCATGGCGTGGTCCTTTGAAGCGATCCCGTGACTGCGGAAAGCCTGCCGAACGAGCTGGGCCTGCATGGTTCGAGACGCCCGCTTTGGCGGGCTCCTCGCCATGAGGGTCTGGCATCTCGCCACAACCTGCGACCTCCGCCGCAGGCGGGCGTCGCGAAGGATGGCCGCAGGCGATCTGTCCGCCAAACCTCACTTGACCAGCCAGCCCTGCTCGCCTGCGACCTGCTTGACGTGCTCGAGGTCCTCCTTGATGAACTTGTCGAGCTCGGCACCGGTCAGGAACGTGTCGACCTGGGAGGTCTTCTCGATGTACTCCTTCCACTCCGGCGTTGCCTGCACCTTCTTCATGAGGTCGACATAGAACGCGGCCTGCTCCGGCGTGACCTTGCCGGGCAGCCACACCGTGCGCGGCTGCTCGTATTGCTTGATGTCGAGGCCCTGCTCGACGCAGGTCGGAACGTCGCCCCAGCCTTCCGTCGCGGTGATTTTCGGCCCCTGCGGCAGCCGCTTCGGGCTGAACACGCAAAGCGGGCGCTGCGTGCCGCCGCGCCATTGCCCGAGGCTTTCGCTGGGGTTGTTGACGTGGGAGTCGAGATGGCCGCCGGCGAGCTGCACGGCGGTCTCGGCGCCGCTCTTGAAGGGGATGTAGGTCAGCTTGACCTTGCCGACCTTCTCGATCATGCGCGTCAGCACCTCGTCGGTGTCCTTGGACTGCGCGCCGCCCATCTTGTATTCGCCCGATGCGGCCGCCTTCAGATAATCGCCTGCCGTCTTGTACGGCGCGTCCTGCTTGACCCAGAGCAGGAACTCGTCCTGCGCCATCGCGGCGATCGGGGTGAGATCGGTGTAGTTGAAGGCGACCTTGGAGACGAGCGGCTGCTGCCAGGCATTCGACGTGCCGAAGATCACCTTGTAAGGATCGCCCGCGGAAGCCTTGCCATAGACATAGCCTTCCGCGCCGCTGCCGCCGCCCTTGTTGACGACGACGATCGGCTGATCCGTCAGCTTGTGCTTGGTGATGATGTTCTGCACCGCGCGGGCGAGATTGTCGGTGCCGCCGCCAGGGCCGGCGGTGGCGATGAACTCGATCGGCTTTTGCGGCTGCCAGGCGGCGAGCGCCGGCATGGTGCCGGCGAGCACGGCTGCGGCTGCGGAGAGCAGAAATGTTGACGTCCGACCCATGATTTCCTCCAGCTGATCTTTTGTCTTTTGTTGTTGTCGTATCGACACCAGCTCAGGCGACGCGTTCCTCGCGTCTTTCCTGGGCGGAGACGATCGCGCCTTCTTTTTCGAGCGCTTCGATTCGTGTCTGGTCGAACCCGTGCTCGGCCAGAACCTCTCTGGTGTGCTCACCATAGACCGGCGCGCCTGACCGCACTTTGCCCGGGGTCTCCGAAAACTTGATGGGAAGCCCGATCGTCTTGACGGGACCGAGCGTGGAGTGCTCGACCTCGACAACCATCTCCCGCGCCAGCGTCTGCGGATCGCTCAGCGCCTCCAGCATGTCGTGCACGGGGCCGCACGGCACGCCCTTCTCGTCCAGCGCCGCCAGCCAATGCGCCCGTGACTGGGTGCGGAAGCGCTCGCTGAGGACGCCTTCGAGCTCCTTCAGATTGGCCATGCGATCGGCACCGGTGACGAAGCGCGGATCGTCGGCGAGCTCGCTTGCGCCGAGCGCTTCCAGCATCAACAGCCAATGCTTCTTGTTGGCGCCGCCGACGACGAGCCAGCCGTCCGAGGCTTCGAACGCCTGATACGGCGCGTTGAGCGGATGCGCCGAGCCCATCGCGCGCGGCGCAGTGCCCGCGGCGAGCGCGATGGTCGACTGCCAATAGGTCTGCACCAGCGCAGCTTCATAAAGCGAGGTCTCGACCCACTGCCCCTCGCCGGTCTTGAGACGATGGGTGTAGGCCGCAAGGATACCCATGCTTGCGAGCAGGCCGGCGGTGATGTCGGACAGCGGCGGCCCGCATTTGACGGGCGGGCCGTCGGGGCGCTCGCCGGTAAAGCTCATGATGCCGCTCATGGCTTGCGCGACGAGGTCGAATCCCCTGCGATGCTTGTAGGGGCCGGTGCGGCCGAAACCCGACAGCGAGCAATAGATCAGCGCCGGGAATTCCGCGTGCAGCGCCTCGTAGCCGAAGCCGAGACGCTCCATCGCGCCCGGCGCAAAGTTCTCGACCAGCACGTCGGCATCCGCGATCAGCCGGCGCAGCACCTCTTTGCCGCCGTCGGTCTTCAGGTCCAGCACGATGCCGCGCTTGTTGCGGTTCATCATCAGGAAGGACGCGGCCTCGTCGCCGATCTTCGGCGGCACCGAATGGCGGGTGTCATCGCCGTTCGGCCATTTCTCGATCTTGATGACGTCGGCGCCCATGTCGGCGAGCATCAAGGTGCAGGTCGGTCCCGCCATGACGTGGGTGAGGTCAATGACCTTGAGGCCGGCCAGCGGCCCCGAACGGCGAGAGGTGGATTGCGATCTATCGCTTTGCATCGGCTCGTCCTATTGGCCGCGCCATTGCGGCGCGCGCTTGTTGAGGAAAGCATCGAGCCCCTCGCGAAAGTCCTGGCTCGTGTAGCACTTCAGGATGAGGTCTTCGCCCTCGTCCTGCATCAGCCGCCGTTGCAGGCGGCTGACAGCCTGCTTGGTCGCATTCAGCGTCAGCGGCGCATGGCTCGCAACGAGCCGGGCCACCTCCTCGGTGCGCCGCTCAAGGGCGGCAAGATCCTCGACGACCTCGCCGAGCAGCCCGACACTTGCGGCCTCCGCGGCGTCGACGAGGCGCGCGGTGAAGATGAGATCCTTGACGCGCGCGGCGCCGATCAGGGCGGTGAGACGGCTGACATTGGACATCGACAGGCAATTGCCGAGCGTCCGCGCGATGGGGAATCCGATCTTCGCGCTTTTGGTGCCGATGCGGAGATCGCAGGCCGCGGCGATGCCGGCGCCGCCGCCGGTGCAGAACCCGTTGATCGCCGCGATCGTCGGCACCCGGCACTGCTCCAGCGTGGTCAGCACGCGATCGATGCGGTTCTCGTAGTCGATGGCGTCCTGCGGCGTCCTGAATTCGCGGAACTGGTTGATGTCGGTGCCGGAGGCGAAGGCCTTGTCGCCGGCCCCGCGCAGCACCAGCACCTTGACCGCATGGTCGCGGTTAACCTCCTCGCAGATCGCGGCAAGCCGCTCGTACATGGCGAAAGTGAAGGCGTTGCGGGCCTGCGGGCGGTTGAAGGTGATCCGCCCGATGCCGTCGTTGCATTCAAAAACGAGGTCGTCCGCCTCCGCAGCCAGGTCCATTTCCTCATGTCCTCTTGTTTTTTACATTTTTGAATGCAAAATTTGCGATTAGCAAGCTGAAACTTCAGAATATCGACAGATGATCCCGCTTTTGCATTCAAAACGGAGCGCTTCCATGCTTCACGAGGAGGTTGTTGGCCGCATCCGCGCCATCCTGCTCGACGGCGAAATCCCGCCGGGGGCGCGGATTCCCGAGCGCGAGCTGTGCGAGCGGCTCGAGATCTCGCGCACACCGCTGCGCGAGGCGCTCAAGGTGCTGGCCGCGGAAGGGCTCGTGCAGCTGCTGCCGCATCGCGGCTCGCGCGCGGCAAAGCTGACCGACAAGGACATGCGCGACCTGTTCGAGGTCTGCCAGGGCTTGGAGGCCCTCGCCGGCGAGCTGGCCTGCGAGCGCATCAGCGATGCCGAGATCGACGCGATCGCCGCCGCGCATGCGGACATGGTGCAGCATTATCGCGAGCGCGACCTGATCCAGTACTACCGTGGCAACCGCGCCATTCACGAAGCCATCGTGACTGCAGCAGGAAATCCCGTGCTCGCCGGGCTTTACGCCTCGGTGACCGCGCGCATCCGGCGCGCGCGCTATGTGACGCCGATGACGCCGCAGCGCTGGGCGCTCGCGGTGAAGGAGCACGAGGCAATCCTCAACGCGCTTCAGCGCCGCGACGGCGTCGGCCTCGCCCACATCCTGCGGGCGCATCTGCGTCACAAGCGCGAAGAGGTGTTGCAGGCGGGCTTTGCCGAGACGGAAGGCAATGACGTCACGTTGAGAATTGCGTAACGCGCAATCCCGCACGCTTTGGTTGGACCGAGCGAACCTCTGCACGTCGCGGTGACGCTCTCCTTACAGGCGCTCCAGGCGCGCCCGCAGGTGAGCGTCGCTCTCACGGCCCAATGCAAGCAATGCGGAATATGGATCCCCGGCAATGCCGAGCACGGCGCGGCGTCGAGAGCCCCAAGGGCAGCGTCCCGACCACGCGTGGATCGAACTCTCGCAGCTGATCGAGCAATCCCGAACCGCCGATCGCGGCTTCATAGCTATCGATTGGTCTCGGCATCGCCGAAGACCTCGACCAGGCGAAAACGCTCGCACATCAGCATCATGTCCTCGCTATAGCGTCCGAGCCTGCGGAAATAGGATTGATGGGCACGGCGCCAATAGGCCAGGCTCCGGTCGCCTTCTCCCTCGTCATAAGCAAACGCATCGTCGACCTCGTTGAAGCGCCGATATGTCACCTCGATGGATTCGATGACGCAGCGTGGCTTTCCTCGCCCGTCGAGCACGACCCAGCGCTCACCGCGCGTAGACGTGTTCGGCTCGTCCTCGGTGCTGCATGTCGCGGTCTTGATGCCCTTGACGACGAGCTCGACCAATTCGTCCGCCAGCGCAGGACTGTCGCCGAACGCGAAGGTTCGCAGATGCTGATACGGCTCGGGGATCAGCTTGCTCATCGCTTCCGAGCCCTCGCGAAGCGCGGCCTAGCAGCCGAGCTTGTCGGCGATGCCGCCAAAATCCTTCGCGACGATGTCCCACTTGCCGGTCGCTTCGAAATCGACCGTCTGAAGCGGGCCATACTCCGTCGGCCGCGCCACGAAGGCGGTCTTCAATCCGTTCTTCTGCGCGGCCGCGAGATCGCCATTGTGGGCCGCGACCATCATCACCTCTTCCGGCTTGAGGCAGAGTAGCCTTGCTGCGCCGAGATAGGTTTCCGGATCGGGCTTGTAGTGCTCGAACAGCTCGGCCGACATGACGAGGTCCCACGGCAGGCCGGCGAACTTCGCCATGTTGGTGAGCAGCGCGACGTTGCCGTTCGAGAGCGGCGAGATCACGAACTTTGATTTCAGCCGCTTCAAACCGGCGACGCTGTCGGGCCAGGGATTCAGGCGATGCCAACCCTTGGTGAGGTAATCGAGATCGGCCTCGGTGAGGCCCTTGATCGCGAATTTCTCGACGAGCTGCTCCAGCGAGCGGCGATGCAGGTCGTCGAGCATGACGTAGCCGCGCTCGGGGTGCTTGCGCACGTCGTCCATGGACGCGACATACAGGCCGCGCCAACCGTCGACCAGGGCCGTCCAGTCGGCGCTGATGCCGCGCTGCTTCCCCCACCACATGAAGTCGGTGATCAGGCTGGTGCGCCAGTCGACCACTGTGCCGAAGACGTCGAAAACCAGCGCTTTCACGGCGGAGAGATCGGACATGGACGCTTCCCTCTATGTTACTTGTTCTTGGTCATTCCGGGATGCGCCGTGAGGCGCAGGCCCGGAATCCATACTCCCGATCGTGGTTATGGATTCCGGGCTCGACGCTTTGCGTCGCCCCGGAATGACGGACTAATCGAGATGGAACTTCGCCAGCTCGCGATGCTCGGCCTTGATGTAGCGCACCGTGCCGGTGACCGAGCGCATCACCACCGTCTCGGTCTCGATCACGCCGTCCTTGCGGAATTTGACGCCCGAGAGCAGCGAGCCCGTGGTGACGCCGGTGGCGGCGAACAGGCAGTCGCCGCGCGCCATGTCTTCGATGCCGTAGATCATCTTGGGATCGTTGACGCCCATCTTGGCGGCGCGCTCGCGCTTCTCGTCGGAATCGAGGATCAGGCGGCACTGCATCTGGCCGCCTATGCAGCGCAGCGCCACGGCGGCGAGCACGCCTTCCGGTGCACCGCCGGTGCCGAGATACATGTCGACGCCGGTGTTGTCGGGATCGGCGCAGTGGATGACGCCGGCCACGTCGCCGTCGGTGATCAGGCGCACGGCGGCGCCGGTCGAGCGCACGCTCGAAATGATGTCGGCATGGCGCGGACGGTCGAGCACGAGAACGGTGATGCCGTCAGGCTTGACGCCCTTGGCCTTGGCGAGACGGCGGACATTGTCGGCCGGCGAGGCATCGAGATCGACGACGCCCTTGTCGTAGCCGGGGCCGATCGCGAGCTTCTGCATGTAGACGTCGGGGGCGTGCAGCAGCGTGCCGCCGTCGGCCATCGCCATGGTGGCGATCGAGCCCGGCATGTTCTTGGCGCACAGCGTGGTGCCCTCGAGCGGGTCGACCGCGATATCGACCTCAGGACCTGCCTTGAGGCCGACCTGCTCGCCGATATAGAGCATCGGCGCCTCGTCGCGTTCGCCCTCGCCGATCACGATGGTGCCCTGGATCGGCAGCTTGTTGAGCTCGCGCCGCATGGCGTCGACGGCGGCCTGGTCGGCCGCCTTCTCGTTGCCGTGGCCGCGCAACCGCGCCGACGACACCGCCGCCCGCTCCGTCACCCGCACGATCTCCAGCGTCAGGATGCGCTCGAGCAAGGCGTGCGGGGGGACTTCAATATGGGTCGACATCGGCTTACTCCTTCGAAACGTTTGGGACGGAAATCTCCGTCCGCATCAACTCGCAACACCCACAGTTCGTTCGAACCGTGCTCTATGGTTTGAGCATGCTCTTGCCGGAAAACCGCTTCACACTTTTCCGGAGCATGCTCAGTTCTTCTCAATCCTGATGACCTGCGGCCGTCCGCTGATCACCTTGTCCTTCTGCACGGCGGCGAGCGCACGGCGTACGGCGTCCTCATGCGTCGCATAGGTGATCAGGATGACGGGCACGGGGACCGCCTTGCCGTCAGCGGGTGCTGCGCCGCCATTGGGATGACGCTGCACGATCGACTCGATCGAGATCTTCTGCTCGGCAAGCCGCGTCGCGATCGCGGCCGCGGTGCCGGGGAAATCGCGCGCGAGCAGGCGGATGTAATAGCCGCCCTCGTGGCGCTCCATCGGCGCCTTCTTGGTGTCGCGCAGCTGCGCGATCGGCCGGCCGAACGGATTGGCGCGAATGCCGCGCGCGACATCGGCGATGTCGGCGACAACGGCGGATGCGGTCGCGGCACCGCCTGCGCCGGGACCGACCAGCGTGATCGGCGGAATGCCCTCGCCATCGATCGTGACCGCATTGGTGACACCCATCACCTGCGCGATCGAGGAGGATTTCGGCACCATGGTCGGGTGCACGCGCTGCTCGATGCCCTTGGCGGTGCGAACGGCAACACCGAGCAGCTTGACGCGGTAACCGAGATCGGCGGCGGCGCGAAGATCTTCCGGCGCGATGGATGAGATGCCTTCGACATACACGGCACTTTGAGCAACTTTCGTGCCGAAAGCGAGGCTGGCGAGAATGGCGAGCTTCTGCGCGGTATCGTGGCCGTCGACGTCGAAGGACGGATTGGCCTCGGCATAGCCGAGCCGCTGCGCGTCCTTGAGGCATTCGGCGAAGGAGAGACCCTCCTGCTCCATCCGGGTCAGGATGTAATTGCAGGTGCCGTTGAGGATGCCGTAGACGCGGTTGATGCCGGTTCCGGCAAGACCCTCGCGCAACGTCTTGATGACGGGGATCGCGGCGCCGACCGCTGCCTCGAAATTCAGCGCACCGCCGTGCTTTTCAGCCGCCTTGGCGAGCTTGAGGCCGTGCTTGGCGAGCAGCGCCTTGTTGGCTGTGACGACCGACTTGCCGGCGCCGAGCGCAGCGTCCACCGCCGACAGCGCCGGATCGCCGGCGCCGCCCATCAGCTCGACGAAGCAATCGACCTCCGGATGCGTGGCGAGCGCCATCGGATCCTTGGCCCAGTCGACGCCGCGCAGGTCAATGCCGCGCTTCTTCGTCTTCGAGCGCGCGGTGACGGCAACGACACGGATGCCGCGGCCGCTGCGGCCCGCCAGCACGCGCGCTTGCGTTTCGATCAAACGGACAACTTCGGCGCCCACGGTGCCGAGCCCCGCTATGCCCACTTTCAGGGGTGCGACCATGATACTTCAGAAAACCTGCAGAAGAGAATTAACGCCGATTGGCGAGCGGAACGACGTTGTGCAACGTTTCGATCCCGCTTTCAAGGAAGCGGCGCACGCCGCGCGCGGCCTGCCTGATCCGTTGCTCGTTTTCCACCATGGCGATGCGGACATATCCTTCGCCATGCTCGCCGAAGCCGACGCCGGGCGAGACCGCGACGCCGGATTTCTCCACCATCAGGGTGGCGAACTGCATGCTGCCGATGCTGCGGAAGGCTTCCGGCAGCGGCACCCAGGCGAACATCGAGGCTTCCGGCGGCGGGATTTCCCAGCCGGCGCGGCCGAACGATTCAACCAGCGCGTCACGGCGCTTGCGGTAGGTGTCGCGCATCTCCTTGATGCAATCGTCCGGGCCGTTCAGAGCGGCGGTCGCCGCGACCTGCACCGGCGTGAACGCGCCGTAGTCGAGGTAGGATTTGACGCGGGCGAGCGCCGCGATCACGCGCTCATTGCCGACCGCAAAGCCCATGCGCCAGCCGGCCATCGAGTAGGTCTTCGACATCGAGGTGAACTCGACGGTGCAATCCATCGCGCCCGGCACCTGCAGCACCGAGGGCGGCGGGTTGCTCTCGTCGAAATAGACCTCGGCATAAGCGAGGTCGGACAGGATCAGGATCTCGTGCTTCTTGGCGAAGGCGATGAGGTCCTTGTAGAAGTCGAGGCTCGCGACGTAGGCGGTCGGGTTCGAAGGATAGCAGACGACGAGCGCGAGCGGCTTGGGGATCGAATGCACGATCGCCCGCTCCGCCGCCTCGAAGAATTGCGGCGTCGGCTCCGAGGGCACCGAGCGGATCACGCCGCCCGCCATCAAGAAGCCGAAGGCGTGAATCGGGTAGCTCGGGTTCGGACACAGGATGACGTCGCCGGGCGCGGTGATCGCCTGCGCCACGTTGGCAAAACCTTCCTTCGAACCCAGCGTCGCCACCACCTGGGTGTCGGGGTTGAGCTTCACGCCGAAGCGGCGGGCGTAATAGGCGGCCTGGGCCCTGCGCAGCCCGGGGATGCCGCGCGAGGCCGAGTAGCGGTCGGTGCGCGGCTTGCCCAGCGTCTCCTTCAGCTTCTCCAGCACATGCGCCGGCGCCGGCAGGTCCGGATTGCCCATGCCGAGGTCGATGATGTCGGCGCCGGCATTCCGCGCAGCCGCCTTGGCCCGGTTGACCTGCTCGAACACGTAAGGCGGAAGGCGGCGAATGCGGTAAAATTCTTCCATGGCTCTCTGGGCTCCGGGCAACCGGTCAGGACAGAATCGACAGGCCACGAGGGCCATTCTAAAAGCCCTCGGGCCTCATCGCGAAAATTACTCAAAATCAAATACTTAGAGCAATCGTCGGCGACCAAGGCTGAAGTCGTTCGCCCTGACTCTTGGCTGAACCGAGGTCTTTTAGCACGGCAACACGGGCGCGCCAGCGATTACCTTGCCGGTCTCGCGGCCACGAGCCTATTTGGCGTCCTTGGCGGCAGCGGCTTGGCGATCGCGCGCGGCGGCAAGCTCGGCCTCGATCTTGGCGCGCTGCTCCAGCGGGATGATCGCCTGATCGCGATCCGGCGGCAGATCGTGCACCGGCAGGTAGGTCCCGGGCTCCCTGGCACGCGGCGGCGCATCCGCAGGCGCCAGATCCGCGAACTGGCTCGAACACCCGCCCAGGGCGAGCGCCGCGATCAGCACCGCGCCGCAAATCGGCAGCGTCTTTTGCAGGTCCCATACCGCCAACACTTGGGAAATCCCCTACTCGTCCCAAAGCACGGCCCCGGGCAAGCTTACCCAAGACCGCGCCCAAGCTCAAACCATTGCTGCCCAAGAATGGTGCGAGCTAGAAAACAGCCGATGCCCAACAAACCGAGCCGTGCGGCCCGATTGTGACGGAACCAAGAAGATTTGTCGCAGTGCAACACATCTTCGAGAGTGTTTAACGTCAAACATGCGAGCTTCGCGGTGACGAATACGGAATGAATCGTTACTGTTCTGCTCATGAGTATGGCCACCACCGATACGCCGAAACCCGAGACGAAGTTCGATGCCGAAGCCTTCGCGATGAACGTCGCGCGGGCGATGGAGAGCGGCGGGAAGGCGCTCGCCGCCTATCTCAAGCCGCGCGAGAGCGGCGAGGTGCAGGACCGCCCGCCGGCCGAGCTTGCCGAGGTCGTCAAGACATTCACCTCGGTCGCCGAATATTGGCTGTCGGACACGTCCCGCTCGTCCGATCTCCAGACCAAGCTCGCCAAGGACTATCTCGACCTCTGGGGCTCGGCGGCGCGCCGCCTGGCCGGTCAGGACGCCGAGCCCGCGATCGCGCCCTCACCGCGCGACAAGCGCTTTGCCGATCCGGAATGGAAGTCGAACCAGTTCTTCGACTTCGTCATGCAGCTCTATCTGCTCACGACCAAATGGGCGCAGGAGCTGGTGCGCGACGCCGAAGGGCTCGATCCGAACACGCGCCGCAAGGCCGAGTTCTACGTCCAGCAGGTCACCAACGCGCTCTCGCCATCGAACTTCGTGCTGACCAATCCCGAGGTGCTGCGCGAGACGGTGGCGTCCAGCGGCGAGAACCTCGCGCGGGGCCTGAAGATGCTGGCCGAGGACATCGCCGCCGGCAAGGGCATGCTGAAGATCCGCCAGTCCAACCCGGACAATCTCGTCGTCGGCGTCAACATGGCGACGACGCCGGGCAAGGTGATCTACCAGAACGAGATGATGCAGCTGATCCAGTATTCGCCGACGACGGAGAAGGTGCTGCGCACACCGCTCCTGATCGTGCCGCCCTGGATCAACAAGTTCTACATCCTCGATCTCAAGCCGGAGAAATCCTACATCAAGTGGTGCGTCGACCAGGGCATCACCGTGTTCGTGGTCTCATGGGTCAATCCCGACAAGCGGCTCGGCAACAAGGGCTGGGAAGCCTACATGAAGGAAGGCCCGCTCACGGCGATGGACGTGATCGAGAAGGTCACCGGCGAGATGAAGGTGCACACCGCCGGCTATTGCGTCGGCGGCACGATGCTCGCGACCACGCTGGCCTGGCTCGCCGAGAAGCGCCGCCAGCGCGTGTCGTCCGCGACCTTCTTCGCGGCCCAGGTCGACTTCACCCATGCCGGCGATCTCCTGGTGTTCGTCGACGAGGAGCAGATCGCAGCGCTCGAGCACGACATGAAGACGGCCGGCGTGCTGGAAGGCTCGAAGATGGCGATGGCCTTCAACATGCTGCGCTCCAACGACCTGATCTGGTCCTATGTGGTCAGCAATTATCTGAAGGGCCAGCAGCCGAGCGCGTTCGACCTGTTGCACTGGAACTCCGATGCGACACGGATGACGCAGGCCAACCATTCCTATTACCTGCGCAATTGCTACCTCGAGAACCGGCTCTCCACCGGCACGATGGTGCTCGACAACACCCTGCTCGATCTCTCCAAGGTGAAGGTGCCCGTCTACAATCTCGCCACTCGCGAGGACCACATCGCGCCCGCTGAATCGGTGCTGTACGGCTCGCAATTCTTCGGCGGCCCGGTGAAATACGTGCTGTCCGGCTCTGGCCACATCGCGGGCGTGGTCAATCCGCCTGCGGCGAACAAGTACCAGTATTGGACCAACGACAACATCAAGAACGTCAACGTCGCGCAGTGGATGAAGGGCGCCGTGGAGCACAAGGGCTCATGGTGGCCGGACTGGCGCCAATGGCTGGGCGAGCTCGATCCCGAGGAAGTCCCGGCGCGCGCGGTCGGCAGCGAAGCATTCCCGCCGATCGAGGACGCGCCCGGCAGCTATGTCAGAGTTCGCGCGTAGCGGAATCTGGCGCGCTTTCTTATAGACTGATCGTTTGAGCATGATCTTTTCGGAAAACCGCTACTCACTTTTCCGGATCATGCTCTAGCCTCAATCCAGCGACGACACAGGGGACCGGCACTATGACACGCGAATTGTTCTGGCTGACACTGACGGTGATCCTGACGGGGGTTCTCTGGATTCCCTACATCATCAACCGCTGCCAGGTTCGCGGGTTGAGCGGTGCCATGGCCAACCCCTCGCGCGGCGACAAGCCGCAGGCGGAGTGGGCGAACCGGCTGATGTTCGCCCATGACAACGCGGTCGAGAACCTCGTCATCTTCGCGCCGCTGGTGCTGATCCTGAACGCGATCGACTATTCCACGAAATGGACGGTGCTCGCCTGCGCCGTCTATTTCTGGTCGCGCGTCGCACACATCATCGTCTATGCGCTTGGAATCCCGGTGTTCCGCACCCTCGCCTTCACCGTCGGCTTCCTCGCCCAGGCCGTGCTGGCGCTGGCGATCTTCGGATTGGTTTGAAGTCGCCCCGATGCGGGTTCATGCCTAGCGAATCCAGCCGGGACTTTCTCCGGTTTCAGGATCTCGATGCGGACACGATCCTGTCCATTGTTGCGCGCGCGCAGGTGCTCGCGACCGCATGGACCGACCGCGCCATGCCGCAGAGCCTCGCCGGCAAACGCGTGGCCGTCATCGTCGACGATGGCGGCTGGCGGAATACGACCGCATTCGATCTCGGCGTCAGAGCCATGGGAGGCATCTCGGTACAGCCTCCGCTCCGGTTCAATGTCCATGAGACTACGGCTGATCTCGCCAAGTATCTCGACAACTGGTTCGACATCCTGATCGTGCGCACCCGGGAATTGTCGACCTTGCACGAGCTTGCAGCGCACGCCACCGTCCCAGTGATCAACGCCAGAACGCGATCAAATCACCCCTGCGAGACGCTCGGCGATCTCGCCTATGTCAACGACAAGCGCGGATCGCTGGAGGGCCTGAAGGTTGTCGGTGTCGCTTCAGACGCCAACATTCTGCGATCTTGGGTCGAAGCCTCGATCTCCCTGCCGATCCAGGTGACGCAGATCTATCCGGAAGACTGGCACATCAAGGATATCGCGAGTCCGAACTTTGCCACGAGCACCAGTCTGGACAGCTTGCTCGATGCGGATGTGATCATCACGGATTGCTGGCCCGATGGCGGACGGGCGGATCAACTCCTTCAATACCAGATATCGGCGCCCCTCCTCGACAGCTGCCGTCGCGACGTCATTTTCCTGCCCTGCCCGCCCGTGACTAGAGGCAAGGAGGTTAACGCCACCGCGATGATCCACCCTGCATGTCAGAGCACGGCCGCGAAGGCTTTCCTGCTCCACGCACAAAACGCCCTGCTGGAATGGGTCGCCGCATAGCTGGCGCCGGTCGGCACGTTCTCGCATACCGACCGCATCGAGCAGGACGTCGATCTGATCACCGCCCGGATCAACTACCGCTTCGGCGGTCCGGTCATCGCGAAGTATTGAGGTCTCGTGTCCCGGACGCGCGAAGCGCGAGCCGGGACCTAGAAAGCCGCAAATCAAGCAGGACGCATGGGCCCCGGCTCTGCAGCGCATCACTGAAGAAGTGCTGCGCTGCGTCCGGGGCACGAGACTGCCCTACTCCTCCGGCAGGCCCAGCATCAGCCGCATGTTCTGCACGGCCGCACCGGATGCACCCTTGCCGAGATTGTCGAGCCGGGCGACCAGTAGCGCCTGGTGATATTTGTCGCTGGCGAAGACGTAGAGCTCGAGCATGTTGGTCTCGTTGAGCGCCTCCGGCTCGAGCCGGCCGCCCTTGCTCGCCTCGTTCTGCAGCGGCATCACCTTGACGTATTTCGAGCCGGCGTAACGCTTTGCCATCGCCGCCTGCAGGTCGGCGCCGCCGGGCTTGCCCGGCAGCGTGGCGAGCTGGAGCGGCACCGAGACCAGCATGCCCTGCCGGTAATTGCCGACCGAGGGAATGAAGATCGGCCGCCGCGTCAGGTTCGAATAGAGCTGCATCTCCGGCAAATGCTTGTGCTCGAAGCCGAGGCCGTAGAGCTCGAAGGACGGCGCGCTGCCGTCTTCGAAGCTTGCGATCATCGACTTGCCGCCACCGGAATAGCCGCTCACCGCGTTGACGGTGACGGGATAATCAGGCGGCAGCAGGCCGGCATCGACGATCGGCCGCAAGAGCGCGATCGCGCCGGTCGGATAGCAGCCGGGATTGGAGACCTTCTTCGCGGCCTTGATCCTGCCGGCCTGGTCCGGCGTCAGCTCCGGAAAGCCGTAGGCCCAGTCCGGCGCGATCCGGTAGGCGGTCGAGGCATCCAGCACCTTCGGCGCTTGAGTGCCCATGCTGTCGACCAGGGCAACGGTTTCCTTGGCGGCGTCGTCCGGCAGGCATAGGATGACGAGATCCACCTCCTCCATCAGCGCCTTCTTGGCGGCGGGATCCTTGCGCTTGTCATCGGGAAGCGTCTTCACGACGACGTCATTCTGGTGCTTCATCCGCTCGTTGATGCCGAGGCCGGTGGTGCCGGAACCGCCATCGACGAAGACGGTGGCCGGCTTCTTGGCCGCGCTCGTGGCCGGAGCTTTGGTGGTGTCAGCGAGGGTCATGGCGCGCTCCCTTCGAGCATGTTCGTGTCGTCTGAGAAAACTTGTTCTGCGAAGGCTTGCGGCCTTACCTGCCGCATCAAATGTGAGATCTGCTTGGCGTCGGCGTCGCCGGCACTGAGCGCATTGGCGATCGCCGCAAAGTCGGCGTCGGACTTGTGCTGGTTCAGCTTGAAGCTGCCTTCGACGTCTTCAACCGTCATGGCCAGACCCACGATCCCCTTCTTCAAGGCCTCGAGCCGCCCGGCGGTCATCTTACCCGAGGTCCAAGGCTTCTTCGGCAGCAGCCAGGTCTCGAACTTGTCGCTGAGCGTGTCGAGTTGCACCGCCAGCTCGTCGTCCGACAACAGCCGCACCGGCCCGCTCAGATGCACCGACAGGTAGAGCCAGGTCGGAACCTGATCCGGCGAGACGTACCAGTCCGGCGATACATAGGCATCGGGGCCGTTGACCGCGAGCAGCCACGACGCATCGCCGCCCGCCAGTTTTAGCAGCGGATTGTGACGGGCGAGATGAAACGCGGCCTGCGGCGTGCCGTCTGCGGCATAGGTCAAATAGAACGGCAATGGCGAGGCGATCGGCTTCCTGCCGTCGAAGGCGCACATGGTGCCGAAGCCGCGCTCATCGGCGAATTTCAGGCTCGCGGCGCGGTCCTGCTTGAAAAAGGGTGGCGTGTACATCGTAGTCTCCTGCTGGGCCTCCTCGGGGGAGCCGCCGGATCAGATCGCGCTGACAGGAGAGAGGATGCCGCGGATCGGGTCCAGCGGCAAAGACGATGATCTCAAACGCGATCGACCGCCCAAACCGCTAGGCTGCGGCGGCGGCGACGAGCGAACAGGATGGTCGCGGCGTTGATCATGGCGCGCGGCTATAAGGCGAGATGCGGTTCCCGTCAAGGTGACCTTTGTCATTCCGGGGCGATGCAAAGCATCGAACCGGAATCTCGCACCACAATCTCGAGTTCCGGGTTTCCTCGCTTCGCGATCGCCCCGGAATGACGGGACTAGAACAACCGCCAGGTCCATTCCATGATCTTGGCGAGCACGTCACCGAACAGCAGCAGCACGGCCGACCAGACCAGGGCCGAGATGAAATTGGCGGCCTGGAAGCTCCAATAGGGCATCTCGAAAATGCCGGCCGCGAGCGGCACGGAGGCGCGCAAGGGACCGAAGAAGCGGCCGATGAAGATGCTGGGGATGCCCCAGCTGCGGACGAAAGCTTCGCCTCTGGGCAGCAGCTCCGGGTAGCGCGAGAGCGGCCACATCTGGGCGACGTGCTCCTTGTAGCGGTAGCCGAACCAGTAAGAGACCCAGTCGCCCAGCGCCGCCCCGAGGCCGCCGGCGATCCAGACCGGATAGAAGTTGATGCCGCTCACCCCGATCAACGCGCCGATCGCCACCAGCGCGCCCCAAGCCGGGACCAAGAGCGAGATGAAGGCGAGCGACTCGCCGAAAGCCAGCAGGAACACGATCGGAGCCGCCCAGGCCTGGTGAGCGCGCACGAAATCGGCCAGGGCGTGCGCAAATTGCTCCATTCCAGATTAAGCCTTCCCGCCCGCTCAAGGTGCTGCTCGATGAAAACGACTGGTAAGCCAAGGACTTGTGTGACATCAAGTCACAAAAACCAATCCAAACCAGTCCGATACGTCAAATTGCCGGGAACTAATGGCAATGCGGCGTAAAATCGCCGGGATTGGCGCCCAACCACGCCGCTTGGCCGGCCCGGCGATAACCTTTCCAATCCAGAAGTGGCATAGTCCGCTGAACCGATTCGCCGCCGTGCGGCCCTCTAAGCACATCAAGATACATGTCCAAGCAGTTGAAGCCCAAAGCAAAAGATGACTTTTTCGGCGGTGACGAGCCGAAGCCCCGCGCCGCCAAGGCGGCGCCGCGCGGAAGCGGCGGGGAAGCCGATTACACGGCAGCCGACATCGAGGTGCTCGAAGGGCTGGAACCGGTGCGGCGCCGGCCCGGCATGTATATCGGCGGCACCGACGAGAAGGCGCTGCATCACCTGTTCGCCGAGGTCATCGACAACTCGATGGACGAAGCGCTGGCCGGACACGCGACCTTCATCGGAGTCGAGCTGAGTGCGGACGGGTTCCTGACCGTGACCGACAACGGCCGCGGCATCCCGGTCGACCCGCATCCGAAATTCCCGAAGAAGTCGGCGCTCGAAGTCATCATGTGCACGCTGCATTCGGGCGGCAAGTTCGACAGCAAGGTCTACGAGACCTCGGGCGGCCTGCACGGCGTCGGCATCTCCGTGGTGAACGCCCTCTCCTCGCGGCTCGAGGTCGAGGTCGCGCGCAGTCAGAAGCTCTACCGCATGACCTTCGAGCGCGGTCACCCGAAGGGCAAGCTCGAGGACCTCGGCAAGATTAACAATCGCCGCGGCACGCGCGTGCGCTTCAAGCCCGACACCGACATCTTCGGTGCCAAGGCCGCGTTCAAGCCGCAGCGCCTGTTCAAGATGACGCGCTCGAAGGCGTATCTGTTCGGCGGTGTCGAGATCCGCTGGAACTGCGCGCCCGAGCTGCTCAAGGGCATCGAGGACGTGCCGGCCGAGGCGACGTTCCACTTCCCGGGCGGCCTCAAGGACTATCTCGCTGCCGCGATCCACGCCGACACGCTGGTGCATCCGGACATCTTCTCCGGCAAGTCGGGGCGCAACGGCGCGCATGGCGCCTGCGAATGGGCGGTGGCCTGGACCGCGGATGCCGACGGCTTCCTCTCCTCCTACACCAACACCGTGCCGACGCCCGATGGCGGCACCCACGAATCCGGCCTGCGCAGCGCGCTGCTGCGCGGCCTGAAGGATCACGCCGAGCGCGTCGGCCAGGGCAAGCGCGCCGCCTCCGTCACCTCGGAAGACGTGATGGTGGGCGCTGCCGTGATGCTCTCGGTGTTCGTGCGCGAGCCCGAATTCCAGGGCCAGACCAAGGATCGCCTCGCCACCGCCGAGGCGCAGCGCATCGTCGAGCAGGCGATGAAGGATCCGTTCGACCATTGGCTGTCGGGCAATCCGAACATGGCCAACCGGCTGCTCGACTTCGTCATCGACCGCGCGGAGGAGCGGCTGCGGCGGCGGCAGGAGAAGGAGACCGCGCGCAAGACGGCCGGCAAGAAGCTGCGCCTGCCCGGCAAGCTCGCCGACTGCACCGATGCCGGCACCGAAGGCTCCGAGCTGTTCATCGTCGAGGGCGACTCGGCCGGCGGCAGCGCCAAGCAGGCGCGCGACCGCAAGACGCAGGCGGTGCTGCCGCTGCGCGGCAAGATCCTCAACGTCGCTTCCGCCGGCAAGGATAAGCTGACGGCGAACGCACAGCTTTTCGATCTCGTGCAGGCGATCGGCTGCGGCACGCTGGCGCATTATCGCGAAGAGGATCTGCGCTATCAGCGCATCATCATCATGACCGACGCCGACGTCGACGGCGCCCACATCGCCTCGCTCCTGATCACCTTCTTCTACCGCCAAATGCCGCGGCTGATCGACGAGGGCCATCTCTTCCTCGCGGTGCCGCCGCTCTACAAGCTGACCCACGGCTCGAAATCCGTCTACGCCCGCGACGACGCGCACAAGGAGGCGCTGCTCAAGAGCGCCTTCAACGCCAACGCCAAGGTCGAGGTGAACCGCTTCAAAGGTCTCGGCGAGATGATGCCGGCGCAGCTCAAGGAGACCACTATGGACCCGGCCAAGCGGACGCTGCTCAAGGTGGTGCTGCTGGCCGACGACCGCGACACCACGGCGGATTCGGTCGAACGGCTGATGGGCACCAAGGCTGAGGCGCGCTTTGCCTTCATCTCGGACAAGGCCGAGTTTGCCAGCGACGAGCTGCTGGACGTGTGAGGCGGAAGGCCCAAGCCACGGCGCTTGGGCAATCGCCTTTGCCGGCCCCGCTTTGTTACGCATCAGCCGAACCATGCCAAAATGCGCCGAATCGGCTCCTGAGAGGGTGCCGGGAGAATCGCGCTGATTGAAATCGGCGCGATTTCAGGCACAACGGGACCACATCCTGAGCCTGATCTCGAAAATTGCTGATGGCGCCTCAAGCACAACTTTGAGGCGCGGCCCCGGTTGTACGAATAACCAACTGTATTAGCAGCTCTTTTCGCCTCACCGATCGACCCTCCCCGCTGTGTCCTCCGTACAACACCGGACCGTTTTCGAGCACCTGTGTCTGGGCAGCAACAGCATTTCGGGCGGAAACGTCTATAGTCCAAGCATCGAATTTGACCGGAACTGCGCTCGCGCCGACAAGGTTTGGGGATTTTAACATGAAGAAGATTTTGTTCGCTCTGACCGCGGTCGCGGCGATGACCGGCTCGGCCTCGGCCGCCGACTTGGGCGCCCGTCCGTATGCAAAGGCTCCGGTCGCGGCTCCCGTGGCCAACTGGACCGGCTTCTACGTCTTCGGCGGTGGCGGCGGCGGTCTCTGGAATGCCGACAGCAACGTGAACAGCACCGGTGTCGTTGGCCCGTTCGGCGGTTTTGGTCCGGCAGGCACGGCTCTTACACGCGATCAGCGCCTTGGTGGCTCGGGATGGTTCGGCACTGTCGGCCTCGGCTATGACTGGCAATTCAATAGCCGCTGGGTCGCGGGCGCCTTTGCAGACGGTCAGTTTGGCGACATCCGCGGTTCGCTGAGCGACCCCTGGTTTGGTACTGAGGGCCGCGAAAAGCTTCGAACCAGCTACGCGGCTGGTGTGCGACTGGGATATCTAGTTGCTCCCAACGTCCTTTCCTACGTAAACGCGGGTTACTCCGGCTCTGAGTGGTCGGGCACAACGCAGTTCCCGCTTGTCGGCCCCACCGCTACTGCTTTTTCCACGACTCAATCCTTCCGTCGCGACGGCTGGTTCATCGGCGGCGGCGTCGAGAACAACTTGGACTTGTTCGGTGTCTCCGCCCCCGGCTGGTTCATGAAGACGGAGTACCGTTCGGCATTCTACGATCGGATTTCGCTGCCCACGACGATCGCTGCAGGCAACGTCTTCGCCTTGCCTGTGGGGCCGACCGGGGACGCCGTTACTTTCAAGCCCTGGGTTCAGACCATCAGCACCTCGCTGGTCTACCGCTTCAATTGGACCGGCCCGGTCGTCGCGAAGTACTGATCTGATCTTACGATCAAGCAAGCCCCGGCATCGCCGGGGCTTTGCCATTTTGGGGTGACCGGACCGCGATTCATCTGCGATTCGGCCAGCGACTCACAGGGCAAGCCGGGGGTAGGGCTGAGGCAGAATTGCCTCTATGTCGGACCACGGCCAATTGCCAACGAAGCTTGCCCGAAGGAAAAATCCGGGAATACATGTAAGATATTGAAGGCACTTTATTTTCATGGATGCGATAACGCTTCAAGAATTCGCCCGGCTGGCGTTTTCCGGCGCCTGTACCTAGCCGGCAACAGCATTTCGGCGAGAACCGTCTATTGTTCGGGCATCAGATGAGACGGACTTCAGTGCGCTCGCGCCGACAGGGTTGGGGATTTGAAATGCAGAAGACGTTGCTCGCTTTGACCGCGATCGCGGCGATGACCGGCTCGGCCTCGTCCGCCGACTTGGGCGCCCGTCCCTATGCGAAGGCTCCTGTGGCTGCTCCGGTGGCGAATTGGACCGGCTTCTACGTCTTCGGCGGTGGTGGCGGCGGGCTCTGGAGTGCCGACAGCAACGTTAACAGCACTGGTGTCGCGACCTTGCCATTCTTGGGCTTTGGGCCTGCTGGCACTGCGCTCACTCGTGATCAACGCTTGGGTGGCTCAGGTTGGTTTGGCACAGTTGGTATTGGGTACGACTGGCAGTTCAACAACCGCTGGGTGGTCGGTGTCTTTGGTGACGGCCAGTTCGGCGATATCCGCGGTTCGCTGAGCGACCCCTGGTTCGGTACTGAGGGCCGTGAAAAGCTGCGCACGAGCTACGCCGCCGGTGCGCGGCTGGGCTATTTGGTCGCTCCAAATGTTCTCTCTTACGTGAACGCCGGTTACTCCGGTTCGGAGTGGTCTGGCACCACGCAAACCTTCCTTATCGTGCCGCCGTTTGTTCCCACCGGCGCGCAAACTACCACCAGCTCCTTCCGTCGTGATGGCTGGTTCATCGGCGGTGGCGTCGAGAACAATTTGGATCTCTTCGGAATCTCGGCGCCGGGCTGGTTCATGAAGACCGAATATCGGTCGGCCTTCTACGACCGCATTTCGCTGCCCACGCGCTATGTCGCTGGCAACGATTTCCTTGGCGCACCCGGAACTCTGACCGGCGAAGCCGTTACGTTCAAACCCTGGGTCCAGACCATCTCGACCTCGCTGGTCTATCGCTTCAACTGGAGCGGCCCGGTCGTCGCGAAATACTGATCCGAACGCAGGTTCAGACGTCAAAGCCCCGGCATCGCCGGGGCTTTTTCGTTTTGGGTTCTAGCGTCCGACACTCGCCTTGAGCGCCCCATAGGCGTCGGCGAGCCGGGCTTCGATCGCGGCCCAATCGGCTTCGGTGATCGCCTCGCCCCGTTCATCGCGAAACGCCATGGCTTCGGCCCGGGCAACGCCGAACCCCCCGATGCCGGGATCGTCATCTGCCCTGCCATAGGTCAGCGCCGCAACGCGCGCGATGGTCAGGCCATAGTCGTGGGGGGCGACCGCCTCGCGCCGCGCTTGCCACCAATCGAGCTCGAGCCGGGCGGCCTGCTCCACGTCGAATGCAAGGGAAGCAGCCGACGCAAGGTTCCGGTAATAGGCCACGAGAGCCGGCAGTGCCGCAGCCGCCTCCGGGCGCGACCGCGTCGGCTGGAACGTTTTCGCGGCCTCGGCCGCGCTGAGGGCGACCTGCAGGCTCTGCAGCGGCGAAAATCCGAATTGCGTCCGGATCGACTGATAGAGATGGATGAACAGCGCGGCATAGCGCTTGTCGTAATAGTCGCGCCACATCGCGGTCTCCAGCCGCGCCATCTCGGCCGGATCGAAGGCGCGCAGATCCGCCTGACGCGGAATTGCGGCGTAGGCGACGGCCAGCGCGATCGCAGCCGCGGCCCCCAGGATGATCTTGCGCATCGCCTTGCGTCCTCCTCGCGCCCCTTGCGGCCACGGCCCATTGTATCCGCACCAGAGCTACGGCTAGTCTGGCGCCAAGGTTTTCGCGGCCGCGGCATTCGCTGATGCCGTGGACCGCGACAGAAGCGGACCGATGGGAGGAATGCATGCGCAGATTTCTGCTTGTGGCAGGCCTGTTTGCAACCGCTCTCGGGCTGCTCTGGATCGGACAGGGCACGGGCACGGTTCCGTGGCCGCGATCGAGCTTCATGGTCAACCAGCTGCAATGGGCCGGCTATGGCGCTGCCATGGCCGGGTTCGGGCTGGTGCTGATCTGGCAGAGCAACCAATAGAAGAAACCAGGGAATACAAGCATGACATCCAGCCGGTTCGATCTCCGCGGCAAGGTCGCGATCGTCACGGGAGGCAATGGCGGCATCGGGCTCGGCATGGCGCGGGGCCTCGCCGATGCGGGCGCCGATATCGCCGTGGTCGGACGCAACGAGACCAAGTCCGCCGCCGCCGTGGCCGATCTCAGGCAGCGTGGCGTGAAGGCGATCGCCGTCGCCACCGACGTCACCGACAAGGCCGCGGTCGCAGCCATGATCGAGCGCGTCGTCAAGGAGCTCGGCCGCATCGACATCCTCGTCAACAATGCCGGCATGAGCATCCGCAAGCCGCCGCACGAGCTCGAGCTCGACGAATGGAACAAGGTGATCGACACCAACCTCACCAGCGCCTTCGTGTGCTCGAAGCTGGCCTATCCGGCGCTGAAGGCGTCCGGCAACGGCAAGGTGATCAACATCGGCTCGATGATGTCGATCTTCGGGGCGAGCTTCGCGACCGCCTATGCGGCCAGCAAGGGCGGCATCGTGCAGTACACCCGCGCCTGCGCCAATGCCTGGGCGCCCGACAACATCCAGGTCAACGCCATCCTGCCGGGCTGGATCGACACCGATCTCACCCGCGGCGCACGGCAGCAGGTCTCGGGGCTGCACGAGCGCGTGCTGGCGCGCACGCCCGCGGGGCGTTGGGGCGACATCGACGACTTTGCCGGCATCGCCGTGTTCCTGGCATCGCCAGCGTCGAATTTCGTCACGGGTACGGCGATCCCGGTCGATGGCGGATTTTCGGTGATGGCCTGAGGCCGGCCGGCCCGCCAGCCAACGACGCAAAAAGAAGCCCCGGACAACGCCGGGGCTTTTGAATTTAGGCAGTGCTTTTCTTGATCGTTGGTCGCGTTGCGTCGACGTGCTCAGTAGCGGGCGATGACCGGCGCGTCGAACTTGTAGCTCGCGCGCACCACGGCCCACTGAATGTCTCGCGGCTTGGCATCGAAGGTGTAATTGCCCGCGGTGCCACCGAGCTGATAGGTCTGGCTGCCGAAGGCGGCGTAATTGTATTCGAGGCCGACGATCCAGTTGCGGGTGACGCCGTATTCCCAGCCGGCGCCGACGGTCCAGCCGTTGGCCCAATGGGTCTGTCCGCCCGAGCCCGACACACCGACGGTGTCGCTGACCGAGAGACGGTTGTTCACGCCGGCATAGCCGCCCTTGATGTAGAAGAGGTTGTTCTGCACGGCGAAGCCGGCACGGCCGACGACTGTTGCCAGAACATTGGCACGCCAGGAGAACACGTCGTCACCGGCGCCAAACACGGTGTTGACGACCGTGCCCTTGTTATCAAGCCCGGAGATCGTGCCTTCCACGCCGAACACATAGTTGTTGGCCTGCCAATTGTAGCCGATCTGCGCGCCGCCCATGACGCCCGAGTTGCGCTGGCGATAGCCCTCTCCCGGCAGCAGATCGCCGAACGCCGCGCCCGTTCCGTTGTTGATGAACTGCTCGTTGGTCCATGCGCCACCGATGTGGCCGCCGACATAGAAGCCGGTCCAGTTGAACAGCGGCTCGACATAGGCGGGCGCCTTCGTGTAGCGCGCACCGAGATCGGCGGCGGAGGCCGCACCCGTCGAGACCAGAGCCGTCGTGCAGGCGAAGGCGGCAATCAACTTATTACGCATGGTACACCCCGTGTCCTTGGATGGACGCACGGTCACAGACGGCTCTTACTAAAATTGAAATCAACACGGTTAACGTGGCGGTTGGGCCGCACCGAGCCGTGAATCCGGTGGCGATGTTGCAGGCGTGCAACGCATCGCGCGCGATTTCACGCAGCGTTATCCCTACCGAAGCCCTACGCTAGGATTCCGGTGCGGCGCGCGAATGCACGTGCTCGGGCCGCACGCCGATCGCGATCAGGCGCGCCGGAATGCCCTGCAACCACGGCAGCGCGGTGATGAGGCGCACGACCAGCGGCACCTGCAGTCGTCGATCGCTGCCCTGCAAGGCGCCGCTGATGATGTTGTTCTGCACGACCACCTGCATGCGCTGCGTCATCTTCACCGGGAACTCGCGACGGCGCCTGACGGCATCGAGCTCGTGCTCGGACGGGCAGCCATGCTGCAGCCTGTCCGCCAGGAGGTTCGCGGTCGCGACCGCATCCTGCACGGCGAGATTGACGCCGACGCCGCCGACCGGCGACATCGCATGCGCGGCGTCGCCGATGCACAAAAGGCCCGGCTGCGTCCAGCGCGCCAGACGGTTGATCGCGACGGTGAGCAGCTTGACGTCGTCGAAGCTCCTCACCTCGGCGATGCCGGCGCGGAGGATCGGCGCCATCCGCACGACGTCGTCGAGCAGCGCCGATAGTCCCCTCGCCTTCACCGCCTCGTACTGCCCCTTGGCGATGACATAGGCGCATTGCCAATAATCGCCTCGGTCGAAGGTGATCATCATCTTGCCGGGCTCGACCCGCGCGAACACGTTCTCGGTCTCGTCGGGTCTGCGGCCGGCGCGAAACCACAGCACGTCCATCGGCGCGCCGATTTCCTCGACGCCAAGGCCGGCGCGCTCGCGCACCGTCGAATGCCGGCCGTCGCAGGCGATGGTGAGATCGGCTTCGATGTCGATGATACCGTCAGGCGTCTTCGCCCGCACGCCGGCAACCGTCTCGCCGCGACGGATCAGATCGATCGCCTCCGTGCTCATCATCACCTCGAGGGAGGCAAAGCGCCGGCCGGCCTCGCGCAGAAAATTCAAAAAGTCCCATTGCGGCATGAAGGCGATGAAGGGGTACTTGGTATGGAGCCGGCTGAGATCGGCAATGCGCACCGGCGTGCCGCCGAACAGACCGTCCATCTTCTGCAAGCGCTGGTGCGGCAGCTTCAGGAAGCCGTCGATCAGGCCGAGCTCGTCCATCACCTGAAGCGTCGAGGGATGCACGGTATCGCCGCGGAAGTCGCGGAAGAAATCCGCATGCTTCTCCAGCACCACGACGTCGATGCCGGCCCGCCCCAGGAGATAGCCGAGCATCATGCCGGCAGGTCCCCCGCCCACGACGCAGCACCGGACCTTCTTCGTCCGCTTCGCTTGTTGATTGGATGTCATTGCCGCGCGATCTAGCTATCGATCAGAAATGCCTGACGATACTAGCGCGATTCACGCCGAAGGCCGTCTCAATTTACAGCGACAGCCCGCGCGGCCCCTTCTCAGCATACAAAGGCCCGCAGAGCGCGGGCCTTTGCGTGATGCGGGGATGACTATTTCTGGTCTTCGTTGCTGGTCCCGGTCCCCGGACTGCCGATCGGCAAGCCATTGCGCGCATGACCGACGCCGGAGTTGCGCTCGGCTTGCGCCGCCGCAGGCGTCTTACCGTTCGCGGTCGGTGGCTGAACATTCGGATTGTTCGGGCTGTTGTTGGTCTTGACGTTCGCTCCGGTGGTGGTTCCCTGGGTCCCCATTCCGGACGGAGCCGACGGCCCCGAATTGGCGCTGCTGGATGACGTGCCCGTTCCGGCGCCTGAGCTTGCCGCAGATCCCGCCCCGGCGCCACTGGCACCGCCCGCGCCACCGCCTGCGCCACCTCCGCCTTGAGCAAGGACGGTCGTCGAGACTGCAGCACAAGCGATCATTACGAGAATGGATTTGCGGATCATGGATCGTCTCCCTGGTTTGGCAGACAATCCGAGTCAGCAGGAGTAGTTCCTTCCGGCAGAATCGACGTTCGCTTGCCTCAGGGCTTTTGCGACTTCCGTTCCCATGGGCGCTTGCCATCACCGTCGCGATCCCAGGGTCGGGTGATCGGAGCGACCCTCTCTTCTGCAGCGGCTTTCGCACGATCCGCTTGCACGCGTTCGCGGTCGGTGAGTGGCGGCGTGCCGGGGGCTGGAGTCGTTTGAGCCAGAACCGGAAGCGTCGTAAGGAACGTAACGATGATGAATTTTGTCATCCCCGGCTCTAGCACTTTCAGCTTGACCTGTCCGATTTAACTTCCTCCACCCCGTAGGGTGATCCTGTCACAATCACGCCGGCCGAACAGCGCATCAATTGTTACTCCGGTTCGCGCTCCTAAAACTCTTGATCTCCGACACGCTGCCATCGCGATAGGTCAGCTCGACCGAGACCGATTTCGTGCTTGGCGCGAGCTTCATGTAGAGCGGCATGCCGGCGCTGACCGCGCTGGGGTCGCGCATGTCGCAGGGCGGCATTTTCAGGACCTGGTTGGGCACGGCGGTGTCGATGCCGATGCGCACCTCGCGGATGGCGCAGCGGTAGGACACGAGGTGGGTGTAATAGACGAGCAGTCCGTTGAACTCGCGGAACGACAGCCAGCTTGTCGAGGTCATGTCGAGGATCTTGCGCTGGTCGCGGATCAGCGCGGCCTCGGGATCGAACCTGATCGGGAACGGGCCCTGCATGTCGCCGGACTGATCGACGTAGCGGACCTCGATGGTGCCGGCCTGCGCATCCGGCGGCAGCTCGATCGACGGGTTCGGCATCCGCTTGCGGGTGCGCGGATCGAGCGTGTCGATGAAGCCGGTCTCGCGGAAATCGCCCTGGCCTGCCATGCGCCAGGAAATGCCGAGCGTCGGATCGGCAAAAGAGAAGGTCACGCTCCAGCCGCCATTGTGCCGCGAGAAGCTCGCGATCGGCGCGTTAAGGGTCTCCTCCTTGGGCATCTGCGGCACCGACACCGGCGGCAGCGCCGCAAGCTTCTGCGGCGGCTCGGCCGGACGCGCGGCGACATCCTTCGCCATGCCGCTGAGGAAGACGTCGTCGACCATCTGATCGAAATAGACCGGCACCTGCCTGTGCTTGACGGTGTCGGCCATCTCGCTGACCAGACGACGCGTACGCTGCGCCACCTGCACCAGGTTCTCGCCGGGCTGCAGCAGCTCCTTGGCGAACGTGCGCGTGAACACCGAATTCGGATTGGCGTCGTCATTGGAGAGGCGATCGAGCGCGGTCTGGCGGGGACCGGCGGAGAACACCGAGAACACGCCCTCGGGCAGCTGCGTCATCGGCGCGAGCCCGCCGGCGCCGGCGACGGCGCGGGTGCCCTTGCGCTCGAACGGATTATTGCGGCAGGCGTCGAACACCAGGATCGAGGTCCGCGCCTTCTTGTTCTGAAGCCGCTCGACGATGCGGTCGGCGAGAATCGAGGCGTCGCGCACCAGCTCTTCCTGTCCTTCCGTTGCCGCCGGCACGTCGGTCGGCAGCAGATAATTCTGGCCGGCGATCTCGAAGCCGTGGCCGGCATAGAAGAAGAACGCGGTATCGCCGGGCTCGATCGCCTTGTCGAAGGCGAGCAGCGTCTCGGAGAATTGCTGCCGGCTCTGGTTCTCGGCGACCATCACCGAGAAGCCGAGCTGCTTCAGCGTATCGCCCATGGTGCGGGCATCGTTGACCGCCTTGAGCAGCTTCGGCACGTTCTTGTAATCGTTGTTGCCGACGACGAGCGCGACGCGCTTCTCGGCAGAGGCGGGCGCTGCGAAGCCGCTCAGGCTTGCTGCGAGGCCAAGGGCCGCCAGAATTCTGAAAAGCCGACGCGTCATCGCAAAATTCCTGTTGCAGAACCGGCCCTGCCGCCGATCTTCGAACGGCAGTCCATGGGACCCCCTGCCGCTGTGTGATAGTCGGCCCAGACCAGACGACGGTTCAAGGGACCTGGGGCTCCGATTGCGCGATCCGCTATGGCCGATTCCGCCGGAATCTGTTTCCTTTTGGACAATTTCGCCGGAAGCGAGGGTCTGCCGTGTTGCACTGGTGTACGGACGAGGTCGAGCCGAAGGATCGGTTCGATTATTGGCGCGAGGTGCGCGCCAAGGGATTGTTCGGCGTCACCGCCGAGCTCGCGCGCGAACGGCGCGCGGACTTTTTCGGTGAATTCTCGCTGCGTCGGCTGGGCGGCGCCGGCCTCGTCGAGCTGAAGGCCTCGCCTTACGCGGTCGAGCGCAGCGCATCGGACATCGCCTATGCCCCCGGTGAGGCGATCTGCGTCTACCAGCAGCTCGGCAGCGGCGGCTGGTTCGGCGGCATGCGCACAAGCGACTTTGCGATTGCCAATGGCAGCTTCGCCACCAGCCATACCGACCTGCCGTACCGCACCGCGCCGCTTGGCAATGGGGGCTTCCACCTGCGGATCCTCAAGATCCCCGTGCGCAGCATGCCGGTACAGGACAAGCGCATGCGCGAGCTTATGCCCCGGACCTTCAACGATCCGGCCCTGGCGCCCCTGCTCGCGGCCTGCTTTGCCGATCTCGGCGAGATCGCCTCGGACGATGCGGCGTCTGCCGACCAGACCTCCTTGGTCCAGGCTTTGGCCCATCTGGCGCTGATCGAGCGCGGCGTCGTGCGGCCCGGCAGCCGGCGGGGACAAGAGGCACTGCGGACCGCCCGCCTCTCGCAAGCCCGGCGGCTGATTGCGCGTCACTTTCAGGACCCCAACCTTGCGCCAGCCGTTGTGGCCGACCTGCTCGGCGTCTCCGTGCGCCACCTGCACATGCTGTTCGAGATGGCGGAAAAGAGCTTCTCCCAGACGGTGACCGACGAGCGCCTGAAACGGAGCCGGAAGCTGCTGCGCGAGGCGCCGGAGCGGCTGATCGCGGACGTCGCGGCCTCGTGCGGCTTCGAGAGCCTTGCGACCTACTACCGGGTGTTCAATGCCGCCTATGGCATGGCCCCCGGCGACTTCCGGGCCAAGGGCCCGGACGGGCGTTAGCTATCGTCTTGGCGCGGACGGCGGGGCTCAGGGAGCTCGGGGGAAAACCCCAGCCGCGCCCGTGATTTGGGCAAAAACCTCAGGTTTTTTAGGCTCTTCCCGCGCCTGCTCCATTGACTTTGGCCAATTCCCCCCTATGTTCCGGGGCGACGCGGCTCAGATCGAAGAGCGATTCCTGAGCCTTGCGCTTTGTTCGCGTGAGTCAGCACCCCCAGCTTCTTTGAGAGCGCGCCGTTTCGGGGTGGAGCGCGACAGCCTTATTACCCTCGATTCCGAACGGCGGTTTCGACCAGAGGCTCAATGTCCTTTTCTCATCTCGGACTGTCCGAAAAAGTCCTCGCCGCAGTGGCGGCCACCGGTTACACCAATCCCACCCCCATTCAGGAACAGGCGATCCCCCACGTCCTCGCACGCAAGGACGTGCTCGGCATCGCCCAGACCGGCACCGGCAAGACCGCGGCCTTCGTGCTGCCGATGCTCACCATCCTCGAAAAGGGCCGCGCCCGGGCGCGCATGCCGCGCACGCTGATCCTCGAGCCGACCCGCGAGCTGGCGGCCCAGGTGAAGGAAAACTTCGACCGCTACGGCGCCGGCCAGAAGCTCAACGTCGCCCTCCTGATCGGCGGCGTCTCGTTCGGCGACCAGGATGCCAAGCTGATGCGCGGCGTCGACGTGCTGATCGCCACCCCCGGCCGCCTGCTCGACCACACCGAGCGCGGCGGCCTGTTGCTCACCGGCGTCGAGCTGCTCGTCATCGACGAAGCCGACCGCATGCTGGACATGGGCTTCATCCCCGACATCGAGCGCATCTGCAAGCTCGTCCCCTTCACGCGGCAGACCCTGTTCTTCACCGCGACCATGCCGCCGGAAATCCGGCGCATCACCGAAGCCTTCCTGCACAATCCGCAGAAGGTCGAGGTCTCCAGGCCCGCCACCACCGCCGTCACCGTGACGCAAGCCCAGGTGCCCGCCGGCCGCGAGGCGCACGAGAAGCGCGAATTGCTCCGCCGCCTGCTGCGCGAGGCCAAGGACCTCAAGAACGCGATCATCTTCTGCAATCGCAAACGCGAGGTCGCGATCGTTCACAAATCGCTGCAGAAGCACGGCTTCAGCGTCGGCGCCCTGCACGGTGACATGGACCAGCCGGCCCGCATGGCCGCGCTCGACCAGTTCCGCAAGGGTGAGCTGCCCCTCCTCGTTGCCTCCGACGTCGCCGCCCGCGGCCTCGACATTCCCGAGGTCAGCCACGTCTTCAATTTCGACGTTCCCCACCACGCCGACGACTACGTCCACCGCATCGGCCGCACCGGCCGCGCCGGCCGAACCGGCACCGCGATCTCGATCGTGACACCGCTCGACCAGAAGTCGATGGCGGCGATCGAGAAGCTGATCGGCCAGAGCATTCCGCGCGCCGAAGGCGACTATGACGTCCACGCCGAAGCGGGCGAACAAGGTGACCGTCCGCGCGAACAGCGCGGCCGCGAGCGTTCACGCGGCGGACGCGGCAAGCCGCAGCGCGGCGAGCGGCGTGGTCACGACCGGGAGCGCAACCACGAGCCGCGCGAGGCGCGTGGCGAGGCACGGCCGGCTCCCGAGGCGAGGCCCGCACGCGAGGCACGGCCTCCGCGCGAATCCAGGCCATCATCCGAGCCGCGCCATGGTGCGCGCCCGCAAGCGAATTCGTCGCATGTGCCCTCGATCGGCCGTCCCGAGCCGCGCCGCCAGCGCGAGGTCGATACCGAGCCGGGCGATCACTCGCATCTGCCGGCGTTTCTGCTGCGGCCGGTTCGCTCCCCCGCCGGCGCCTGAAGCGCGCTGGCGCTTCAGATTTCGGTTGAAAAACCTCGCTTTGCAATTTTTTGGATGCCCTATGAACGTATATTTACGGGGCGTTCACGATCGTCCGTTAGCCTACGAACATAATTTAAGGATTGCTGCGGTCGATGGCGCGTCGGCCGCTGTGGGGATGTTCAGTGATCAAGGTACTCGACGAACACGAACGCACGATGGCGTTCGCCGAGGTGGCGCTCGGTCAGATCCGATCGCTTCGACAGACGGCCATTCCCCGCAATTACGAGATCTGGTACGTCTACGCGACCGGCTACAACGCACCGCTGAACAAGATCATCAATGAGACGCTGGCGCGCAGCGGCAAGCTGACCGAAGCCGATCTCGAGCAGATCTACGAGACCTATCTCTCCCACATCAAGACCACCGACCGCATCGACAAGGTCGGCGCGCGCGTCGTCGGCGAGATCGACGACGTGGTGAAGGTGCTGGGCGAGGCGCTCGGCATGACCGGGGCCTACGATTCCAGCCTGTCGGGTGCGACCGAGAAACTGTCGTCGGCCGAGAGCCGCGACCAGATCAAGGCGATCGTCGAGGCGCTGCTGCGCTCGACCAGCGAGATGCGCGAGGCCAACAAGGCGCTGGAAGACCGGCTGACGCTGTCGAAGAACGAGATCAGCAATCTCCAGCAGAGCCTGGAGGCGATCCGCGCCGAGAGCCTGACCGATCCGCTCACGGGGCTGGGGAATCGCAAATATTTCGACCGCATGATCGGCATGGCCGTGCAGAGCGCGCTCGTCTCGGGCGAGCCGCTGTCGCTGCTGCTGTTCGACATCGATCACTTCAAGTCGTTCAACGATTCCTACGGCCATCTCACCGGCGACCAGGTGCTGCGGCTCGTCGGCCTTTCGCTCAAGCAGACCATCAAGGGCCAGGACATCACCGCGCGCTACGGCGGCGAGGAATTCGCGGTGGTGCTGCCCAACACCGCGCTGCGCCAGGCGCTCACGGTGGCCGATCACATCCGCCGCGCCGTGATGGCGAAGGAATTGAAGAAGAAATCGACCGGCGAGATCCTCGGCCGCGTCACCATCTCCGTCGGCGTTTCCATGCTGAGGGAGGGTGACGACACCGACGCGCTGATCGAGCGCGCGGACGCCTGCCTTTACGCCGCCAAGCGCAACGGCCGCAACCGCGTGATCTGCGAAGCCGATCCGGAATTCGCGATCGAGAGCCACAGCCGGGTGGCGTGAGGCGGCCGGCGCCGTTCTTGACATTCCTGCTTGCCAACCGACATCTTCCTCGCTGCCGTGGCGCCTGACGCGAGCATCGAGGACTCATCGCCTTGCCCAATCCTCATGATTTCCATACGCCGCAACCGTCCTACACCAGGGACGAGCTGCTGAGATCGAGCGAAGGCGGCTATTTCGGCCCGGGCAATGCGCAATTGCCAGCGCCGCCGATGCTGATGATGGACCGCATCACCGAGATCAGCCTGGACGGCGGCGAGTTCGGCAAGGGCCATGTCGTCGGCGAGCTCGATATCGTGCCGACGCACTGGTTCTTCGATTCCCATTACCGCGGCGACTCCATCATGCCTCCGACGCTGGCACTGGACGCCATGTGGCAGATGGTCGGCTACTGGCTCGGCTGGTCGGGTTCGCCCGGCAAGGGCCGCGCCATCGGCGTCGGCGAAGTTGAGTGCACGGGCGAAATCACACCGAACACACAACGCGTGCGCTACGAGGTCGCCATGCGCATGGTCCGGCGCGGCAAGCTGGTGCTCGGGATCGCTGATGGGCGTGTGCTTGCGGATGGCATATCGGTCTTTGCGGCGAAGGATATGCGAGTTGGTCTGACTAAGGCCACAGACTGAGGTCCCATAGGGTGGGCAAAGGCGCGTAAGCGCCGTGCCCACGATCTCGGCATGATCATTTCGAACGGTGGGCACGCGTCGCTTGGCCCACCCTACGAACATCCTTCTTAGCAGCCTTCTTCGCCACACGCTTCTTCGGCGCAACCTTCTTCTTCGCCGCCTTCTTCGCCTTCGGACGTTTCTTCACCTTCGCGCGCTGGGCGGTGGCGAGGGCCGCCCTCGCCCATTGGGCAAGCTCCGCGGAATCATCGAACAGGCGCGCCGGCAGCTCCCAGTAGGAGTTGACCACCACGGTCTTGGCGCGGGTCGAGTACTGGAACGGCTTTGAGCCTTCGGCTTCGAAATCGGGAATGGTCGTCTCGTCGGCGCGGAAGAACAGGCCGGCACGCAGTGACAGCGCGAAATTGACGCCATCGGCCGAGATGCCGTAGCCGGAGAACATTTTCCGGATGGTGACCGGGCCGAAATCGGCGAACAGGTCGATCAGGAATTCGCGGTCCATGCTCGCGCTCTCTCGTGCCCCGGACGCAGCGCAGCGTGTAACGGTGCGCTGCAGAGCCGGGGCCCAGTCTTCTGCACCGATGACTATAGCGTGGGTCCCGGCTCTGCGCAGCAGCGCCATAAGCGCGTTTACGCGCGTCTTGGACGCGCTATGGCGCTGCAGCGCGTCCGGGACACGAGAGGAGTGAGAAGGCGCTACCCGTCGATCTTGGCCGGCCGCAGCTCGACCGATTCGCCGCAGCCGCAGGCGGAGATCTGGTTGGGATTGTTGAAGACGAACTGGGCCTGCATCTTGTCGGCCTTGTAGTCCATCTCGGTGCCGAGCAGGAACAGCACGGCCTTCGGGTCGACCAGGATCTTGACGCCCTTGTCCTCGACGACCTCGTCGGTCGGCCGGATTTCGTGGGCGTATTCGACCGTATAGGACTGGCCGGCGCAGCCGCCGTTCTTCACGCCGACGCGCAGACCCACGATCTCGGAATCGGCGCGCTGGGTCAGCTCGGTGATGCGCTGGGCAGCAGCGTCCGTCAGCCGCATCACCTGCGGGCGCGGCCGCCGCGGCTTCGGAGTGGAGGATGGTGGTGTCGCCTGGGTCATGTTGTGTATGTGGTCCGTTGCGGAGCGAATTCAATGCGGGCCGAGGCCGTCACCACATGTTCAGCACGAGGCGGGCCTCGTCGCTCATGCGTTCCGGCGACCACGGCGGCTCCCAGACGACCTTGACGTCGACCACGCCGACGCCGGGCACGCTCGCGACCGCGTTCTCGACCATGGTCGGCAGCTCGCCTGCGGCGGGACAGTTCGGCGTCGTCAGCGTCATCAGCACGTCGACCGAACGGTCGTCCTTGATCTCGACCTTGTAGATCAGGCCGAGCTCGTAGATGTCTGCCGGAATTTCCGGGTCGAACACGGTCTTGAGCCCGGCGATGATCTCACGGGTCAACCGCTCGGTCTCCTCCGGCGGCAGCGCCGAATGGGTCTCCATCGGATTGGCTTTGATTTCGGCCGTGTCACTCATGCGAACAAATCCCGCGCCTTCAAAAGCGCCTGTGCCAGATGATCGACTTCTTCCCGCGTATTATACATGCCGAACGAGGCCCGGCATGTCGCCGTCACGTTGAACCGCTCTAAAAGCGGCATCACGCAATGGGTGCCGGCGCGCACCGCGATGCCCTGGCGGTCGATCACGGTGGCAACGTCGTGGGCATGCGCGCCCTTGAGCTCGAAGGAGATCACCGGGCCCTTGCCCTGCGCCGTGCCGATCAGCCGCAGCGAGTTGATCTCGCGCAGGCGCTCCTGGGCGTAGGCGGTGAGGTCGGCCTCGTGGGCGGCGATGCGTTCCTTGCCGATCGAATTGACGTAGTCGATGGCAGCGCCAAGGCCGACGGCCTCGACGATGGGCGGGGTGCCGGCCTCGAACTTGTGCGGCGGATCGCCATAGGTGACCCAGTCCTTCGCGACCTCGCGGATCATCTCGCCGCCGCCGTTGAAGGGCCGCATCGCAACAAGGTGCTCGTGCTTGGCATAGAGCGCGCCGATGCCGGTCGGGCCATAGATCTTGTGGCCGGTGAACGCGTAGAAATCGCAGTCGAGATCCTGCACGTCGACCGGCAGATGCACCGCGCCTTGCGCACCGTCGACCAGCACCGGAATGCCGCGATCATGGGCCAGCCGCACCACCTCCTTGATCGGAACGAACGTTCCGAGCGCGTTGGACATCTGGGTGATGGCGACAAGCTTGGTCTTCGGCGTCAGCAGCTTCTCGAACTCGTCGATCAGGAAATTGCCCTCGTCATCGACGGGCGCCCATTTGATCACTGCGCCATGGCGTTCCCTGAGGAAATGCCAGGGCACGATGTTGGAATGGTGCTCCATGATCGACAGGACAATCTCGTCGCCCTGCTTGATGTTCGGCTCGCCCCAGGACGACGCTACGAGGTTGATTGCCTCGGTGACGTTGCGGGTGAAGATGATTTCCTCTGTCCGGCGGGCGTTGACGAACTGCGCGACTTTTGCCCGCGCGCCCTCATAGGCCTCCGTCGCGGCATTGGCGAGGTAATGCAGGCCGCGATGCACGTTGGCGTATTCGGACGTATAGGCCTGCGTCATGCGGTCCAGCACGGACTGCGGCTTCTGCGCGGAGGCTGCGTTGTCGAGATACACGAGCGGCTTGCCGTAGACCTGCATGGCGAGCGCCGGAAAATCCTGGCGCACGCGCGCGACATCGTAGGCCCCGTTCTTGACTGCCGGATGCGTGCTCATGACCGCCGCTCCAGCCAGCGCTCGGCCATGCCCATCACGTGCTCGCGCAACCCATCATCGGCGATCTGCTCGATCGCCTCGCCGACGAAAGCCTGGATCAGCAGCGCCTGGGCCTGCTTCTCCGGCAGGCCGCGGGCCTTCAGGTAGAACAGCAGGCTGTCGTCGAGCGCGCCGGCGGTGGCGCCATGGCCGCAGGAGACGTCGTCGGCAAAAATCTCCAGCTCGGGCTTGTTGTCGGCTTCAGCCTCGTCCGAGAGCAGCAGCGCCCGGGTCATCATCTTGCCGTCGGTTTTCTGCGCATCGGGACGGACGATGATGCGGCCCTGGAACACCGAATGGCCGCGGTCGTCGATCACGGCACGGAAGGTTTCGCGGCTGACGCAGTTCGGCACGGCGTGGTCGACCACCAGCGTAGTGTCACCGTGCTCGGTCTTCTGCAGCAGGTTCACGCCATTGGCCGAGAGCTCGCTGCCCTCGCCCGAGAAGGTAATGAAGCCCTGCAGGCGGCTGACCGCAGCACCCGTGGTCATGTTGAAGAAGTTTAGCTTCACGTTGGCGCCGACGGTAACGAACTGTGAGGTGATGTTCACCGCATCGGGCGCATCGTCCATCAGGCGGATATGCGCGACATCGGCGTCGTCGCCGATCGAGACGATGACGGCATCGTTGACCTGGTAGGCCGCAGCGCCGGCGGCGACGAAGCTCTCGATGATGGTGGCGCGGGCGCCCTTCCCGATCCGAACCTGCGAACGGGTGACGGCCGAAGCCGACGCGGCGGTCGCAACATGGATGATCTGGACCGGCGCAGAGAGCTGCGCCCCATCCGCGATCGACAGCACCACGCCGTCGGTCGCCAGCGCAGCGTTCAGCGCGATCACGGCATCGCTTGACGCGGTCTTGAGGAGACCGGCATCCTTGTCCAGTGTCTCGCGCAGAGTCTTGAGGCTCGCTTCCGCGGCAAGCGCCTTCACGTCAGAGAGCTCGGCCGCGAACACGCCGTCGACCAGCACCAGCTTGCGGGCGCCGTCGAACGCATGCGCCTTGACCGCGTCCGCGGCGCGCTTCAGCGCGGCGGCATCGGGCGCGGCTGCCAGCGGCAGCACCTCGCCGACCAGCGCGCGCAGATCGGTGTATTTCCATTCCTCGATCCGGCGGTGCGGCAGGCCGAGACGCTCATAGGTCTCGAACGCCTCGCGGCGCGCCGCGATCACGTCAGGCGAACCCGGCAGGCGGCCTTCGGCGCTGGCGAACAGATCGCTCACCGCGCGGCCGCTTCCGGTCTTTGCCACAGCAACGTTCATCTTAAAAATTCCTTACGCGGCATCCTCGAACTGGGCGTAGCCGGAGGCTTCCAGCTCCAGCGCCAGCTCCTTGCCGCCGCTCTTCACGACGCGACCCCTGGACATCACGTGCACGAAATCGGGCACGATGTAGTTGAGCAGCCGCTGATAGTGGGTGATGACGACCATCGCGCGCCCCGGCGAGCGCAGCGCGTTGACGCCGTCGGCCGCGATCCGCAGCGCGTCGATGTCGAGGCCGGAATCCATCTCGTCGAGGATGCACAGGCTGGGCTCGAACAGCGCCATCTGCAGCACCTCGTTGCGCTTCTTCTCGCCACCGGAGAAGCCGACATTGACGCCGCGCTTGAGCATGTCCTGCGGAATGTTCAGCGACTTCGAGACCTCGCGGACCTTCTTGAGGAAGTCCGGCACCATCAGCTCGCTCTCGCCGCGCGCCTTGCGCTGCGCATTGAGCGCGGTGCGCAGGAAATTCATGGTGGTGACGCCGGGAATCTCGACCGGATACTGGAACGCCAGGAACACGCCCTTGGCGGCGCGCTCGTCCGGCTCCATCTCCAGCAGGTCCTCGCCCCTAAACAGGATCTGGCCGTCGGTGACCTCGTAGCCGGGCTTGCCGGCGATGACATGCGAAAGCGTCGACTTGCCGGAGCCGTTCGGCCCCATGATCGCGTGCACCTCGCCCTCGTTCACGGTCAGCGTCAGCCCGTGGAGGATCTCACGCTCCTCGACACGAACCTTGAGGTCTTTCACTTCAAGCAAAGCCATCTTGGTATCCAGTCTCTTCAATTGATGTTGGAGCGCGAGGTGCGCGCCGCGAGGGACGGCGATCAGCCGACCGATCCTTCGAGCGAGATCGAGATCAGCTTCTGCGCTTCCACCGCGAATTCCATCGGCAGCTGCTGCAGCACGTCCTTGACGAAGCCGTTGACGACGAGGCCGACGGCCTCTTCCTGGCTGAGCCCGCGCTGGATGCAGTAGAACAGCACGTCCTCGGAGATCTTCGAGGTGGTCGCCTCGTGCTCGAACGTCGCCGAGGAGTTCTTGGCCTCGATGTACGGCACGGTGTGCGCACCGCATTTGTCGCCGATCAGCAGCGAGTCGCAGGCGGTGAAGTTGCGGGCCCCTAGCGCCTTGCGATGCGCGGTGACGAGGCCGCGATAGGTGTTCTGCGACTTGCCGGCGGCGATGCCCTTGGAGATGATGCGGCTCGACGTGTTCTTGCCGAGATGGATCATCTTGGTGCCGCTATCGACCTGCTGGAAGCCGTTCGAGATCGCGATCGAATAGAACTCGCCGCGCGAATTGTCGCCGCGGAGAATGCAGCTCGGATATTTCCAGGTGATCGCAGATCCCGTCTCGACCTGGGTCCAGGAAATTTTCGAGTTGGCGCCCCGGCAATCGCCACGCTTGGTGACGAAATTGTAGATGCCGCCCTTGCCTTCCGAATTGCCGGGATACCAGTTCTGCACCGTCGAGTACTTGATCTCGGCATCATCCAGCGCGACGAGCTCGACCACGGCGGCATGCAGCTGGTTCTCGTCGCGCTGCGGCGCGGTGCAGCCTTCGAGATAGGAGACGTAGGAGCCCTTGTCGGCGATGATCAGCGTACGCTCGAACTGGCCGGTGTTGCGCTCGTTGATGCGGAAATAGGTCGACAGCTCCATCGGGCAGCGCACGCCCGGCGGCACGTAGACGAACGAGCCGTCGGAGAACACCGCCGAGTTCAGCGTGGCGTAGAAATTGTCCGAGGTCGGAACCACCGAGCCCAGATATTTCTGCACCAGCTCGGGATGCTCGCGGATCGCTTCCGAGATCGGCATGAAGATCACGCCGGCCTTCTTCAGCTCCGCCTTGAACGTGGTCGCAACCGAGACCGAGTCGAAGACGGCATCGACCGCGATCTTGCGGCGGGCCGGGTCTTCCTCGCCCACCTTGGGTTCGACGCCTTCGAGCATGGCGACTTCCCGCAAGGGGATGCCGAGCTTCTCGTAGGTCTTCAGGATCTCCGGATCGATCTCATCCAGTGACGAGACCGTCTTCTTCGGCTTCGGCGCCGCGTAATAATAGAGGTCCTGGAAGTCGATCTTGGGATAGTCGACACGGGCCCAGGTCGGCTCCTGCATGGTCAGCCAGCGCCGATAGGCTTCCAGCCGCCACTGCAGCATCCAGGCGGGCTCATTCTTTTTCTGCGAGATGAATTTTACGATCTCTTCCGACAGCCCCTTGGGGGCCTTCTCGGAGTCGATCAGGGTCACAAACCCATAACGATACTGGTCGACGTCGATGCGCTTCACGCGCTCGACCGTCTCTTGTACGGCTGGCATTCCATCCTCCGCTCGCGGTTTCAAGGACCGCGGTGGATCAAACTCGGACGAGTATTACGATATTTCTCCGCGGAAAGCACGGGCTTAGAACCGTTCAAGCCGTGTTTCGTCGCTTCAAGCCTTAAGTAGGGTATTACCAAGCTTTCGCCAAGCCTCTAACGCCCGATTGATGTCCTCGGGTTCGGTGGACCAGCCCAGACTGAGACGCACCGCTCCCTGAGCCATGGCGGGATCATAGCCCATCGCCGACAGAACGTGGGATGGCTGGACCTTGCCGGAGGAACAGGCGGAGCCGGAGGAGACCGCGATGCCCTCGAGGTCAAAGCCGATCACGGCGGTTTCGGCCTTCAAGCCCGGCGCGGTGAAGAGGACGGTATTTGGCAACCGCGCCACGTCTTTCGCAAAGACTGTCGTCCCGGCAACGTCGCGGAGGCCGTTTTCCAAACGATCTCTGAGGCTTGCCATGCGCTTCACATCCTCCGGCAGAGCCTGAAGCGCAGCCTTCACCGCCGCCCCGAAGGCGGCGATCCCGGCAATGTTCTCGGTTCCGGCACGGCGGTTGAGCTCCTGCCCGCCGCCCCGCAGCACCGGCTCCAGGCCGCCAATCCCTTCGGTCATCACCAATGCGCCAACCCCCTTGGGACCGCCGATCTTGTGCGCAGAAAAGGTGGCAAGGTCGGCGCCTACCGAATTGATATTGAGGGGTATTTTGCCAAGCGCCTGGATCGCGTCGACATGCAGCAGGCCGCCGGCCTCGTGGACGATGGTTGCAGCCTCCGTGAAGGGCTGGAGCGCGCCGGTCTCGTTGTTGGCGGCCATGATCGAGACCAGGGCCGGCGGGCCGTCCTTCAGCAACGCCTTCAAATGACCGAGGTCGACCACGCCGGAGTGCGTGACCTGGATCAGTCCGATCTTGTCGGCCGGGAACCGGCCGCCGGCCAGCACCGAGGCGTGCTCGACCGCCGAGACCAGCAGCCGCTCGACAGGTCCGCCGGACGGGCCCCGTAAGCCCGGCGAGAGCGCCAGCGCATTGGCCTCGGTTCCAGACGAGGTGAAAACGATGTTGCGCGGCTGCGCCCCGACCGCAGCTGCAAGTGTCGCGCGAGCCGCTTCGACCAGCCGCCGCGCCTCCCGCCCCTCGGCATGGACCGAGGATGGATTGCCGACCAGGTCGAAGGCCGCAACCATCGCCGCCCGCGCGTCGGGGCGCAGCGGCGTGGTCGCATTCCAGTCGAGATAGACCCGGTTCGGCATCTGGCCCTCTTAGCACCTTTTGTCGTCCGGCCAATCGGATGGCGTGCGCTCGTCAGGCCGGCTGCTGCTGCTCCACCCGGCGCAGGGTTCGCGGCACCGCCCGCAACCCGAACAGCGGTCGCAGCCAGGCAACGCGCCGGACGATTTCATAGCTCGCCACACATATGAGCGCGGTTCCAAGGATGACGATGGACGCTTCGATCCCGGCCGGCATCCCGCTGTCGCGCAATTGGTGCGCGATCACGATGATCGCGGTCTGATGCACGATGTAGTACGGGAAGATCGCATCGGTCAGGTAGCGCCGCGCAGGGCCGTCGGCTGTGAAGGTGCGCCGCGCAAAGCCCAGCACGGCGGCGATCGCGAGCCATTGATAGCAACCATAGGCCGAGGCGGCGAACCACCTCAGCGCGGGCGACGGCGCAAACAGGCCGGCGCGCACCAGGATGAAGGCAGCGAAGCAGGCGGAGGCCGCCAGCAGGGCCACGGAGCGCTGGCGCTCGAGTTCGCGCCAGATTCCCTCCTGCTTGGCCAGCAGGAAACCGATCAGGAAGGCCGTCGCGTGGTCCGCGTGGTTGTACCAGTCGCCAAACAGCGCATGTGTCGAGGGGAAAGCCGGGAACAGCACCAGGCGCCAGGCCGCAAACAGCAGGCAGGGCGCGAGCAGCAGCCATGGGCCGGCGAGCACGCCAGCCAGCTTCCGGCCAAGCCAGTCAGCTCCGGCCGGCCACAACGCGAGCACGCCGATCAACGCCATCGTGTAGACCCACAGATAGACCACGAACCAGAGATGGTTCCAGGTCGGCAACACGATGCAGGGATTCGGACAGAACTGCGCGCCGAAGGCAAAGTAGTGCCTGGTGTAAAAATCGAAGAAGCCCGCGGGATAGCCGAGGCTTTCGACGATCTGCAGATAGGACTGCGGCGGCACGATCACGAGCATGCCTGACATCAGCGGGATCAGGAGCCGTGCCGATCGCGCGCCGGCGAGCGAGGCCAGGGCCGACTTGCCGAGCATGAAGCGGGTGGCAACCCCTGATACCAGGAACAGCAGCGACAGCCGCCACGGGTTGACGAATAGCATCACCGGTTCCAGCCAGGTCAGCCGGTGCGCGCTCTTGATGTGAAATCCCCAGGACACGTAGAGCATGCCGACGTGGTAGAAGATGAGCAGCCCGAAGGCTAAAATCCGCACCCAGTCCAGGTCGATACGCCTTTCAGAGCTTTGGGATTGCTGTGGTGTTGTCATGGTTTTCTGCTCCTTGACGGGACGACGAACGCGGTTTTGGGGCCATGGCTGACACCGAAAATGCTCCGCCTGCGGCGCGCGTCGAGCCGGTTTGGGATCAGAATCGGTCGCGAGGGGATGAGCCGTCAGCGGCTGGGACGAGTCGCGGGTCTTTCGGGATCAGCGGCGGCGACCGGATGATGTTCGCAGCGATCGCGGCCGTCGCGCTCGCAATCGGAATCGTCAATGCGTTTTCAGGCGCTCAGGACGCGGCGTGGCGCGGCGACAGCTACGACATCGGCCGGCGGCTGTTCTGGGAGATGTCGAGCATCGCCGTCATCCTGCTGTTGCTGCCGTTTCTCGTCTTGGCGGTCCGCCGCATGCGCCGGACACAAGGCCTCGCCGCACAGGCGGCGATCGGGGCGATCGTCCTGCTCGGCTTCTCCACCCTCCACATCACCGGCATGGTCTGGGTGCGGAAGCTCGCGCTCTGGCTCGCCGGCGGCGCCTACGATTTCCGTTTCTCGCTCGCGACGGTCCTGTACGAATTCCGCAAAGACGCCGTGGCCGTTGTCCTGATCGGCGCCACGATCTGGCTGCTCGAAAGCCGGCGTGAGCTGAAGAGCGCCGCAGCCGCTTCGTCGGCGCCGCCCGCCCCGCCACACCCATCGTCCCCCGACTTGATCTGGCTGCGCGACGGCACGAGCCGCATTCGCGTGGTGCCGCGCGACATCCTCTGGGTGGCGTCCGCCGGCAATTACATCGAATACAGCCTCGCCGACGGCACCCAGCACCTCATTCGGGGCACGCTCGCGGCGGCGGAAAGCGAGCTGGCGCGCTTTTCCATTGTTCGCGTTCATCGGACCAAGCTTGCCAATCTCGACCGGGTGCGTGGCGTGGACCTCAAGCCGTCAGGAGATTTCGAGCTCGCCTTCGACAACGGCCAAACGCTCGGCGGCAGCCGGCGTTACCGGCCGGCCGTCGCCTCGCTCGGAAGCCGAACCGCTGCGGCGGGAAGCGCCCCCGGCGATCCATAAACAACTGTGATTTCAATGGGTTGAATACTGCCCTCGGGCAGGACGGCCGGCCCTTGCCGTGCTTCGGTTGATTCCGGCAGTCCCCGTCCTCGGAGGCGAGCCAGAGATGACATTGCCATGACTGGCTAAGCTCTTGAGCTGATTGAGAGATGTCGAAGAAGCTTGCTTTTTGACCCTGGCCTTGTGTTAGAAGCGCGCGTCAGTTCACCCGCGCGCCACTCGCGCATCATCCGAGGGCGCGCCTTTCCACCCTTCATCCGTGCTCTCGTCGGCGGCAACGCTGCGAGAGCCATAATCGGACGATTGCGCAGGGATCACCTCCAAGGGACTAAATCAGAGATCATCCATGCCTGAAGTCATTTTCACCGGCCCTGCCGGCCGCCTCGAGGGCCGCTATCACCCGGCCAAGCAGAAGAACGCGCCGATCGCGATGATCCTGCATCCGCATCCGCAGTTCCACGGCACGATGAACCATCAGATTGTGTACCAGTGCTACTACGCCTTCGCCCATCGCGGCTTCTCGGTGCTGCGCTTCAACTTCCGCGGCGTCGGGCGCAGCCAGGGCTCGTTCGACCACGGCACCGGCGAATTGTCGGACGCCGCCGCCGCGCTCGATTGGGCGCAGACCATCAATCCCGAGGCGCGCGCCTGCTGGGTCGCCGGCTTCTCGTTCGGCGCCTGGATCGGCATGCAGCTGCTGATGCGCCGCCCCGAGGTCGAGGGCTTCATCTCGATCGCGCCGCCGGCGAACCTCTACGACTTCTCGTTCCTCGCGCCCTGTCCGTCCTCAGGTCTGATCGTGCATGGCGAGAAGGATGCGGTGGTGCCGCCCAAGGACGTCAACACGCTGGTCGAGAAGCTGAAGACGCAGAAGGGCATCGTGATCGACCAGCAGATCATCCCCGGCGCCAACCACTTCTTCGATTCCAAGCTCGAGCCGCTGATGGAAACCATCACGGCGTATCTGGACATGCGCCTCGCCAACGTGCGGTGAAAACTCGGTAGCCCGGATGGAGCGCAGCGCAATCCGGGAGACTCTATCCCTGGAAGAAGACCCGGATTGCGCTTCGCTCCATCCGGGCTACGGGGCTGAATTCGTGGCTCAAGCGAGCTTGAGCGCGACGATGCCGATCAAGACGAGCGCGATGCCGGCAAGCTTCATCGCGCTCAAGGTCTCGCCGAACAGCACCACACCCATCAGGAAAGTGCCGGCCGCGCCGATGCCGGTCCACACCGAATAGGCGACGCCGACCTCGAGCACCTTCAAGGCGCGCCCGAGCAGAAAGACGAAGGCCGCGAGCAGCACAAGCGAAGCAACGCTCCAGCCTGCCCGCGTGTAGCCTTCCGCGTACTTCATCGAGATCGCCCAGCCGACATCGAGCGCGCCGGCGATCACCAGCAACAGCCAGGCCATTGATTGCGACATGCGCTCAGGCCGCGAGCTTGAGCAGATGCGCGTCGTGGCGCATGAGGAACGCGCGCAGCAATTGCGGATAGTCCGCGCCGACCGCGCTGCGCACGCTCGGGCGCTTTGCGAGCTCGGCGCGCCAGGCGCGAACCTTCGGCACGTCGTTGAAAACGCCGTGCGCGGTCAATTCGTCGAACAGATCGAAATAGCGGAAGATCGGCGCGAACACGGCGTCGACGAGACTGAAGGCCTCACCGGCAAAGAACGGGCCCGTGCCGAGCGCGGCCTCGACACGCGCGAACTTTGCGACCAGCGCCTGGCGCTTGCTTTCGAACGTCGCCGGGTCGGTCGTCGTTTCCAAGCCCCAGAGGTCGCCGAGGATCGCCGAGCCGAACTCCATCCAGGCACGGTGCTCGGCCCGCTGCAACGGATCCGCCGGATGCAGCCTGTGGCCTGCTTGCGTCTCCTCGATGTATTCGCAGATCACGTTGCTCTCGAACAGCGCGACCTCGCCCCTCTCGGTCGTCACCACCAGCACCGGCACCTTGCCGAGCGGCGAGAGCTTCAAGAACCAGTCCGGCTTGCTCGCGAGATCGATGTCGATCCGCTCGAACGGCACGCCCTTCTCCTTCAGCGCAATCACCGCGCGCTGCACATAGGGACAAAGCTTGTGGCTGATCAGTTTCAGTGAAGGGGTCATGGCAAGGATCCCGGCAGTTAGATGCGATTGCATCCAATATAGATGCAACTGCATCCAATCGTCAAGATCCATGCACCTGCATTAACTGCCAAATATTAGCCCGGGAGCTTCGAGTTTGAGTTTGCCGGACGGGGATAGTCTTCAAATCCCGGGCAGTGGCAATCTTTGCAGCTGCACCTATCGCCCTCCAGATGATGATAGCCGATGGGATGCTGGCAATGGAGACAGGTGCCCCGCAAACCATCAGAGGGACCCGGAGGAAAACCATTCGTAGAATCGTTCAAGTTCGGTCTCCTCGCAAAGCCCCGCTTCACGGCCTGGCGATCACCCCGCCGGTCATCGGCATCGGCACGCCCGTGGTCGCGGGATAGGACAATGGCAGGCCCTTCATTCCGCGGACTGCAAGAAAGCCGAAGGCCTGCGCCTCGATGGCGTCGGAGGCCCAGCCGAGGGTCTCGGCGGCCTCGACCGTGGCCTGGTCCACTCGCTCCCGCAGCATCCGCAGCATGGTTAGGTTGCGCGCGCCGCCGCCGCAGACGATCCAGCTGCGCGGCCGGCGCGGCAGAAGAGGAATGACGCGGGCGATCGCGGCCGCGGTGAAGGCGGTCAGCGTCGCCGCGCCGTCGGCAGGCAGCACCTCGCCGAGCCGCAGGGCGGCAAAATCGTTGCGGTCGAGCGATTTCGGCGGGGGGCTTGCGAAGAACGGCAACTCCAGCGCTCGCGCGATCCAGGCCTCGTCCACCTTGCCGAGCGCGGCGAACTTTCCTTCGGCATCGAACCCCTGGTTCATGGTGCGGTACATGAAATCGTCCAGCAGCGCGTTGCCGGGACCGGTGTCGCAGGCGATCAACGTATCGTTGCCGTCGATATAGGTGATGTTGGAGACGCCGCCGATATTGACCACGACGATCGGCCCTTCGCGCTCCAGCGAATGGGCGAGTGCGCGGTGGTAGACCGGCACGAGCGGCGCTCCCTGCCCACCGGCCTCGACGTCGGCGGCGCGGAAGTCGTGCATTACCGGAATATGGATGGTCCTTGCCAGCGCCGGCGCGTCGCCGATCTGCACCGTCAGCCGTCTTTCGGGCCGGTGCAGCACGGTCTGGCCGTGGAAGCCGACGATGTCGATGTCCTCCGCCCTCATCCGATTCTGGGCGAGGAAAGCCGCGACCGCCTCGGCATGGGCCTGCGTCACCGCACGCTCGGCATCGCCCAGAATACCCGGGCGGGCGTCGCGTTGCTGCAGATGCACGGCCTCGCTCAGCGCCTGGCGCAGCAGGTTGCGCTCGGCCGGGCCGTAGGGCCGGTAACTGGATGGTCCGAACGCCTTCACCTGTTTTCCGTCGGTTTCGATCAGCGCGACGTCCACCCCGTCCAGCGAGGTGCCGCTCATCAAACCGAGTGCCGTCAACATCATGGACCAGCGTCCTCAAGAAACCCGCCCTGGCATGCCGATCTTGTGCCAGAGGGACACATCTTATAATGCCAACGCGCCAAGTGGCGGGCGGCCAATCGGGTTCCCGCGAAAGACCCTTAAATTGCTCCCAAAACGGTAAACCAAGAATTGTCAGGCCGGCCTCCAGATGACTGCATTTAAATCGGATTTCCTCAACATCCTGCAGGAACGTGGATTCATCCACCAATGCTCCGATTTCGAGGGGCTGGACGCGCTCGCCGCCAAGGGCGAGGCCATGGCCTATGTCGGCTACGATTGCACCGCCCGCTCGCTGCACATCGGCAACTACCTGACCATGATGATGCTGCACTGGCTGCAGCAGTCCGGCAACAAGCCGATCACGCTGATGGGCGGCGGCACCACCATGGTGGGCGATCCCTCCGGCAAGGACGAGACGCGCGCGATGCGCACCATTGCCGAGATCGAGGCCAACAAGGAATCGATCCGCGGCGTGTTCGCCAAGGTGCTGCGTTACGGCGAGGGCAAGAGCGACGCCGTCATGCTCGACAATGCGGAATGGCTGACCAAGCTGAACTGGATCGAGATGCTGCGCGACGTCGGCCGGCACTTCTCGGTCAACCGCATGCTGACCATGGATTCGGTGCGGCTGCGCCTCGAGCGCGAGCAGGAGATGAGCTTCATCGAGTTCAACTACATGGTCTGCCAGGCCTACGACTTCGTCGAGCTGGCCAAGCGCACCGGCTGCCGCCTCCAGATGGGCGGCTCGGACCAGTGGGGCAACATCATCATGGGCGTCGATCTCGGCCGCCGCATGGGCACCCACCAGCTGTTCGCGCTGACGACGCCGCTGCTGACGACCGCCTCGGGCGCCAAGATGGGCAAGACCGCGCAAGGCGCGGTGTGGCTCAACGCCGACCAGTTCAGCCCGTACGACTTCTGGCAGTACTGGCGCAACACCGAGGACGCCGACGTCGGCAAGTTCCTGAAGCTGTTCACGACGCTGCCGATGGCCGAGATCAGAAAGCTCGAGGCGCTCGGCGGCTCGGAGATCAACGAGGCCAAGAAGGTGCTCGCAACCGAAGCGACCGCGCTGCTGCACGGCCGCGACGCCGCGAACGAAGCCGCCGAGACCGCGCGCCGCACCTTCGAGGAAGGCGCGCTCGCCGAAAGCCTGCCGACCGTGGAAATTCCGCGCGGCGAGCTCGACACAGGCCTCGGTGTGCTCAACGCCTTCGTCAAGGCCGGCCTCGTCGGCTCCAACGGCGAAGCGAGGCGCCAGATCAAAGGCGGCGGCCTGCGCGTCAACGACGTGCCCGTCACCGACGAGAAGATGGCGCTGTCGGCAGGCAATCTGACGCCGGAAGGCGTGATCAAACTGTCCTTCGGCAAGAAGAAGCATGTGCTCCTCAAGCCTGCATAGCCGTATGAGCTTTTCACTGCTTGTCAGGGCGCCGCGAAGCGCGCTCCCTGACGGCAATGGACCAGAACACGCCCAAGAAAACGACAGCGAAAACGACAGCGGAAACGAGCAAGGAACGGATCGGTAGCACTCGGCAGGACGCGGTGCGCACCGCACTCGTCGTGCTCGGCCTGTGCTTCACGCTGGCTGTTCTTGGCCGGGGCTTGAGCGAAAGCTTCACGGTCTTCCTCAAGCCGATCTCGGAAAGCCTGGGCTGGGATCGCGCCCAGGCCGTCTCGATCTACTCCCTCACCTGGCTGGTCAGCGGGCTGACCGCACCCTTGGTCGGGCGCCTGTTCGACCATTCCGGCCCACGCATCGTCTATGCGCTCGGCTTGCTCCTGCTCGGTTCGGCCTTTCTGATCGCGAGCCACGCGCAAGCGCTGTGGCAATTCCAGCTTTCGATCGGCATCTGCGTCGGCATCGGCGTTGCCTTCATCGGCAATGTGCCCAACTCGATCCTGCTCGGCCGCTGGTTCGGGCCACGGCTGCCGACCGCCATGGCGGTGGTCTATTCGGCGATGGGCGGCGGCGTGCTGGCCTTGCTGCCGGCCTCGCAGCTTCTGATCGATCATCTCGGCTGGCGTGAGACCTACCAGCTCTACGGCCTCGCCGCGCTCGCCCTGCTGGTGCCGCTGCTGCTGCTGCCCTGGCGCATGTTCGCGGCCGGCTCACCGCACGTCGCCAAGAAGAGCGATCCGGACTTCGTCGACAGCGGCTGGACGCTTGTGAGCGCGATGCGTCACCACGCCTTCTGGGCGCTGTTCTCGACCTTCTTCTTCACCGCGGTCGGCATGTATGCGATCGCAGCCCAGATCGTGGCCTATCTGATCGATGCCGGCTTTCCGCCGCTCCAGGCCGCGACGGCCTGGGGTTTTTCGGGCGTCGTGCTGGTGTTCGGCATGCTCGGTGTCTCCGCGCTCGACGGCCTGATCGGACGCAGGCCGTCGGTGCTGCTGAGCTACGCGATCTCGATCCTCGGCATCGCCCTGCTCTGGCTGCTGCAATACTATCCGAACGTCGTCCTGCTCACCGGCTTCGTCGTTTGCTTCGGCAGCATGATGGGCTCACGCGGGCCGCTGATCAGCGCCACCGCGATGCGGATATTCCAGGGCAAGCGCGTGGGCACCATCTACGGCACGATCTCGATCGGCAGCGGCCTCGGCTCGGCCTTCGGCTCATGGAGCGGCGGCCTCATCCACGATGCCACGCACGGCTACAATCTCCTGCTCGTCTTCGCACTTGCGAGCGTGATCCTCGGAATGATTCCCTTCCTGATTGTGCCCGCCTTGCGGCGTTAGGTATCTCACGGGTAACCTGATCGTATTCGTGTTACCGGAAAATTACGGATGGGACCGGGGCGAATACGCGCAAAAAAAGCGGATCACACACGGCTGAAACCCCGGCCTGCGGTGTTATGTCCGACATGACAAAAATGTCAGCACGAAATTGATCCTGGGTGACTTGCGAGGAGGAACCGAATGCGATCCAAGTCGCTGCATTGGATAGAGGGCAAACCAATGGACTTTCCTTATCTCTCTCGCTTTCAACCGGTTCTCCTGAGCCTGTTCCGCTTCGTCACCGGCCTGTTGCTGTTCCAGTACGGCGTCGCCAAGCTGTTCAAGTTTCCGGTGCTTCCCTACTTCGCCAACATCCCGCCGCTGATCTGGACGGCCGGTGCGCTCGAACTGGTGCTCGGCGCGCTGCTGATCATCGGCCTGTTCACCCGGCTCAGCGCGTTCATTCTCTCCGGTGAGATGGCGTTCGCCTACTTCATGGGACACATGTTCAAGGGCGAGGCTCCGGTGTTCCTGCCGCTGCTCAACGGCGGCACTGCGGCGATCCTGTTCTGCTTCGCCTGCCTCTATCTGGCGGCATCCGGCGGCGGCTCGATCAGCGTCGATGCCGCAATGGGCAAGGAAAGCGACGCGGGCGGCGCGTACGCGCGGCGCTGACGCGGGTTTCTGAATGGCAAAGACGGCACCGGCAGACCGGCGGTGCCGTCTCAGCGCGTCCCCGGCACGTTCCAGATCAGAACGAGGGCCGCGACGAGCAGCAGAGACATGATGATGCGATGAACGAATCGAGTCATTGCATGTCCGTCCAAACTCTCTAGCTGCCAAAACCCAAGATCGATTCTTTCCCCCAGATGGGCTGGAGCCCGCTCGCACGGCAATTGGCCTGCACCATTGCGCACGCGCCTGCGAACGCTGTCCGCGCGGCAGGCCGTCGCATGCCTCCATTCATGATTGGTAAGAACTTCATGCTACCGGTGCGAGCAACAACAACCATTCCGTAGGGGCTGTGATGAAGCTGCTGAGTCATCTGAAGATCCGGACCAAGCTTGCCAGCATGGTCTGCCTCGCGGCTGTCACGGTCACTGCCATCATCGGCGTATCGGCCGTGCTCAGCAAGAGCCGGATGATGGAGGACCGCGTCCAGCAGATGCGGACCGCGGTCGAGCTCCTCTACAACTACGCCCAAGCGCTCCAGGACGAAGTGACCGTCGGCAAGCTGACGCCGGCCGAGGCCAAGAGCCTGTTTCACCAGCGCGGCCGCCGCATGAACTTCAACGGCAACCAGGGCTATCCGGTGGTTTACAATCCGGACGGCTCCCTGGTCGTGAACGGCGCCAATCAGCAGCTCGAAGGCAAGATCACCGGCGCCAAGGATTCCAACGGCGTGCTGATCGCCGACGCCATCATCAAGGCCGGCAGCGAGACTGCGCAGGGCGGCGTCACCTCCTATCTCTATCCCCGTCCCGGCCAGACCGAGCCGCTCCGCAAGACCGTGTTCGCGCGCAAGTTCGCGCCCTGGAACGTGATCATCAGCTACGGCCTCTATGTCGATGACATCGACGCCGACGTGCGCGCCCTGACGCTGGAGCTCGCCGGGGTCGGCGTCGGCCTGATGCTGCTGATGGCGGCGCTGTCCTGGCTGATCGCCCGCGACGTGCTCGGCGCGCTCGACCGTCAGAAGAACCGCATGCAGGCGATTTCCGAAGGCGCCATCGACAAGCCGGTCGAGGAGACCGATCGCGGCGACGAGATCGGCCGCATGGCCGAGACGCTCGAAATCCTCCGGCAGACCGCGCTCACGGCCCGCATGCTGGAGGCCGAGCAGGTCGCGGCCAAGGCCCGCAGCGAACAGGAGAAGCGCGAGGCCCTGATCGCCCTTGCCGACCGCTTCGATGCCTCCGTCGGCCAGCTGGTCGGCCTGATGGCCTCCGGCTCCGGTGAATTGGAGACCACCGCCAAGTCGATGTCGTCCACCGCCGAAGGCACCAACCGCCGCGCAGCACTGGTCGGCTCGGCCGCCAATGAGGCCAGCCAGCGCGTCCAGACCGTCGCCTCCGCCGCTGAGGAGCTCTCCTCCTCCATCACCGAGATCAGCCGGCAGGTCGCGCAATCCGCCGAGGTCACCGGCCGCGCGGTGGACAGCGCCCGCCGCACCGACACCATCGTGCGCGCGCTGTCCGACGGCGCCCAGCAGATCGAGCACGTCGCCGAGCTGATCTCCAACATCGCGGCGCAGACCAACCTGCTCGCGCTCAACGCCACCATCGAGGCCGCGCGTGCCGGCGAAGCCGGCCGCGGCTTTGCCGTTGTCGCCTCAGAGGTGAAGTCGCTGGCGAGCCAGACCGCGGAAGCGACCCGCGAGATCGGCGACAAGATCGCCCAGATCCAGGGCGCGACCAAGGAAGCGGTCGATGCGATCGGCGGCATCACCGCCACCATCGAGGAGGTCAGCCGCATCGCCACCTCGATCGGCGCCGCCATCGAGGAGCAAGGCGCCGCCACCGCCGAGATCGCCCGCAGCGTCTCGCAGACCGCGGAGGCGACGAAGGAGGTCACCACCAATATCGGCGGCGTCAGCACGGCGGCGAACGAGACCGGTAATGCCGCCGGCATGGTGCTCGCCGCGGCGAGCAACCTGTCCAAGCAGGCCGAGCAGCTCTCCGGCGAAGTCGGAACGTTCCTGAAGGGCGTGCGCGCGGCGTAAGCGGCACATAACACTCCCAAGCGATCGCCGTCATGCCCGGGCTTGTCCCGGGCATCCACGTTCTTGGTGCCCTGTGGTGAGGCGTGGATGGCCGGGACAAGCCAGGACAAGCCCGGCCATGACGTCGGAGAGAAGCAGGTCGCCGCTACCGCCGCGCGAGGGTGCAACCGCTCGACAGCTGACGCGTCGAGCTAGTCGAGCCGTCGTTGGACTGCGAGGGGAATTCATCGAACGGCGAGTTCTGCTTGCCGGTGTTGAACTCGAAGATCTTGCGGAACACGCCCGGTACCATGGCCGAGACCGGATTGACGCGCATCACGGGCGCGGCCGGCGTGCCGACGACCTCGTAGGTCACGCCGATCAGTCCCTCTTTGTCGCCAGCCCCCAGGAACAACCCGAGCACCGGAATCTGTCCGAACATGTTGTTCAAGCCGTACATCGGCACGAAGGTGCCGCTCATGCAGACCTGGTTGCCGGGATAGTCGATCGAGCCCTCGATGGTGGCGCCGATCATCGGACCCTTGACCACGCCGTCGCGGATCGTCAGCGCACCATTCTGGCGGATGAACTCCGCACGTAGCGCGCTGAAGGAGACGCCGTTCCCTGTGCCGTTGGGGGCGCCGGCGGCTACGCGCTCGAGCTGCGCCTCGCCCTTCACGGTGAAGTCGCGCACGTTGATGAGGCCTTCACGCGCCGTGTTCGGCTCGGAGGTCGGCGGCTCCATCGCCACTACCATCTGGCCGCCGACCGCCTTGGTGTAGGTGTCGGTGAAGCGCAGCAGCGCGCCGGCATCGTTGGTCTGGAGATAGATCACCTCGCGGTTGCCCTGGGCGCGGCCACCGCGCAGATCCGCTGCCACCGGCGTGTCGCGGCCGATCTTGCCGCTCAGCGTGAACGCCTTGATGGCACCGTTGCGCTTCGACATCTTGGCGTCGACGCTGCGCATGGCCTCGCCGTTGAAGCCGGCGACGGCACCGAGCTTCACGTCGATGTCGAAGTCGAGGTTCTTCAACTTGTTCTTGTCGTCCTTGGAATTGCCCGAGATCGCCGACTTCAAGAAGCCGCGGCCGTCGAACACGTCGCCGCGCATCGTGCCGCGCAGCACACCGTCCTGGCTGCGCTCCACTCTGAGCGAGGCCTTGTCGCCGTCGGACGGCGCGTAGGTCGGGAAGTTCGCGTTCACGAGATCGCCGTTGGCGTCGAGCTCGAGCGAGCCCTTGATCGAGGCGCCGCCACCGTCGATGACGATATCCTCGAAACGTGTCGATTGCGCCGTCGGCACCACCTTGAAGCTGGCCTTGCCGGACTTGCCCGGCAGCTTGACCCAGCCGGGCAGGATGTTGTCGAGCCGGACCGAGGTCAGGTCGGCCTCGACGCCGAGCTTCGTCGTCTGATCCGCGCCGCTCGCGATCTTGCCCGACAGCTTGATCGGCAACGATCCACTGACGGCGGGGCTGAGATCGAAGCCGAGCCGTGAGCGGCTGGCATCGTCCAGCGTCGCCTGCAACCTGACGTCCGCGTCGCCCTCGGCCGGCTTGCGATAATCGAGCGAGGCCGCCTGGCCGTTGATCTTGACGTCGCCCTTGACCTGATAGCCCTGGTTATTGGCGACGATCTTGAGGCTGTTCGCTTCCAGCTTCTGGTTCATCACCAGCTTGTCGGCGGCAAAGCCGTTGAGCTCGGCGGTGACGGCATAGGTGGTATCGGCCTTGGTCAGCTCGCCCTTGACCGGCATGCCGAGCTGGATGTTCGCCGCGAACGTTCCCTTGCTGGTGTTGGGATCGACGACGGTCGCCGAGAGATCGCTCAGCCGATCATTGGTGAGCATTTCAGCGGCCGCAGGCACCGGACCCTCGACACGGAATCTGCTCCGCGACGGCGACGGCTTGGGCGCCATGTCCGGCACCTCGAACACGAAGTCGGAGATCGTGACCTTGCGACCCGCGGGCGTATCGGCAATCCCCTGCCCGATGTGGACGGTCGCGGTACGTCCGGTCACGCGCGCCTTCAGATCGGCATCGCGCACAACCGGCATGCCGTCCACGGGCCGGACCGCAACGCCGCTCGCCACGATGTTGACCGACAGGCCGTCGTCCGGAATCGGCGGGCCCTTGCGCGGCAGGTTCCTGGTCGGCGAGTTGACGCCGATCTCGATGCGCTGGAGCGTGCCGCGCTCGATCCGTTCGATCACCCATTCACGCAATTCGGGGACGATCAGCGTCGGCCACATCCGCTTCAAGGCGGAGGCCGACATCGGCGTGCCCGCAAAGCCCAGGGTGAGCCGCGGCTCGCCCGAATAGTCGAGGGCGCCGGTGCCGGCGACGCCGATCTCGCCGTTGGAGACATCGGCCTGTGTCAGCAGGATGCGCTTGTGGTCGGTGTCGAAGCGGAAGCCGATCGCGATGCGGTTGAAGACGAGCGGCGGCTCGTTGTCGATGCCGCCGAGCAGGATCGAACCGCCGCTGAAGCCGAGCTGCCAGTCGTTGATGTTGCCGTTGGGCGGCTCGAGATGGGCCAGCAGCGTCAGGCGGTTCGCGCCTGAGAGAATCTTGAACGGCGCGACCAGCACCCGCCGGTTCGCATCCCACTCGACGTTGATCTCGGCCGAGTCGATTGCCATCGGGTAGTCGGGCGTGTCGGTATCGATGATGTTGCCGGCGCCGACCGCGATCTTGCCGCGGAAGAAGGTCGGCACGCCGTCGCGGCCGAGCTCGCCCTTGAGCTCGCCCGTCAGCGGCAGGTCGGCGGTGTAGGTGAGGTCCTTCACCCGGAGCGCCAGCAGGATGTTGGAGGTCGAGACCTTGTCGGCCTTGATGTCGACCGAGCGCACGCCGTTCTCGGCCGGGCCGATCGTGGCGCGCAGCATCCACGGGTGCGCGCCCTGCTCGCCGAGGCTGAGCGCGACGCCGCCGCGGCTCGGCCGGCGCAGGCTGAGTGTGATGTTCTCGAACGACCATTTGCTGCCGCGCTGCTGATCGTCGACGATCAGGACGCCGTTCTTCAGACCGATCTCGTTGAGGTTCTGACCGTCGAGGCCGGTCATGCTCAGGCTGTCGAGCCAGTCGAGGCCCTGAAGGATGCCGCTCTGCGCGGCCGCCTGCGGAGCGGCTTGCGATGCGTCCGGCGTCGCAGGCGCGGTCGCGAATGGCGGCGGGGGGACACCGCTGCGCGGGAATGTCGGCGGCAGGCCGGCGTCCTTCTTGGACGCGACACCGGTCGCCAGCGGCTTTGCGGTGTCGCCGGCGGACACGGTGACGGTGCCGTCGGGCGCAATGCGGATGGCGAGCTCGGCATCGACCAGGTTGAGGCTCTCGGCCCGCAGGTGCCCCATCAGGAGGGCCGCGCCCGACAGCTTCACCTCGGCCTTCGGCGCGCTGGCGACGACGGCGTGATCGCGGTCGCGAACGATGATGTCTCGGATGCGGACGGCGATGCGAACCCGCCCGGCACGCTCGATCTGGGTACCGCCGACCTCGACCGTGTTGCCGTGGCCGATATTGTCCTCGATCGCGGCTGCGAGCCACGGCGTTGCGATGTCCAGATTGATGGGACCGGCGCCGAGCCGCCACCACAGCGCACCGAAACAGCCGACGAAAATGACGATGACGGTGGCGACGGCCACGGCCATGCGCTTCAGCCAGCGACCCCCACCCGCCCAGCGGCGCAACGCGCCGAATCCGTCACCGAAGCGAAGGAAGCCCGAACCGGAACGCGCCAGCAGCCGGCGTGCGCGATGGCCCGCCGCCGCTTCCTGATCCGGATCCCAGTCGGCGTCGTCCCATTCCTGCGGCTCAAATTGGCCGCCGCGCCGATCAAAATCCCGGTTGTAGTCCTGGGGCGACGTATTCCTTGCCATTGCTTCTCGATACAGGCGCCCGTCATAGGATTGAGCGCCGCCGGGACCGCAGCCGTTCGCGGGAAGTGACGCTCCCTGCGCCGGCACTGCCGCCATACCTCGAATATTCCTGCTGTTCGTCATTTCGCCCCGGGAGCGCGTTCAACGAGCAGTGGGGTGGTGCGTGGAATTCCTTGTAACCATACTCCGGCGTCGTCAGACTTGCCCAGCCAAGGGCGCGATTCCGGCTCGCCGGACAAGAGCTGCAATACCGCTTCGGTTGACCTGCCGAAAGCGTCGAAAGGAAGGCGTATGTCCAAGAAATCCCGAAAGAAATCGTCCAAAACGCCCTCCGGCAGTCCGACCGCCAAAAAGAAGACCGCAAAAACGCGGGCATCGAGTCAAACAAGATCCGCGAAAACGCAGCGGACACCGGCGCGCAAATCAGCCGCGACCATAGCAAAAGCAGGATCACATAAGGCCGCATCGAAACAGTTAAAATCCTCCAAATCGGCCTCCGCTCCGGCTGCGGCGAAGTCCGGCTTGGCCGAGGGCCAAAAGGCCCCCGCCTTCCGCCTGCCGCGCGACGGCGGCGACGTGGTCACCCTGGCGGATTATGCCGGCCGAAAGCTCGTCCTGTTCTTCTACCCCCAGGCCGATACGCCCGGCTGCACGAGGGAGGCGATCGACTTCACCCGCCTGGCCGACGCCTTCGCCGCCGCCGGCACGGCCGTGCTCGGCATCTCCGCCGATCCGGTTAAGGCCCAGGAGAAGTTCCGCGACAAGCACATGCTCGGCATTCCCCTCATCTCGGACGAGAAACATGAGATGCTGGAGGCGTATGGCGCCTGGGGGCAAAAATCCATGTATGGCAAGAGCTTCCTTGGGATTCTTCGCACCACGATACTGGTCGGGGCCGACGGTCGGGTGGCGCGGGTCTGGCGCCACGTCCGGGTCGACGGCCATGCCGGCGAGGTGCTGGAGGCGGCAAGAAGCCTTTAACCAGTCCGTTAAATTCGCGCGTTCCCATTTGCGGAAAATTAACCATGACCGGCCCAGATTGCTGCGGCAATTGAGCCGCAAGGAACCCATCCGACCGGCGCGGGAGTGCCGATGTCGAAAAGTTCTGCCCAATACTCGCAGTACCCCCAACATCACCCTCACGACCACGGACGGGCCTTTCAGCGCCGTTCGGCCGCCCCGGCGGCGGTGACCGCGATTCCCCTGCCCGCCACCGACGATGCCTACACCATTGTTCATGCCGGCAAGCAGGTCCGCTTCGGGCCCGTGGTGTTCTGGATCGTGGTCGGCACCGTGGTGCTGCTCGGGCTGTGGTCGGCCGCCACAGCCACCTATTTCGCGTTCCGTGACGACGTCCTGACCCGGCTGATCGCCCGCCAGGCCGAGATGCAATACGCCTATGAGGACCGCATCGCCGAGCTGCGCGCCAAGGTCGATCGCACCACCAGCCGCCAATTGCTCGACCAGGAGCAGTTCGACCAGAAGCTCGACCAGATCATGAAGCGCCAGACGGCGCTGGAGTCCCGGGCCACGGCGCTCGGCGCCATGCCCGACGTGACCGGCTCGATTCCCCGCGCCGCCCCGCAGCGCGGCGATTCAAGCCAGACCACGCCAAAACCATCGCCGATCAGCGACACCGTGATCTTCGTGGCGCCGCCGGATCGCGAAGCGCGCCTCGAATCGCGCGCGCCGAGCGTCGTCGCAGCCCCGACCAGCCAGTTCGCCAAAAACCAGGGTTTCGACAACGTGCTGGTCCGGCTCACGACCTCGCTTGATCAGGTCGAGCGGCGCCAGATGGCGGCGCTCAATGCGGTCGAGGAAAATATGGATTCGCGCATGCGCCGGATGCGCAGCGTGGTCAGCGATCTCGGCCTGAACCTTTCCCATCTCGAAGCCGCAGTGCCGCGCAGTGCGATGGGCGGACCGTTCGTCCCCGTCAAGTTGACGGCGAATGCCGGACCGTTCGAGAAGCAGCTCAATCGCATCCACACCACGCGCGCCGAGATGGACCGTCTCAACCGCACGCTGGCGCTGGTGCCCTACCGCAAGCCGGTCATCGGCGAGGTCGAGTTCACCTCGGGCTTCGGCGTGCGCAGCGATCCTTTCCTGGGTCGGCCCGCGATGCACACCGGCCTCGATTTCCGCGCCGCCAGCGGTGACCCTGTCCGCGTCACCGCCTACGGCAAGGTGGTTTCCGCCGGCTGGTCCGGCGGCTATGGCCGCATGGTCGAGGTCGACCACGGCAACGGGCTTTCGACCCGCTACGGCCATCTCTCCGAAATCAACGTCAGGGTCGGCGAGGTCGTGAAGATCGGCCAGGTCATCGGCCTCGTCGGCTCGACCGGCCGCTCCACCGGTCCGCACCTGCACTATGAGACCCGCATCGAAGGTGAAGCGGTGGATCCGCAGAAGTTCTTGCGCGCCGGCGTGCGGCTCAGCGCGGGCTGAGCTTGCGCGCGCTTCCCCAGCGAACGCATAAAAATCAGGACTTTTCGCGCAACCGGCACTGGCCGTTCATCGGCCAGCCCTCGTCTTAAGTCACGCATTCCGTTTGGGATTGGTGAAGCCGGGCCCTGGCGTTCCTCCTGCTCAGACCACGAGACTCCGCTCCTCCTTCAGTTCTCTAAAGACCTTCGTCACAGGCAGGTGCCACGGCAGATCCGTGTTTGTGTGGTGCCAGCTGAATGAACACCGCTTATCAATCGAGATTCCAGGCGTCGAATTAAGAGCACCGAATCCGTCGATCGTCCCCATCACGTCGATGATCTTCTCCCTGTACCGGGGCGGCATTGCGACAGCCGCGGATACCGTGACTATCCAGAACTTGTCCGCGGGAACGGCTCGGCCTGCCTCCCGCTCTTCCAGTTCGTACAGCGCCTCCGAGATGACCAGGTTGCCCTTGGAGTGCCCGGTCACCAGCGCGAAGTTGAAACGGCGATCGCCAAGCAGCGCGACGACAGTCCGGGTATCGAGGCTGACGCGACCGAGCTCAAGCGGCGATGAGGCTTGGCTGAGCATCTCGGGTCGGTTGAGCACTCGGCTCATGTCATCCAGGGCCTCAAACTGATGACGCAGGCGGTTGAGGCCACCGAACCAGAACCAGCCGCCGAGTGCCTCCGTAAGGAGATCGGCGAGACCATAACCGGACACTACGGCGGCGACCCTCACCCTGAATGCGTCAGCGACGTTGCGCGCAAAAGCGGCCGCACCGATTGCCGAGCTGCCGACGCCGGCTACCGCCAAGACGCGGACGTCTGCACCGCCGGCATTCCAGAAGTCATCAATGGTATTGCAAAGGAGGAGCGAGCCGGCGTCCGACGGCGGGACAATCAAGATCGCGCCTTCTCGTGCGAGCCAGGGTGCGGTCTTGAGCGCCTCCGCGTGGGTGATCCTGCCGATGTCGTAGAAGATCCCGTCGAGAACTGCATTCCTGCGGCGAAACGACTCCAGGGCGGCCTCTCGCAGCGGCGCTCGGGACTCTACGACTTCTTTCAAGCTATTGCGGCCGAGTTGGGCTGCCGCGAGGGAGCGTTGCGTCGAAAGCATCATGGAAACCTCCGGGTGCTGTTCATAAGGTTACCTGGCAAGACTCCTGCTACTTATGGTGGTGCCAATTGACGCCATTCGGTTACAGGTCAAACGCAGGAGTTACGTCGCAGGCGGGCTTACTTGCCGTCCCACTCTGCCAATGACTTGAGGTAGGCGTCCGTCTGGTCGACGCTGAACTCGCACCACATGATCAAGTGGTCGGACATCTGGTAGGTGCGCCACTGTCTGAATGATTTCGCTGTAGGCGCGCCCTTGATCCCTTTGAATTCCTTCGGATCGCTGAAGACGTAATCAAAAAAATCGAAAACGCCCGCCCTGGTATTCTTCACGCCGACCTTCTGCTTGAAAAACGCGATCTGGTCGTAAAACTTGTTCTGGTCGACGTTGCTGCCAGTGGGGAGCTTTTGCAGTTCTGTCGGCACCTCGAATTTGTTCTTCGTGATCGCCTCATATGTCGCATCAGTCCGCGAAAAAATGTTGAAGTCGCCAAGTAGCACCAGATGTTCAGGCGAGTAGTCGACCGGCGCACTGGTGTTGATGTAATCCTTTGCCTTGGCCGCAAGCAAATTGGCGAGAGCGTTAATCTCGTCGACCCGCCGCGGTTCCTCAGCTTTGGCGGTACCGTAATAGATGTGGACCGTACACAGGTTAAACTTGGCCCAGCCCACCTGGAAGCCGCAGACGAAGGGGGTGCGAGCGATTTGGCTCATTCTCTCGGTGGCGGCCTTGCTCGGCAGCACCAGTTCACCAGCCAATCCGGTGAAGCTGACCTTGGCCGTGTTATAGACGAAGGCGAGCCGTTCAAAATTGTTGCCGTCAGCGTAGCTCACGTCGGTGAAGATGACGTCCCACTGCCGACCCAACAGGCGCAGTATCTCCTTGAGTGCCCTGAGATCGGCACGTACTTCTTGGACTGCAATCAGGTCGAAGCGGCTCATGCACTCCGCGATGTAGTACATAGCATCGGTCATGCGCCCCCCATACTTGGTCCCGCCGAACTCGCGGATATTCCAGGTAGCTAGCAGCAACGTGCTGTCGCTCTTGGCGGGCACCTTCTTTCTCAGGCCGGCGCGCAATCTGCCCAACCCTTCAACAATGCGATTCCGCAGCTTTGCGTCCTTGAGCCACCGCAGTCCCGTATAATTCATGGCGCTTTCCCTCAAAAAGTGAGTTGGTGAGAAAATGCGCTTATACAACCATTGATTTTACCGATTTGGAAGTGGGAGCTTACGTGCCGGGGCGCAGCAAGCCGAGTGCACGCCCGTCAATCACCAGCAGCGCGCTGCCGATGACGATTGCGCCCGCGATCTCGCGGCCGGAGATCGGCTCACCCAGCACCAGCCAGCCCAGCAGGATGGCGGTGACGGGAATGAGCAGCGTCACCAGCATCACATTGCTCGCGCCCGAGCGCCGTACGACCTGAAAGAAGACGATGTAGGCGAGCGCAGTCGAAAGCGCGGCGAGGCCGAGCACGGCGAACCAGGTCGTGAGGCGCGGTGTCGGTAGCTGCCATGGCTGCTCCACCACGCCAGCGACGACCGCCATCATCACGGTGGATGCCATCAGTTGAAACGTGGCCGTCCCCAGCGGCGCTGCGTCCTTCAGCAATCGCCGCGCCGCCAGCGCCGCAAAGCCGTAGCTCAGTGCGCCGCCGAGGCAGAGCAGGATGCCGAACCCCTGCCCCGGCCTTGTCTCGAAGCCCCATCCGCGCAGAAGGATCACGCCGGCAAGGCCCAACGCCACCCCGGCCAGGCGGCGCATCTGCAAGGCCTCCTCGCCCGCTGCAATCATGACGATAACCGTGAACATCGGCGTGGTCGCGTTCAGGATCGAGGCCAGGCCACTCGGAATGAAAGTCTGGCCGATCACGATCAGCGAGAACGGGATGACGTTGTTGAGCAGCCCGATCGCGATGAATGGCGCCCAGCCCGCCCAGCTCTTGGGAAAGCCGATGCCATATGCGCGCAGCAGCGGCAGCAGCGTCGCAGCGCCGAGCGCCACGCGCAAAAATACCAGTGTTAGCGGCGGCAAGTCCCGCAAGGCCGCGCCGTTGAAGAAGAACGAGCCGCCCCAAAGAATCGAGAGCGCCGCAAGCAGCGACCAGTCGCGCGCGTCGATCCGATAGTCGCTTGGGGGCATGGGGTCTTACCTCGCCCCATCGCCTAGAATGGTGCGATCAATGTTGCCACCCGATTTCTGACGCGGCACCGGTTTTACAAGATGCCTGGCGCGAATGGGATGACCGAGGCGGTCACTCCTTAGTGCGGTTTGCTAGGACGGCCCCTTCGGCCGCGACACCAGCTCGATCATCTTGCCTTCATCGTCATCGGGCATCGCGGCCTTCGCCTGCGCGTAGGCCTCGACCGCCGCGCGCGCGACCAGTGGCTTGCCGGCGAGCAGGCTCTCGGCGAGCTTGACGGCGTAGGCGGCATCCTTGTGCCGCAGCGCCGCGGTGAAGGTTGCGCCGGAAAAATCGCGGGCGACCATGCGCTTGGAGTGACGCGCTACCTGCGGGCTTGCCGCGACGCCTGCCTGGATCGATTCCAGCACCAGGTTCATGTCGAGCCCGGCCTGCTCGGCAATCGCAAGGCCCTCGGCGAGGCCGGCGATCTGGATCGCGCCCATGAGATTGTTGATGAGCTTGTAGACCGTGCCGGAGCCGACCGCGCCGAAATGGCGGATGGTCGAGCCGATCGGTTCGAGATAGGGCCGCGCCCGCTCGAGATCGGCCGCGTCGGCGCCGACCAGAAGCGTCAACTTCCCTGCCGCGGCGGCGTCCGGCAATCCGGTCACGGGGCAATCGATATAGATCAGCCCGCGCGCGTTGAGCTCGCGGCCCATCTCGCGGGCGTGGTCATAGGAGACGGTGGAGCATTCGATCGCGATGGTGCCGGCCTTCGCCGTCTTGGCGGCGCCCTCGAGGCCGAGCCAGACCGCGCGCGAGGCCTCGTCGTCGGCGACCATGGTCACGACCGCGTCGGCATCGATCGCGGCATCTTCCGGCGAGGTCGCCCAAATCGCGCCGCGCGCGATCAGGTCCTCGGCCTTTGTCTTGTCGCGATTCCAGACCGTCACCGTGAAGCCAGCATCGAGATAGCGGCCGGCCATGCCATGGCCCATCCGCCCGAGCCCGATGAAGGCAACGCGGGGCATGGCTAGTCCACGTCCTCGACGTCGCCGGCAGTGGTGCCGAAGGCGCGCTGCGCCAGCGTCGCGGCCATGAATTCATCGAGATCGCCGCCAAGCACGCCCGCGGTATCGGAGGTCTGCACGCCCGTGCGCAGATCCTTCACCATCTGATAGGGCTGCAGCACGTAGGAGCGGATCTGGTGGCCCCAGCCGATATCGGTCTTGGCGGCCTGGTCGGCGGCGGCCTTCTCCTCGCGCTTCTTCAGCTCGATCTCATAAAGCCGCGCGCGCAGCATGTCCCAGGCTTGCGCCCGGTTCTTGTGCTGGGAGCGGCCGGCTTGGCAGACCACCGCGACGCCGGTCGGGATATGCGTCAGGCGCACCGCGGATTCGGTCTTGTTGACGTGCTGGCCGCCGGCACCGCCCGAGCGCATGGTGTCGACGCGGACGTCGGATTCCTTGATGTCGATCTTGATGCTGTCGTCGATGACGGGGAACACCTGCACGCTCGAGAACGAGGTGTGCCGCCGCGCGTTGGAATCGAACGGCGAGATGCGCACGAGGCGATGCACGCCGGCTTCGGTCTTCAGCCAGCCATAGGCGTTGTGCCCGGAAACCTGGATGGTCGCCGACTTGATGCCGGCCTCTTCGCCCTCGGACTCTTCGAGGTACTCGACCTTGAAGCCGTGCGTTTCGGCCCAGCGCGTGTACATGCGCAGGAGCATCTGCGCCCAGTCCTGGCTCTCGGTGCCGCCGGCGCCGGCATGGACTTCGAGATAGGAATCGAAGCGGTCGGCTTCGCCCGACAGCAGCGCCTCGAGCTCGCGCCGCGCCACTTCCTTCTTGAGGTTCTTCAGCGCGGCTTCGGCCTCGGCAACGACGCCGTCATCGCCCTCGGCCTCGCCGAGCTCGATCATGCCGATGTCGTCTTCGAGCTCCTGCTCGACCTTGCCGATGCCCGACAGCGCATCCTCCAGCGAGGTGCGCTCCTGCATCAGCTTCTGGGCTTTCTGGGGATCGTTCCAGAGATTGGGATCTTCTGCGAGCTTGTTCAGCTCAGCGAGGCGCGCCGTCGATTTCTCGACGTCAAAGATGCCTCCTCAGCAGCCCGACTGACTGCTTGATCTCTTCTACCAATCGTTCGATTTCGGCGCGCATGTCGTTCTCTGATGTCGCGGACTAGGGTCCGCGTTCGATTTGCTGGCGCATGATCCGGGAAAGAGTGCAGCGGTTTCCCGACAGGATCATGCGCAAACGAAAAACCTGAAACGCGATGACTGATCGCGTTTCAGGGGATGTAACGGCGGCAGCGCGAAAGCGCAACCGCCCCCTCGTCCGTATCAGACGTTATCCGCTACCACAGTCCGCCGGTGCCCGGCCGCATCAGGAAACCGGAATCCGGCTGCTGCTGCGAGGCCGGCATGCCGCCGCGCCCGTCGGCGTCGGCAACGCCGATGACGGAGTAATTATCCGGCGGCGCCGTGCCCGGCTTGAAGGCTTCGAGGATGGTTCCGCCGGTCTCGCCGGGGCCGGCACGCATGCCGGTCTTGGCGACGACGCGGACGAGCTTGATGCCGGCCGGCACCTTGAACGGAACGGCGGGCTTGTCGGCGAGCGCGAGCTTGAGGAAATCGCGCGCGATCGGAGCGGCCAGATGGCCACCGGTTGCGGCGTTGCCTTTGCCGAGCGGACGCGGCTTGTCGTAGCCAATGTAGATGGCGACAGCGACGTCGGGCGAGAAGCCGACGAACCAGGCGTCCTTGGCCTCGTTGGTGGTGCCGGTCTTGCCGGCGACGGGCTTGCCAACTTCCTTGACCACGGTCGCGGTGCCGGCCTGGACCACGCCTTCCATCAGCTCGGTGATCTGATAGGCGGTCATGGAATCCAGCACCTGCTCGCGCCGGTCGATCAGCTGCGGCTCGGGCTGGTTCTTCCAGCCGCCGGGCGCGTCGCAGCCGCGGCATTCGCGCTGGTCGTGCTTGAAGATGGTGCGGCCGTAACGGTCCTGGATGCGGTCGATCAACGTCGGCTTCACGCGACGGCCGCCATTGGCGAGCATCGAGTATGCCGTGACCATGCGCATCGCCGTCGTCTCGCCGGCGCCGAGCGCGTAGGAGAGATAGTTCGGCAGCTCGTCATAGACGCCGAAGCGGCGGGCATATTCGCCGATCAGCGGCATGCCGATATCCTGCGCAAGGCGCACCGTCACCGTGTTGAGCGACTGCCGCAGCGCATTGCGCAGCGTTACCGGTCCCTGGAATTTGCCGGAGGAGAAGTTTTCAGGCCGCCACACGCCGGCGCCCTGGCCCTGGTCGATTTCGATCGGCGCGTCGAGCACGACGGTCGAGGGCGTATAGCCGTTGTCGAGCGCGGCCGAATAGACGATCGGCTTGAACGACGAACCCGGCTGCCGGTAGGCCTGCGTGGCGCGATTGAATTGGCTCTGGTCGAACGAGAAGCCGCCGACCATCGCGAGCACGCGGCCGGTCCAGGGATCCATCACCACCATGGCGCCGGAGACTTCCGGGATCTGGCGGAGCCGGTACTGGCCCTCGACGTGCTGGCCGTCCTTGTAGAGCGGATCGGCATAGATCACGTCGCCGGGCTGGAGCACCTGCGACACCGCCGTCGGCGTCTTGCCTTTGGCGCCGCCCTGCACGGCCCGCGCCCAGCGCACGCCATCGACAGTGACGATGCCGGTCTCGCGCTGCTTGCTGACGGCCCCGCCAAGCTCGCGGCTCGGCTGGAAGCCGATGCGCGCCGACTGGTCGCTGGTCTCCAGCACCACCGCCATGCGCCACGGAGAGATGTCGGACAGCGACTTGATCTCGGCAAGCTTCACACCCCAGTCGCCCGAAATGTCGAGCTTGCTGATGGCGCCGCGATAACCCTGCTGCTCGTCATAGTTCACGAGACCGGTGACCATGGCCTTGCGCGCCATGACCTGGATTTTCGGATCGAGCGTGGTGCGAACCGACAGGCCGCCCTCGTAGAGCTTCTTCTCGCCGTAGCGCTCGAAAATGTCCCGGCGGACTTCCTCGGCGAAATACTCGCCGGCGAAGGTGTGGGCGCCGTTGGAGCGGCTGGTGACGGCGAGCGGCTCCTTGCGCGCCTTGTCGGCGTCGGCCTGCTTGATCCAGCCGTTCTCCACCAGACGGTCGATCACGTAATTGCGGCGCTCGATGGCGCGGTCGCGGTTGCGGACCGGATGCAGCGTCGCCGGCATCTTCGGCAGCGCCGCCAGATAGGACGCTTCCGCGACCGTCAGCTCGTTCACCGACTTGTCGAAATAGACCAGCGAGGCCGCCGCGATGCCGTAAGCGCCGAGGCCGAGATAGATTTCGTTGAGATACAACTCGAGGATCTTGTCCTTCGAATAGGTCTTCTCGATGCGCATCGCCAGCAAGGCTTCCTTGATCTTGCGGGCGAAGGAAACCTCGTTGGTGAGCAGGAAGTTCTTGGCGACCTGCTGAGTGATCGTGGACGCACCCTGCGGACGGCGGTTGGAGCCGTAATTCTGGAGATAGAGCAGGCCTGCGCGCGCCATGCCGGTGTAGTCGATGCCGCCATGCTCGTAGAAATTCTTGTCCTCGGCCGCGAGGAACGCGTTGATCACGAGCTTTGGCACCGCCTGGATCGGCAGATACAGCCGTCGCTCCTTGGCGTATTCGCCGACCAGCGAGCCGTCGACCGCGTGCACGCGCGTCATCACCGGCGGCTCGTAATCCTGAAGCTGAGAGTAGTCCGGCAAGTCCTTGGAGAAATGCCAGATCAGGCCCGCCACGGCCCCGACACCGACAAGGAACACCACTGTTCCCGCGGCGAACAGGAAGCCCATGAACCGCACCAGCAAGCGCATTATCTGTTTATCCGTTCAAACTCTGGATCAGCCCAGTATAAGCCCTTTGGCACCCCGAAACTGGCGCCAACCTCACGTCGCGAATTCACCGGCCTACGCAATCACATCTAGGCCGGACTTAAGACGCTTGCCGAACAGGATTCTCGCCGATTCCGGAACCCTCTACGGGTTTTCTATAAAGCGCCCGCTGTGGCCAAACTAGGGCCTTTGGCTCAGGAGGAACAAACCGGCTCAGTTCGACGTCCCGGCCGTGGCCATCCGCTTGGTCAAAAATCCGTCGATCGCCTGGGCCATCGAGCCCACGGCGCGGGACCGCCAGCCCTCGGAGACCAGGCGCTCGAGATCACCCTTGTTGGAGACGTAGCCGATCTCGACCAGCACCGAGGGCACGTCGGGCGCCTTCAGGACCCGGAAGCCGGCGGACTTCAGGGGATGCTTGTGCATCCGCACCGTCTGCTTCATTTCGCTCATCAAAAGGCGGGCAAAGCGGTTTGAAAAAGTGCGGGTTTCGCGCTGCGTGAGGTCGATCAGGATGTCGGCGACATCGGTCGGCTCCTCCGCGAGGTTGAACCCGGCGATCGCATCGGCCCGGTTCTCCGCATCCGCCAGCCGCTGAGCCTCGGCGTCGGACGCCTTGTCGGAGAGCGTATAGATGGTCGCGCCCTGCGCATCGCCCTCGGCCCGCGGCAGCGCATCGGCATGGATCGAGACGAACAAGGCCGCCTTGAGATTGCGGGCGATCTTGGTGCGATCATTGAGGGGAATGAAGGTGTCGTCGTCCCGCGTCATGACCACGCGGTACTTGCCGGCCTTCTCCAGCTTGTCGCGGAGCGCGAGGCCAAAGGCCAGCACCAGGTTCTTTTCGCTCTCGCCGCTCGATTGCGTCCCGTTGTCGATGCCGCCATGGCCGGGATCGATCACCACCACCGGCCGACCATCGGGCTTCTGCTGCGCGGCATCCGGGGCCGGCGCGCTCGGAACCGTGGCAGGCGGCGCTTCCGCGATCGCGGGCCGCAGCTCGGGACGGTTCTCGGCGGCAAGCGACGACACGAAGGCAGTGCGGTCGACCTCCTCCAGCTCGAGCACGAGCCGGGCCGGTTGGCCGTTGGCCGCCTCCAGCACGTAGGAATTGGCGATCTTCGCCGGCCCGGTCAGGTCGAACACGATTCGCGAGCCGCCGGGCATGACGAGCCCGTAGCGGAAGGCCTTGACCAGCCCCCGCCCCCCGCTTCCGGTTCCGGCGGGCAGCTGAAAATTCACCTGCGGCACATCCACCACCACGCGATAGGGGTCGGCCAGCGTGACGGCGCGGAAGGTGACGGTCTGGTCGAGGTCGAGGATGAAGCGGGTCTGCTTGCCGTCGCCGGCCAGCCGGGCGGCCGCGGCGACCGGAGAATTCGCCGCGACGGCAGCGGGTTGCGGCCGGCTCTCGGCGGCGATCAGGCGCGAGGAATCAGCACACGGCAATGCCGCGATGCACAGCAACACGCCTCCCAGCAAAATCCGTCGATTTGTGCGGCTCGCCACCGATTCCGTGCCTCCGAGCAGCTCTCTTAACGCAATAAAACCACAGGGTTAATCGATCCTTAATGACAGAAACGCGAAACTCGCCGACTGTGACCGCCGTGCGACGCTCCCTTGCACGGAGGGCTCATTCCTCGTATGTACGGAATGCTGACGGCCGATATTTCCGGTTGTGTCGCATTCAGCCTCCCGGTGCAGCGCCGGAACTCTCAAGGTTTGGGAATTCCAGCGTTTTCCGCTTCCCTCTAAGACCAGCGCGGTGCGCGGCAGCGAGGTGGAGCGGGTCAAGCCCCGGCGGCGGACGGTCTCGGGTTACCACTCATGTTACCGGGACGGTTCTGACAGCGGCGTAACCCATTACCCGGTCCCTTGATCCCAAGGGGGCGGTTCGTGATCCCCAAGGCGAGCGCGCTCGCGCCGTGCCTGGCCAGCAGCAACTGATTGAAGGGCGGCCTCGCCGCCCAGTGTTTCATACGGGCCGACGCTTGATGCGCCAGACTGTGCCGACGAAATCTGAAGGAGCATTCGCGACGCTGCGGAGTGACAATCCCGCGCGTCGCAATGGTTCTGAAGCTTCCGGTTCGGCAAGGCGCGAGAGACGGCGTTTCGGCCTTCCCCTCACCCCCGAATCAGGTGGACCGTCGCGTCACCCGGCGGCGCGATACGCGCCCACGGCTTATCGCGTCCGCCGCCGCCAAGAGTTAAGACATGCCCAACAAGATGTTGATCGATGCCACCCACCCGGAAGAGACCCGGGTCGTCGTGGTCCGCGGCAATCGCGTCGAAGAGTTTGATTTCGAGACCGCGCAACGCAAGCAACTGCGCGGGAATATCTACCTCGCCAAGGTCACAAGGGTCGAACCCTCGCTCCAGGCCGCCTTCGTCGAATATGGCGGCAATCGCCACGGCTTCCTCGCCTTCAGCGAAATCCATCCCGACTACTACCAGATTCCGGTCGCCGACCGGCAGGCGCTGATCGAGGCCGAGGAACAGGCCCATCGCGAGGCCGAGGAAGAGAGCGAGAATCGCTCGCACGGGCGTCGCCGCTCGCGCCACCGCAACGCCCGCCGACGCGGTCATGGCGAGCGCGTGCGCAGCGACATCGTCGAGGGCCTCGAGGCCGGCGCCGATCCCGCCGCCCAGCCGGTCGAAGGCGCCGCGCTGCCGGAGCATGCCGAGGACGCCCTGCACGAGGGTGAGCATCTGCACGCCGATGCGGAGCATGGCGAGCACGAGGGCCACGATCACGAACATCGCGAGCATGATCATGACGATCATCATCATGCCCATGATGACGATCACCATCACGCTCACGATGACACCCACGGCCGTGACCATGATCATGACCACGCCGGCGAGACGCCCGCGCCTGTCGCGGCGGTCGGCGCCGAGCCCGCGGTCGAGAGCGTTGCCGAGCCGCAGCCAGCCCCAACCTTAGAGACTCCCGCTTCCGACGCTCATGCCGCGGAAGCGCAGGCAGAGCCTCTGGCCGAAGCCGTGACGTCGGCCGCCGAGCCCGCCGATGCCGTCTACGCCGCCGGCGAAAGCGCTGAAGCGCCGCATGCCGAGGCCGCCCCAGCCGGTGACGACGACGACGAGGACGAGGAAGACGGCGAGGATGCTGAAGAGGAAGTCGTCGAATCCGTCGGCGGCGACGACGTGCTGGAGGAAGTGCCGGAGCGCACCTTCCGCCCGCGGCGCCAGTACAAGATCCAGGAAGTCATCAAGCGCCGCCAGGTGATGCTGGTGCAGGTGGTCAAGGAAGAGCGCGGCAACAAGGGCGCCGCGCTGACGACCTACCTCTCGCTCGCCGGCCGCTACGCCGTGCTGATGCCGAACACCGCACGCGGCGGCGGTATCAGCCGCAAGATCACCAGCGCGCAGGATCGCTCGCGCCTGAAGGAAGTGGTGCAGGATCTCGACGTGCCCGAGGGCATGGGCATCATCCTGCGCACCGCGGGCGCCGCCCGGACCAAGCCCGAGATCAAGCGCGACTTTGAATATCTGATCCGGATGTGGGAGACGGTGCGCGACCTGACGCTGAAGTCGCAGGCGCCGACCCTCGTCTACGAGGAAGGCTCGCTGATCAAGCGCTCGCTGCGCGACCTCTACAACAAGGAGATCGACGAGATCCAGGTCGCCGGCGAAGCCGGCTACCGCGAAGCCCGCGACTTCATGAAGATGCTGATGCCCGCCAATGTCAGCGCAGTGAAGCAGTATCGCGATGGCCAGCCGCTGTTCTCGCGCATGGGCGTCGAGAGCCAGCTGGACGCGATGTTCTCGCCGACCGTGCAGCTGCGCTCGGGCGGCTACATCGTGATCAACCAGACCGAAGCGCTGGTCTCGATCGACGTCAATTCCGGCCGCTCGACCCGCGAGCACCATATCGAGGACACCGCGCTCAAGACCAATCTGGAAGCGGCCGAAGAGGTCGCGCGCCAGCTCCGCCTGCGCGACCTCGCCGGCCTGATCGTCATCGATTTCATCGACATGGACGAGAAGCGCAACAACCGCTCGGTGGAGCGCAAGCTGTCCGACTGCCTCAGGCAGGATCGCGCGCGCATCCAGGTCGGCCGCATCTCGCATTTCGGCCTGCTCGAGATGTCGCGCCAGCGCATCCGCGCCAGCGTGCTGGAGTCTTCGACCGATCCGTGCCCGCATTGCGGCGGCACCGGCCACGTCCGCTCGGTGTCTTCGGTGGCGCTGCAGCTCTTGCGCGGCCTCGAAGAGATCCTGATGAAGGGCGCGACCCACAATCTCGTGGTCCGCACCCGCACCGACGTCGCGCTCTATGTGCTGAACCACAAGCGCGGCCATCTGCGCGATCTCGAGAACGGCTTCAAGGTCACGCTGTCGGTGATCGCCGACGCAAGCGTCAGCGGCCCGCAGGCCTATGTGATCGACCGCGGCGAGCAGGTGCATACGCTCGAAGCCGCCAAGGCGCTGCTCGCAGCCCAAGCCGCTGCGAGCCCGCCGCCGCTGGCCGAAGAAGCCTATGACGACGAGGACGGCTTCGACCTGGAGACGGAATCCGAGGTCGAAACCGACGAGACCGAAGGCCTTGCCGACGAGCAGGCTGCCGGCGAGGCAGCCTCCGAGCAGGACGGCCAGCGCCGCAAGCGCCGTCGCCGACGGCGCGGCCGCGGTGGCCAGCGCGAAGGTGAGTTGCGCGAGGATACGGCGCCGACCCTGCCCGAGCCCGCGATGATCGCCGGCGAAGGCGAGGACGAGACCGAGTCCGAGCAGGACGGTGAGGAAGGCGAGGAACAGGCGGCCCGTGGCGAGCAGCAGGGCAGCAGTGATCGCCGGCGCCGGCGTGGTCGCCGCGGCGGACGCCGCCGTCGCGGTGGCGGCGAGGAAGGTCTTGCCGGCTCCATCAGCGACGAGCTCGGCACCGGCCAGCCGCTGGAAGCTGTCGACGCCGTTGCCGATTTCGATGGCTTCAGCAGCCAGGCTTCGCCCTCGATCGCGCAGGCCGAGCCCAGCACCGAGCCGCAAGCTGCGCAGCCGGAGCCACACGCCGAGATGCAGACCGAGGCCCCGGCCCAGCCGGAGCCGGCTCCCGCCGCGACGGCCGCAACGCCGGACGAAGAGCCTGCCGGCGACAAGGCCGCGCGGCGCCGCTCCACCGTTCGCGAAAAGGTGAGTTTCCTGCTGAACAGCCAGCCGGAGCCCGCAACGCCGGCGGCGGAGGCGACCGAGCCGGTTGCCGCGCCCGCGCCGGCACCTGAGCCCGCACCGGAGTCGGCAAGCGAAACCCCGGCCGCCCCCCGCCGTGCCGGCTGGTGGTCACGCCGTTTCGGCGGCGGCGAGTAAAGGGACAAAAGGAGTTGAAACCGCCCGGCCCAACCGGGCGGTTTTGATTTGATGAGGTCAGTTGCGATGCAAAGCGCGATCATTCTAGGCGGCGGCATGGTGGGCGTGGGCGCCGCGCTGCATCTGCAGCAGCGCGGCTGGTCGGTGACGCTGGTCGATCGCCGGGAGCCGGGCCGCGAGACCAGCTACGGCAATGCCGGGATGATCCAGGCCGAAGCGGTACGACCCTATCCGATGCCGCGCGACCTCGCCTCGCTCTTGAAGATCGCGACCGGCCGCACCAACGACGTGCGCTACAGCCTCTCCTCGCTTCATCTGCACATCGAGCCCCTGCTCCGCTACTGGTGGCATTCGGCGCCGAAACGGCATCGCGAGGCGATCGAGGCATGGGCACGGCTGATCGCCTACGCAACGGCCGAGCACGACATCCTGATCCGCCAGGCGCATGCCGACAATCTCATCCGCCGCGCCGGCTACCGAGCACTGTTTCGCGATCGCGCTTCGTTGGATCTCTCGATCAAGGCCGCGGAGGAAGATCAGCGCGAATTCGGCGTGAACTATCGCGTGCTGTCGGGCAGCGAGCTTGCCAGGGCCGAGCCGATCCTGCGCGACGATCTCCCCGGAGCGATCCACTGGCTCGACACCTGGACCGTGTCCGACCCCGGCGCGCTGGTCACGGCCTATGCCGAGCTGTTCGCGCGGCTCGGCGGCAGGATCGTGCTCGGTGATGCGCAGTCGCTGCAGCAGACCGCGACCGGCTGGTCGGTCGACACCGACCAGGGCCGCATCGACGCTGCCCACGCCGTCGTGACGCTGGGGCCGTGGTCGCCCGATCTGTTGTACAAGTTCGGCTATCGCATCCCGCTGGTGCGCAAGCGCGGCTACCACATGCATTACAGCGGCGGCGCTTCGCTCGACCTGCCTCTCATCGACAAAAGCGGCGGCTACGCCATGGGGCCGATGGCCAAGGGCATCCGCATCACCACCGGCGCGGAATTGACGGGCGCGGACGCATTGGCCACGCCGGTGCAGCTCGCCAGCGCCGAAGCTTCCGCACGCGAGTTGATCGACCTCGGCAAGCGGGTCGAGCCGGATCCGTGGTTCGGCACGAGGCCCTGCACGCCCGACATGCTGCCGGTGCTCGGCCCCGCCCCGCGCCACCCCGGCCTCTGGATGAATTTCGGCCACGGCCATCAGGGCTTCACGCTGGGACCGGCAACCGGACGGCTGCTCGCGGAGATGATGAGCGGCGAAACACCGGCGGTCGATCCCGCGCCGTATCGGCCGGAGCGGTTCTAGCCCAAAGAAAAAGGGCTGATCGAGATCTCGACCAGCCCTATTACTTCGAGGTCTGACAGCGCAGCTCGCGCTGTCAGGTCCGGATCAGTCCGTCGTGATCGCCGTCTCCATGTCGGTCGGATCGATCTGCTTGGTGAGGTTGGTGTTGAGCTTGTCGCGGTCGAGCTCGCCTTCCCACCAGGCGACGATCACGCAGGCGACGCCGTTGCCGCACAGATTGGTCAGCGCGCGGCACTCGCTCATGAACTTGTCGATGCCGAGCACGATCGCCATGCCCGGCACGAGGCGCGGGTCGACCACCGCGAGCGTCGCCGCCAGCGTGATGAAGCCCGCGCCGGTGATGCCGGAGGCGCCCTTCGATGTCAGCATCGCCACCACCAGGATGGTCATCTGCTGGCCGAAGGAGAGCTCGACGCCGAGCGCCTGCGCGATGAACAGCGTCGCCAGCGTCATGTAGATGTTGGTGCCGTCGAGGTTGAACGAGTAGCCCGTGGGCACGACGAGGCCGACCACCGACTTGGAGCAGCCGAGCCGCTCCAGCTTCTCCATCAAGGACGGCAGCGCGCTTTCCGAGGACGAGGTGCCGAGCACGATCAGCAACTCGTCCTTGATGTAGGCGAGGAACTTGAAGATCGAGAACCCCGCCACGCGCGCGATGAGGCCGAGCACGACGAACACGAACAGCGCAGCCGTGACGTAGAACGTCGCGATCAAGCCGATCAGATTGAGGATCGCGCCGGTACCGAACTTGCCGATCGTATAGGCCATCGCACCGAACGCGCCGATCGGCGCCGCGCGCATCACGATCGAGATCACGCCGAACACCGCGTGCGCCGCATCGTCGATGAAGCTGCGGATGGTGTGGCCGCGCTCACCGAGGCTCATCAAGGCGAAGCCGAACAGCACCGCGAACAGCAGCACCTGGAGGATCTCGCCTTGCGCGAAGGCGCCGACCACGGTGTCCGGAATGATGTGCAGCACGAAGTCGACGGACTTCTGGCCGGCCGCCTGCTTGGCGTAGTTTGCAACCGCTGCCTCGCTCGCCGCCGCATTGCCGAAGCCGGAGCCCGGCTTGACGAGATTGCCGACAATGAGACCGATCACCAGCGCGAAGGTCGAGACCACCTCGAAATAGACCAGCGCCTTGACGCCGATGCGGCCGACCTTCTTGGCGTCCTGGATGTGGGCGATGCCGGAGACCACGGTGCAGAAGATGATCGGGGCGATCACCATCTTGATCAGCTTGATGAAGCCGTCGCCGAGCGCCTTGATCCATTCGTTGGTGGCAACCGTCGGCCACAGCCAGCCAACGATGGCGCCGAGCACGATCGCGATCAGCACCTGGACGTAGAGGACTTTGTACCACGGCTTGGCGACAGGCGGCGCGACCGGCGCCCCCGCCATCGTTGTCGTCGTCATCGGTTTCACTCCCCCTCACAACATGTGGCCAGCCAAGATCAACTTGGCCGGCCCTGTCAATTGGAACCGCACGTGTTGGCGCGTTTTACCCGCGGCGCTCGACGAGCCGGCGCGCCGCCGGCATCAGGGTCGCGCCGAGCGCATTCTTCACCAGCGAGGCCGCGATGAACGGCACGATGCCGACCTGCCAGGCCTTGGCGGCGCCGAGACCAAGGCCGAATGCCAGCCAGCCGAACCCGGTCGCGAGAATGACGATGTGGCCCGCAGCCATCGCCGCAAACAGCAGTATCACGCTGCGATCCCAGCCGCGCTCGGCGAGCCAGCCGGTCACCAACGCGGCCAGCACGAAACCGAACAGATAGCCCGCGGTCGGGCCGACCAGCGGTGCGATCCCACCCACGGGACCGGCGAACACCGGCAGCCCGATCGCGCCCTCGGCGAGGTAAGCGATCATGGTTGCGCTGCCAAGCCGCCAGCCATAGGCGGCGCCGATCATCAGCACCACCAGCGTCTGCAGCGTCATCGGCACGTAAGGCAGCGGCAGGTTCACCTTGGCTGACAGCGCCATCAAGGCGGTGCCGAGCACAATCAGCACGACGGCGCGCAGCGTGCCGACCGTTTCGCCCGGTCGGGTCGGCCACATCAATGCGGCGAGAGAAGAATCTGGCGTAGCGGCGGACGGGGCGGAACGGTCAGGCACGTCGAACTCCGGAAGGCTGTCGAAAACTGGCGGCTATTTAAGCCAGTGAGCGATCCGGTCAACCGCCTCTCGCATCTCATCGAGCGAGCGGGCATAGGATAAGCGGATGAATGAACGGCCATGGATAGGATCGAAATCGAGGCCGGGCGTTGCCGCCACGCGCGCCTGCTCCAGCATCTGCTTGGCGAACTCGAAACTGTCCGAGGTGAAGTCCGAGACGTCGGCATAGAGATAGAAAGCGCCGTCAGCCGGCAGGAATCTCGTCAGTCCGGCCTTGGGCAAACCATCGATCAGGACACGCCGGTTTTCCTGATAGCCGTGCTTGATCGCCTCCATCTCGGCCGCGCCGTCGAATGCAGCCTCCGCCGCGATCTGCGACAGCGAGGGCACCGAGATCGAGAGGTTCTGCTGCAGCCGCTCGATCGGCCGCACCAGGATCTCGGGCACCACCATCCAGCCGACGCGCCAGCCCGTCATGCAAAAATACTTCGAGAACGAGTTGATCACGAGCGCGTGCTCGGACAGCGCCGCCGCCGTCACGGCCGGAAACGCGTAATCGAGTCCGTGATAAATCTCATCCGAGATGAAGCGGATGCCGGCGTCTTCCGCCGCCGCGATCAGGCCGGCGAGCGCTTCGCGGGATATCATCGTGCCCGTCGGATTGGCGGGGCTGCCGACCAGAACGCCCTTCAGCGGCGCCTTGCGATGGGCCGCGAGCAGCGCCTCGCCGGTCAGCGCGTGCCGCATCTCGTTCGTGGTCTCGATCAGCACCGGCTCGCAGCCGAGCGCGGTGAGAATGTGTCGATACGGCGGATAGCCCGGCACCGTCACGGCGACGCGATCGCCGGGCTCGAACATCGACAGGAACGCCAAGATGAAGCCGCCCGACGAGCCCGTTGTCACGACGATCCGCTCGGGGCCGACGTCGCAGCCATAGGTGTCGCGATAATGGCGCGCGATGCGCGCGCGCAGGCTGGGGATGCCGAGTGCGGAGGTATAGTCGATCCGTCCAGCCTCGAGCGCCGCATGGGCGGCTGCGATCGCGGTCCTGGGCGCCCCGGCCGCGGGCTGGCCGACCTCCATGTGGATGACATGACCACCGGCGGCCTCGATTCGGGCCGCCGCGGCCATGACGTCCATCACCATGAACGGGGGAACATCGCTGCGGCGGGAGGGCTCGAGCCACTGCGCCAACCGGTTCCTCAATGTCGCATCGTGCATCGATTTCTGCTATTGGCTGGCGAACCGGTCCGTCCGGTCCGAAAACGGGGTGCTTGCGCCCCAGACTGGCCGCATTGTACGGCTCATTAAGGGCACCGCTCACAAGGGCATATCGCGTATCCGGTCCCCCGCCAATCGCCAAAACCAATCACGAAACTGCTTGACCAAGACCACTTGACCGAGCCCGTTTGACCAAGACCGCTTGATGTCGCTCCAGATCGCATTGCGCAAGAAGGCCTCCGCCCTCACCGCCCTCGTCACGGCCACGGCGATCGCGCTGACGCCGTTCTCGGGCGCACACGCGCAGGCCAAGGGGCCGCCGGTCCTGCGCGACACCGAGACCGAGCAGCTGCTGCGCGAATACACGCGCCCGATCCTGCGTGTTGCGGGCCTCGAAAAGCAGAACATCCAGATGGTGATCATCAACGACGGCTCGTTCAACGCGTTCGTCGCGGACGGCCGCCGCATCTTCGTCAATTGGGGCGCGATCCTGCAATCGGAGACGCCGAACCAGATCATCGGCGTGCTCGCGCACGAGACCGGACATCTGGCCGGCGGCCATCTGTCCAAGCTGCGCGAGCAGCTTGCCGCCGCCCAGACCCAGATGATCATCGCGATGCTGCTCGGCGCCGGCGCGATCGCCGCGGGCAGCACCCAGCGCAGCAGCACAGGCAACAACGGGCTCGCCAATGCCGGCGCCGCCGCGATCGCCGCTCCGCAGGAGGTGATCCGCCGGTCGCTGCTGTCCTATCAGCGCCAGCAGGAGGAGAACGCCGACCGTGCCGGCGTGAAATTCCTGACGGCGACCGAGCAATCGCCCAAGGGCATGTACGAGACTTTCAAGCGCTTCACCAGCGAGAGCCTGTTCGCTGCGCGCGGTGCCGATCCCTACCTCCAGTCGCATCCGATGCCGGCCGATCGCGTCGCCGCGCTGCAGGAGTTCGCAGGCTCCAGTCCCTACTGGAACAAGAAGGACGATCCCTCGCTCCAGCTCCGGCACGACATGGTCCGCGCCAAGATCTCCGCCTTCATGGAGCGGCCCGAGACGGTGTACCGCCGCTATCCCCAGACCAACGACAGCCTGCCGGCGCGCTATGCCCGCGCCGTCAGCACCTATCTGCACGGCGATCTGCGCAGCGCGCTCGCCCAGATCGATGCGCTGATCCAGGTGCAGCCGAACAACCCGTATTTCTACGAGGTGCGCGGCCAGGCGCTGCTGGAAAGCGGCAAGGCGGCCGAAGCGATCGCTCCCTTGCGCAAGGCCGTCGCCCTCTCGAACAACGCTCCCCTCATCGAGATGTTACTTGGGCAGGCTCTGGTCGGAACCGATAATAAGGCCTACACCGACGAGGCTGTTCGGATTCTCCGCGCAGCGGTGGCCCGGGAGCCCGAGGCGGCGCTCGGCTATACCCAGCTCGCGATGGCCTATGGCCGGAAGGGAGATTATGCGGAGGCAGATCTCGCCTCGGCCCAGGCCGCGTATTTGCGCGGCGACAACAAGACCGCCCGCGAGCTTGCGACGCGCGCGAAAACCCGTTTCGCCGTCGGCACGCCCGGATGGGTCAAGGCCGACGACATCGTGGCGGCGAAGCCGCCGCGCAACTGACGCACCTCGAACGACGCCCGACCACGACGTCACGTTGAATCCGCCGGGACGTTTCTCGAAACCTGCTTTGGATAAGAGGATTTGACTATGCCTTCGCTGCGCCTGCTCGCTCCTGCATTGTTCGCGCTCGCCATGTTCGGGGCAGCCGTGCCCGCCTCCGCCGACAGCTTCTCCGACAGCCAGCGCACCGAGATCGAGAAGATCATCAAGAACTATCTCGTCAGCCATCCCGAGGTGCTCGAGGAGGCCATGGCCGAGCTCAGCAAGCGTCAGGCCGCGGCCGAAACGCAGAAGCACGAGGCCAGCATCGCGCAGAACGCCGAGGCGATCTTCAACTCGCCGCGCCAGGTCGTGCTCGGCAACAGGGACGGCGACGTCACCTTCGTCGAGTTCTTCGACTACAATTGCGGCTATTGCAAACGCGCGATGGACGACATGCTGACCCTCATGAAGGGCGATCCGAAGCTGAAGGTGGTGTTGAAGGAGTTTCCGGTGCTGAGCCAGGGCTCGGTCGAAGCTGCGCAGGTCGGGGTCGCCGTGCGCATGCAGGATCCCTCCGGCAAGAAATATCTCGACTTCCACCAGAAGCTGCTCGGCGGCCGCGGCGCGGCCGACAAGGCCCGCGCGATGCAGGCCGCCAAGGAAGCCGGTCTCGACACGGCTCGCATCGAGAAGGACATCGCCAGTCCCGAGGTGCGCGCCACCATCGAGGAGAATTTCAAGCTCGCCGAAGCGATGGGCATGAACGGCACGCCGAGCTACGTGATCGGCAAGCAGATCGTGATCGGCGCCGTCGGCGTCGAAAGCCTCAAGGAAAAGATCGGCATTGCCCGCTGCGGCAAAGCGACCTGCTGAGCGACACGACATTGCGTTGAAACAGGCCGGCTCACAGCCGGCCTCTTTTTTTTGCGCGGGGCTCGGACGCAGTTTGTCGCGATCCGGGCGAGCCCGTTCATCCGGCGTTCAAGAAACAAAGCTCGTCGGAACCTCCTGGAATTCGGAACGACCGCGCTCTCCTTTCGTTGTCGGCGCGGGCAATGACGCAAAGAAATCACCTGAGGAGAGGTTCAAATGACTAATCGCTTTTTGGTCTCGGTTGCAGCCTTGGCGCTGATCGCCGGCACCGGTTTCGCCAACGCGCAAGGAACCGGAACCAAGGACTACGGGAGTGGCCAGCAGACCCAGCACAGTACGCAGCCTTCTGGCGAGCGCAGCGGCTCCATGGGCAAGCAAGAGTCCATGGACAAGCAAGACAAGCATGACAAGGGAACGGTCGGTCAGGCCGGCGGCATGAAGGATCAGCCGAGCGCTCATGACAAGTCGACTCAGTCCGACAAGATGAACAAGGACCAGCCGGGTGCGACGCGTGAGAAGTCGACGCAGTCGGAGAAGTCGTCGACGGTCGGCCAGAGCCCGCGGAGCGACGAGAAGTCCAAGGGTAGCATGAGCAAGGAAACCGAGACCAAGGGCACCAAGGACATGAAGGCCCAAGGTCAGGAAGACCGCAGCGGCATGAACGCGCCTGGCCACCAGGGTTCGCAAACCCAGACTCAGACCCAGACCGAGCGGTCGCAGACGACGACCGGCCAGGCTGGCGCGGCCGCCAAGCTCTCGACCGAGCAGCGCACGCAGATCACCTCGGTGATCCGCGAGGAGAAGGTGGCGCCCGTGACCAATGTGAACTTCAACATTGCGGTCGGCACCCGCATTCCGCGCGAGGGCATCACGCTTCACGCCCTGCCGTCCCGGGTCGTGACGATCTATCCGGAATGGCGAACCTACAAGTACGTCCTGGTTCGCGATGAGATCGTCATCATCAATCCGGACACCTACGAGATCGTGGCCGTCCTGAACGTCTAAGGTCGGACACCGGCAATCTCGGGGGCGGGCAGCTTGCCCGCCCCCTTTTGCATGCGCCCGGCACCCATGCTTCGGGCTGGTTAACAAGCAATTTCCGTAGTTTCCGCACAGGTTTTTGCGCACTGGATGAGGTGCTTGAACCTGCCCTCGAGGCCCTTCAAGGCTTCCCCTCACGCGCTTTGTTACCTATAACCCCCGCCACGCCGAAACACCTCTTCCGGGATTGGAATGGCCGAACCTGCAACCGACTCGATCCTCGTCCTGAACGGGCCGAACCTCAACATGCTGGGGACCCGGGAGCCCGACAAGTACGGCCATGCGACGCTGGCCGACGTCGAGGCGCTGTGCCGGGAGACGGCCGCGACGTTCGGACTGAAGGCGGATTGTCGGCAGTCCAACCGCGAAGGCGAGCTGATCGACTTCATCCACGAGGCGCATCGGCGCAAGATGAAGGGCATCATCATCAATGCCGGCGGCTATTCCCACACCTCGATCGCGCTGCACGATGCGTTGCTCGCGGTGCAGCTTCCGACGGTCGAGGTGCATGTGACCAACATCCATGCCCGCGAGAGTTTCCGTCACCATTCCTACACCGCACGCGCGGCTTTCGCCTCGCTCTGCGGTTTCGGCATCGAGGGCTACCGCCTCGCCATCCAGGGCCTTGCCGCCAAGCTCGGCATCAAGCCCAACGCCTGACGCTCCCTTCCAACAGAACATTCGGATCAAACAACATGGCGCGCCAGCCAGACGACAAAGCAGCCGCAAAGTTTTCCAGCGAGGATTCCGCGCTCGTTCGCGAGCTTGCGCTGCTGCTCGATGAAACCAGCCTCACCGAAATCGAGATCGAGCGGGCGGGCCTGCGCCTGCGCGTCGCGCGCAACATCAGCGTTGCCGCGACCATGCCGATGCAGGTGACGGCTCCTCCCGCCGCCCTGCCACTGGCGGCAAGCCCCGCGGCGCCCGCAGCGGCCGCGGCCGATCTGTCGAAGCATCCCGGCGCCGTGACCTCGCCGATGGTCGGCACCGCCTATTGGGCGCCGGAGCCGGGCGCAAAGCCGTTCATCGACGTCGGCGCCAAGGTCTCGGTCGGCCAGACGCTGCTGATCATCGAAGCCATGAAGACGATGAACCAGATCCCCTCGCCGCGCGCCGGCACGGTGACGCAGATCCTGGTCGAGGACGGCCAGCCGGTCGAGTACGGCGAGCCGCTGGTGATTATTGAGTGACGCGAATGGGGAATAGCGAATAGCGAATGGCATCAGCCTTCCCTACTCGCCATTCGCCACTCGCCATTCGCTGCAGGACAACATGTTCGACAAGATCCTCATAGCCAATCGCGGCGAGATCGCCCTTCGCATCCTCAGGGCCTGCAAGGAGCTCGGGATCGCGACCGTCGCCGTGCACTCCACCGCGGACGCCGATGCCATGCATGTGCGGCTGTCGGACGAGAGCGTCTGCATCGGGCCGCCGGCGTCCAAGGACAGCTATCTCAACGTGCCCGCCCTGCTCGCGGCCTGCGAGATCACCGGCGCCGATGCCGTGCATCCCGGTTACGGCTTCCTCTCCGAGAACGCGCGCTTTGCGGAAATCCTCGCCGAGCACAATCTGCACTTCATCGGTCCGAAGGCCGAGCACATCCGCCTGATGGGCGACAAGATCGAGGCCAAGAAGACCGCCAAGCGCCTCGGCATCCCCGTGGTCCCCGGCTCGGACGGCGCCGTCGGGCCCGACGACGATGCGATGGCCATCGCCAGGAAGATCGGCTTCCCGGTGCTGGTCAAGGCGGCGGCGGGCGGCGGCGGCCGCGGCATGAAAGTCGCGCACAGCGAGGCCGACCTGCAGGTGGCGCTGTCGACGGCGGCCAACGAGGCCAAATCCGCCTTTGGCGATGCCTCCGTCTACCTGGAAAAATACCTGCAGAAGCCGCGCCACATCGAAATCCAGATCCTCGGCGACGGCCGCGGCGGCGCGATCCATCTCGGCGAGCGCGACTGCTCGCTGCAGCGCCGCCACCAGAAGGTCTGGGAGGAAGGCCCCTCGCCCGTGCTCGCTGCCGCCGCGCGCGCCAAGATCGGCGAGACCTGCGCGAAAGCGATGCGCGAGATGAAATATCTCGGCGTCGGCACCATCGAATTCCTGTTCGAGGATGGCGAATTCTACTTCATCGAGATGAACACCCGCATCCAGGTGGAGCACCCCGTCACCGAGAGCATAACCGACATCGATCTCGTGCTGGAGCAGATCCGCATCGCCGCCGGCGGCGACCTGCCGGCCAAGCAGGACGAGGTCCAGGTCATCGGCCATGCGATCGAGTGCCGCATCAACGCCGAGAATCCGCAGACCTTCCGCCCCTCGCCCGGCCGGATCCTGCAATATCATCCGCCCGGTGGCCTCGGGGTGCGGATCGATTCCGCCGTCTACCAGGGCTACACGATCCCGCCTTATTACGACTCACTCGTCGGCAAGCTGATCGTGCACGGCAAGACCCGCGCCGAATGCCTGATGCGGCTGCGGCGGGCCCTGGACGAGATGGTGGTCGAGGGCATCGAGACCACGCTGCCGCTGTTCCGTGCGCTGGTGCGCGAAGCCGACATCATCAACGGCGACTACCACATTCACTGGCTGGAGCAGTACCTGGCCGGCAAGGCGGAACCAACCCCGCGATAATACGTCCTCTCATGGAACCCCCTTGGCCCAATCGCGTTTTCTATGGTTCGGGCCGGTTCCAAGGGGGCGTTTTGAACTCCGTTGCATGCAGACAGGTGAACCGTCGTGACGGCTGAAGGCCGCCGACGGCGCGCATTCTGGCAGATCCTGCTGTTCGCAGCGGGCCTCTTGGTGCTGACCGTGATCAGCGCCGGCTCCGTCTACCTCGTCAACAAGGCGCGCGAGGACAGCAAATGGGTGGTTCACACCATCGAGGTGGAGAACCAGATCAATGCCCTGCTGCTGGAGATCCGACGCGCAGAGAGTGGCGCTCGTGGCTACCTGTTGACCGGGGGAGACAACTTCAGGGCTGACCATGACAAGGCCGTGGCCGCCATCATTCCGGCCCTCGACAAGCTCACGCGCCAGAGCGTCGATAATCCGGGGCAACGCGAGAATGTCGAGAAGCTGAGCGCGGCCATCGAAATCCGGCTCAGCCAGTTCGCGCAGGAAATGGCCTTCATCCAGCAAGGCCAGCCGGACAAGGCCACGGCACTGGTGCGTGAGGCGGCTTCCCAGGACGCCACGGCGAGGATCGCCACCGTCGCCAGCACGATGATCCAGGAGGAGGAGCGGCTGTTCCGCCTCCGCACTGCCAACTCCGACAGCAGCCAGACCCTGGCCGCCTCCATGACCGGTATCGGCTCCGGCCTCGTGGTGGCGCTGGCGCTGATCTCGATCTGGCTGGTGCGGCGTTCGGCACGTGTACGCGACGAGGCCGAAGCGCGCCTACGCGATGCCAACCTCAATCTGGAGGCCGTCGTCGACGAGCGCACGGCGGACCTGCGCGAAGCCAACGACGAGATCCAGCGCTTTGCCTATATCGTCAGCCACGATCTGCGCTCGCCGCTCGTCAACATCATGGGCTTCACGAGCGAGCTCGAAGAGCTCGGCAGCGACATCTTCCGCCGCATCGGCAGCCTCGTGCACGTGCCCGCGGGGGGAGCGCCGCTCGCGCCGGCCGCGCCGGGGGAGATCGCGCTCGAAGGCGCCGACAAGCAGCTCTCGGAGGATTTCTCCGAAGCGCTCGGCTTCATCAAATCGTCGATCGCCAAGATGGACCGGCTGATCTCGGCCATCCTCAACCTCACCCGGGAGGGCCGGCGCGAATTCCAGCCGGTGAAGATCGACACGCGCGAGCTGATCGAGGCCATCGTGGCGACGCTGGCGCACCAGGCGGCCGAGGCGCGGGCCGAGATCCACCTCGAGCCCCTGCCGGACCTCGTAAGCGACCGTCTCGCCCTCGAGCAGATCTTCTCCAATCTGATCGATAACGCGATCAAATATCTCAAGCCCGGCGTGCCCGGCGAGATCAGAATCCGCGGGCGGACCAAGCTCGGCTACGCTATCTTCGAGGTCAGTGACAACGGCCGCGGCATCGATCCGAAGGACCACCAGCGGATATTCGACCTGTTCCGCCGCGCGGGAACCCAGGACAAGCCCGGCCAGGGCATCGGTCTTGCGCATGTGCGAGCACTTGTGCGTCGCCTCGGCGGCACCATGTCGGTATCATCGGAACTGAATGCGGGCAGCACCTTCACGATCACGCTGCCGATCGCCTGGAACGTGAGCAACCGGAACCGAGATCGATGACCCAGCCTGTCACCATCATCATGATCGAGGACGACGAGGGCCATGCCCGCCTGATCGAGCGCAACATCCGCCGCTCGGGCGTCAACAACGAGATCGTCTCCTTCGCCACCGGCACCGAGGCCATGCGGCACCTGTTCGGCGCCGACGGCTCCGGGCTTGTGCAGAAGGGTAACGCGCTCCTGATCCTGCTCGACCTCAACCTCCCCGACATGACCGGGATCGACATCCTGAAGCAGATCAAGGAGAACAAATATCTGAAGGCCTCGCCCGTGGTGGTGCTGACCACCACCGACGATTCCCAGGAGATCAAGCGCTGCTACGAGCTCGGCTGCAACGTCTACATCACCAAGCCCGTCAACTACGAGAATTTCGCCAACGCCATCCGGCAGCTCGGGCTGTTCTTCTCGGTCATCCAGGTCCCGCCCGCCGCCACATGAACCAGCGCACGCCGACACTGCTCTACATCGACGACGACGAGGCGCTGGCGCGCCTGGTCGATCGCGGCCTGACGCGGCGCGGCTACCGGGTCGTCCATGCCGCGAGCGGCGAGGAAGGCCTCGAGCGCATCCGCCGCGCCGGTGCTGAAGGCGGCATCGATGTCGTCGCGCTCGATCAGTACATGCCGGGCCTCGACGGGCTCGAGACGCTCGAGCAGATCATGTCGATCCCGGATGCGCCGCCGGTCGTGTTCGTCACCGCCTCGCAGGATTCCAGCATCGCGGTGACCGCGCTCAAGGCGGGAGCGGCCGACTATCTGGTCAAGGACGTTCAGGGCGACTTCATCCCGCTGCTCCACGTCGCCGCCGAAGGCGCGCTGCGCCAGGCCGAGCTGCAGCGCGCGCGCGAGGAAGCCGAGGCCGAGATCCACGCCTCGCGCGACCGCTACGCGGCGCTCGCCGCCGAACGCGAGCTCCTGCTGCGCGAGGTCAACCATCGCGTCGGCAACTCGCTCCAGATCATCGCCTCGCTGCTGCACCTGCAGGCGAGCTCCGCCGCGCAGGAGGAGGTCAAGGCGGCGCTGACCAATGCGATGGGCCGCGTCGCCGCGGTGGCGCAGGTGCACCGCCGCCTCTACACCTCGCAGGACCTCAAGAGCGTGGTCCTCAATCAATATCTGGACTCGCTGCTCGAGGATCTCCGCCGCTCTGCCGAAGGCAACCGCATGTCGCGCCTGACGCTGAAGGCCGAGCCGATCGAGATCGATCCGGACCGCGCGGTCGCCGTCGGCATCATCGTCAATGAGCTGGTGATGAACGCGGTGAAATACGCCTATCCCGACGGCGCCGGCCCGATCCATGTCGAGCTGATCTCCCAAGGCGACGATCTCCTGCTCTCGATCACCGACGACGGGGTCGGCGACAACGTCAAGGCCGATCCGCGCTCCACCGGCATGGGCCAGCGCATCGTCGCGGCCATGGCCACCAAGCTCGACGCCACGGTCGAGCGCGATCCCACGCATTCCGGAACCAGGGTCGTGCTGAAGTTCGGCCGCATGCCCGCAAGCGTCGCCAAGGCCAGCTCCGCTGCGGCGAGCTGAGCGGTCCGGTCGCCACCCATCGCAACCGCATTGCGATCCTGCTATGATGGCAAGCCATGACTTCGCGCGACTCCGCCCCGTCTGAAATCACACCGGCCGTGCTGCTGCGCGCTTATGCCTGCGGCATCTTTCCGATGGCGGAAAGCGCCGACGATCCGACCCTGTTCTGGGTCGAGCCGGAGCTGCGCGGCGTCATCCCGCTCGACGGCTTCCGCGTCGCCTCGCGCCTCGCGCGCACCGTGCGCTCGGATCAGTTTCGCGTCACCGTCAACACCGCGTTCAAGGCGACCATCGCCGGCTGCGCGGCGCCTCAAGTGGGACGCGAGGACACCTGGATCAACAAGCGCATCCGCGACCTCTATGGCGGGCTGTTCGAGCTCGGCCATTGCCACAGCGTCGAAGCCTGGCAGGGCGACGAGCTCGTCGGCGGTCTCTACGGCGTCAGCCTGGGCCGGGCCTTCTTCGGCGAGAGCATGTTCCACAATGTGCGCGATGCTTCGAAGGTCGCGCTGGTGCATCTGGTCGCGCGGCTCATTCACGGCGGCTTCGAGCTGCTCGACACCCAATATGTCACCGAGCACCTGAAGAGCTTCGGCGCCGTCGAGATCTCGCGGCGACGCTACACCGCGCTGCTCGACAAGGCGCTGGCCGGCGAAGCCGGCGATTTCCTGAGGCTCTCCGCCGGCGACGCGATCCCGGGCGCACGCGCCCTCGAGATCATCGCTTCGCGGCAATAACGGACAGCTCGGTTAGCGGCCAAACCCGGGAATGCCGAACAGACCCGGCCGCTGCTCCGGTGGGGGCGGTGGCGGCGGTGCCGGTTGCTGCTGCTGGATCGGCGGCAGCGGCTGCGGCGGGCGCTGCTGCACCTGCTTCGGGGCGGCCTTCTTCTGCGCGGGCGGCGGTGGCGGCGGCTTTGCCGCGGCCGGATCCGGTGCCGCGGTGGCGACGGTCTGCTGCGGCTCTTTGCAGTCGGTCAGCCAGATGTCGTAGATCGGATGCTCGACGCCGTGCAGGCCGGGGCTTGCCGCGTACATCCAGCCCGAGAAGATCCGCTTCACCTCGCCCTGCAAGGTGATCTCGTCGACCTCGACGAAGGCGTCGGTGTTGGCCGCTTCAGTTGCCGGACGCGTGTAGCAGGCGTTGGTTTTGACGCGGAGCGCACCGAACTGGACGGTCTCGCCGATCTCCTCGTCGAAATTGATGATGCGCCCGGTGATCTTGTCGAGGCCGGAGAAAGTCGCCTTCTTGTTCACGATCTTCTGGGCCGGCGGCTCGGTCACGACCTCGTCGCCCGGCTGCAGGCTGGCCGGCGTCTGCGGCACGGCGCCACCCGGCCCGCCCTTCTGCTGGGGCTGGCGCTGACCCGGCGCAGCCGGAGGGCCCGGCGGAGCGATCGCGGCGGATGGCGGCTGGTTCGGCGGCGCGAGGGTGGAGCCCGGCGGCGGCGCCAGGGGCTGGGTTTCGACCGGCCCCGGCATCACGTTGCCCTGCCGGCCCGGAGGCGGCATCGGGCGCGACGGCAGCACCCGGCCCTGCGGCGGCAGCTCCGGCACCTCTTCGTCGTCCTCGGGCATCGGCTGCGGCTGGGGCTGTCCCCGCGGAATGTTGCCGGGCGGCCGCAGCGGCGGCGGATCGGAGAAGATCGTGCCGATCTGCGCCTGAGCCGGCGTCGCAGCCGTCAGTGCGGTGGCGGCCAAAAGCGCCGCAAGTCCGGTCAGGGAAAAGGTTTTGAACATTTCGCGCGGCTTCAACAGCGAATCGGGCTCGTTGGACATTCTACAGGGGATACCGCCGCTCGCAGGCCCTCCGGTTAACACGCCGAATACGGCGGGCGTGTGTTCCGAGGAAAAAATCGTTTACTTTCAACACTAACTCTCGCGTTCATTCACGTTTTCTTCGCGGTTTGACGGGGTTTCCGGGACCAATCCGGGACTGCGACCACAGCTTGCTCGTGCCCCTAACCGTTCCTCAAAAGACGGCCTCGCGCCAGTCTTTTTCGCTGTTCGCCCTCGCGCGCCTTCTTAACACACACCTGTTAGTAAGTCCCAACTCCAGTTGCAATCGGCGCTGTCGGACTTGACCATGCTCCCCTCAGGACTGGTCGGAGCTTTGAAAATGGGCGTGCTGCCGTACACCACAGCGACTGGAAATGTTGAGAAGGCGTTGCTGGGCATTAAGGCCGCTGCCACTCCCGAAAAAGTCACGCAAGACTTTGTGAAAACGATCCTGAAAATTCCAGGCGGGTCTGGTGATCAGATGACTGCGCTGCTCAAGAAGCTGGGGTTTGTGAACCCGGATGGAACGCCATCCGACATCTACAAGAAATTCAGAAACAACGGTAGCACTGGTACGGCCGCGGCCGACGCCCTGCGAACGGGGTACGCGGCCCTGTTCAAACGCAATGAATTTTGGCCTGTGCTGGAAGACAGCGAACTCCGAGGCTTGATAATTGAGGAAACAGGTCAGGACGCCGACTCGAATGTCGTGACGATGACTTTAAATACGATCAAAGGAGTGAAGAAGTTCGCCAACTTCGACAGAACCAACGAGGTCACGCCGATCCCGTCCGGCGAAAAGCAAGCTCCTCTTACTCCGAATTTTGCTTTGCCTTCCCCACCAAGCGTTGGACTCAACCTTGGTTACACGATCAATCTAAATCTGCCAGCCACTTCCGACATCGCTGTGTTCAATGCGATCTTCAAAAGCTTGAAGGAAAACCTATTGAAGAGTTCAGATGAAAACGGATGATTATCTTCGCTCGTTCGGAATGTCCGGTCTCATCGTCACCGAAGAACTGAAGGGCATTGAGCAGAAATTCGAGGTTGAACTCGGCCATGTACCCCGGGCATCGCAACAGAGCGCAGCCGACTACTATCCTCAGTTTGAGCAATCAGTGCGTCAAGAAGCCGCTCAGATGGCGCAGCATTATGAGCTGTTTTACTGCCTTGAGCAGGGGATCAGAAAACTTATCATTGAAGCAATGGAGGACGCTGCCGGCACCAACTGGTGGGAGGAAAAGACACCTCAACAGATTCGCGACGAGGTGAAGCGCCTACGCAAGGCAGAGGTCGATAGCGGCGTGACACGAAGGTCGGACCGCGCAATCGACTACACCACCTTTGGACAGTTGTCGGTAATCATCAGTTCGAATTGGCCTCTGTTCGAACCAATCCTCAAGAGCCCGCGTGCCGTAGAGAAGGTGATGAGCAGCCTCAACCTTTTGCGGGGCCCGATTGCTCATTGCTGTCCCCTATCAGAGGACGAAATCGATCGCCTCCACCTCACGGTCAAAGACTGGTTCAGGATGATCGGTTGATCCAATTGTGGGCATCTGATCGATGGTTGATGACTAGTCGATTGAGCCTGTCGCTCGTTAGCGATGTTGGCACCGGAAATTGCAGAGGGAGACCTACGGACCTGAAACGGTGTACGATGCCATGCAGTACATAAAAACGAGGTTACCTAGGATCTTTGATCAGCGCGGTCGCGGAAAATGAACTGGTCTCTAATACCTTTGGCATCGGGATGATTGGTCGAAATAAACTTCGTGCTGTGAGGATCAAATCTAAAGCGATTTTGGAGATCGCCGTTTTGACGGCGTATTTCTAGCTCGTCGCCTACCATGGACCATGTCCATTCATTCTTGTTTCTGCCTTCTCCAATCTTCCCGTCCGAATTGAAAGAGATGAGTTTGCGCCCAGTGAGCACTGCCGGATTGAAATTGAGTACCCATCCATCCTTTAGAAGGACGGCCGGCGCCGTCGAAGGCAAGTATTGAGTAATAGCGTGGGTTGGGGATACCTCATCCTTTCGCTCCACCTTCGGCTTTGAATTGCCTGCGACGAGGTGGCGCCGATAAAGAAAATAGTCGGCAACGCCCCATATTGCGATTGCCAACGCTGCAGTCATCGCCCAGCGGAACCAATCGACCTGCAAGAGCTCTGGCGAAGCCATCAGCGCCTTCGCCAGTTGCTGATCGGGAAACCAACCTACATCGTGAACGGCGATAAGGAAGGCATGCGAAACGATGATGCTCGCGATGCCAAGCAACAACTGACCGATGATCTTTCCCGCCGACATGCGGACATCTTATGCGCGAGTTCCCGTTTAGCGCGAGTCGTATAAGTGACGGCCGCGCCTAGCTTGCACTTTGATTACACAGCGTATTCGTCGGGTCAGGTCGATCTCAGGAAGAAATTGAAATTGTGAGAATGATGAACTACTGCGTTAATTCAGCGCATAAGACATTGATCTAGCTTATACAATTTCGACAATTCATTTCCGGGACCAATCCGGGACCGCAAGCTCCAGAAGTTCGCCTAGCCCCTATAAAAATAGGCATCTGCAACTAACCCGCCGCTTCCGGCGGGGGAAGGGCGGCATCCCTGCCCTTCCCGGCCCGGTCTGGCCAGGCCGGCATCGGGATGGGATAGTCGTGAGCCCCTCCCCAGGGCACTCCCAGGGCCGAAGGCGGGCATGCCCCCCAAAGCGCGACGCACCCTACAATACCGACAGAGATGCCCTCCCTCCTCGAAGCCGCCCTCGCCCTTCCCCTGCGCGCCCTGACCTGGCTCGGCGGCCAGGGCACGCGCGCGGTGGCGGCGATCGCCTTCATCGCGGTCGCGGTGCCGCCGCTCGGCGCGCTGCTGCGCCCCTATGTCACCGAGGCGATCTTCCTTCTGCTCTGCATCTCCTTCATGCGCGTCGATCTCGTCGCGCTGTACGGCCATCTGCGCCGGCCGGCGCTGGTCGCGGCCGCCACGGCCTGGACCACGATCGGCGTGCCGTTGATCGTCGCCCTGCTCGCCCATGGAAGCGGGCTCGACAGAAGCTCACCCGGACTCTTCCTCGCGCTGATGCTCCAGGGCATGGCTTCGCCGATGATGGCAGCGCCGGCGCTCGCGGCGCTGATCGGCCTCGACGCCACGCTGCCGCTGGTCACGCTGGTCACCGCGACCGCGCTGGTGCCCTTCACCGCCTCGCTGTTCGCGAGCCTCTTTCTCGGCGGCATGCTCAGCATCTCACCGCTCGCGCTCGGCCTGAAGCTGCTCGGCATCCTCGCCGCATCGCTGCTTGCCGCCACCGTCATCCGCCGCCTGTTCGGCACCGATGCGATCCAGCGCCACAAGCGGCCGATCGACGGATTCAACATCGTCATCCTGCTGGTCTTCGCATCCGCCGTCATGGGCGACGTGGCGCACGATTTCGTCGCCGATCCGCTGTTTGCGATCGGCGTCGCACTGCTGGCCTTCGCGGTCTATTTCACCCTGCTGGCCGTGACGACGTTGATCTTTCGCCGCGCCGGCACCGAGCGCGCCTTTGCGATCGGCCTGATGGTGTCACAGCGCAATCTGGGCCTGATGCTGGCGGCCACCGCCGGCGCATTGCCGCCCACCACCTGGCTCTATTTCGCGCTGACGCAGTTTCCAATTCACCTTGCGCCGTACATGCTGATGCCGATCGCGCGGCGGGTGATAGTGCGCGCCGATACGTCAGGCGGGGCGGCGGCAAAGAGCACGAGCTAGGTATATCCGCATCAATCCGGGGTGTCTGCGTTTGAGGCGAACCGGACATGCGATCCCGCTCCTCGAATGTCAGACCCAAAGCGACATGCGCCGACGTATTGTTGACGTCCGCCGGGCAATACGAACCTCACCTACCCCGCGCGCGCCGCGCGCCGCAGTGCCTGCGGCGGCTGGCCGTACGCGCGGATGAAGGCGCGCCGCATGCGCTCGGGGTCGCGGAAGCCGGTGGTTTCCGCCACGCGTTCGATCGCCTCGCGCGAGGACTGCACGCGCTCGCGCGCGACTTCGAGCCTGAGCCGCTCGATCGCCTTGGAGGGCGTCGTGCCGGTCTCGGCGGCGAAAGCGCGGGCGAAGTGCCGTGCGCTCATGCCGGCGCGGTCGGCGAGATCCTCCACCGTCAGCGGCGCGTCGAGATTTTCGCGCGCCCAGGCTAGCAGCGCGCCGAAGCGACCGTTCGGCGCCTTCAGCTCCAGCAGCGACGAGAATTGCGACTGCCCGCCGCTGCGGCGGTGATAGAGCACGAGCTGGCGCGCGGTCGCCTGCGCGATCTCCTCGCCATGGTCCTCGGTGACCATCGCGAGCGCGAGATCGATACCGGCGGAGATCCCGGCCGAGGTCCAGACATTGCCGTCGCGGGTGAAGATCCGGTCCGGCTCGAACTTGACCTTGGGAAAGCGCGCGACGAACTCGCGCGTCCGCCCCCAATGCGTGGTGGCGCGGCGGCCGTCGAGCAGCCCCGCCTCGGCGAGCACGAAGGCGCCCGAGCAGACGCTCGCGACCCGCACGCCGCGCCTTGCCAGCCGCTGCACGAACGCCCGCGTGATCTCGCAGTGCGCGGCCTCCGCAACGCCGCTACCGCCGGCTATGACCAGTGTCGTGATCGCGTTCGCCGTCTTGAAGTCACGCGCCATCATCTCGACACCCGACGTGCTGCGCACCAGCCCTGGCTTCGCCGCCAGCACGCGGAGGGCTGGCGCCTTGCCGGACGCGCGCGCCGCGATCTCGAAAACCGAGATCGGACCTGCCGCATCGAGCAGCTGAAAGTCCGGGAAGATCAGGATGCCGATCATGGGCCAGCCGAGGGTATGTCCGAAAGCGAGGGAATTATGCCATTTCTGACAGGAGGGCACCATGCCATTCTGCCGCCGTCAAGCGCTTAATCGGAGGCTCCCATGTCGTCACCGCTCCAGATCGGAATCCTGGTATTCCCGCGCGTCACCCAGCTCGACTTCACCGGACCCTTGCAGGTGTTCGCCATGGTGCCGAACGCAAAACTGCACCTGATCTGGAAGCAGATCGAGCCGGTGCCGAGCGATTCCGTGCTGACGCTGACGCCAACCACGACCTTTGCGGATTGCCCCCAGCTCGACGTTATCTGCGTGCCAGGCGGCCAGGGCACCAACGACCTTCTCAACGACGAGGACGTGCTCGAATTCCTGCGCAGGCAGGCGGCGGGCGCCAAATACGTCACTTCGGTGTGCACGGGATCGCTCGCCCTCGGCGCCGCCGGCCTCCTGAAGGGCTACCGCGCCGCCACCCATTGGAGTGCGATGGAAATGCTCGCACAATTCGGCGCGACGCCGACGAAGACACGCGTCTGCGTCGATCGCAACCGCATCACCGGCGGCGGCGTCACCGCCGGCATCGATTTCGCGCTGACGCTGGTCTCGATCATGGTCAATCGCACCACGGCCGAAGCGATCCAGCTCCAGATGGAATACAATCCAGCCCCGCCGTTCAATGCGGGATCGCCCGATACGGCGCCGGCCGAAGTGCTGGCGCTGCTGAGGGAGCGCGGCGCGCAAAACCAGGCGCGGCGGCTCGAGGCGGTGAAACGCGCGGCTGAGCGGGTGAATTAGATGCGTGTCCCGGACGCGCTGCAGCGTGCAGCGCTGCGGCGCAGAGCCGGGGCCCAGGAAGCTACGCGGTCCTTTGCAGCATGTGCCCCGGCTCTGCAGTGCATCGCTAAAATAGCGCTGCGCTGCGTCCGGGGCACGGCCGCACAGCTTCATCGACTGGCCATTGCCCCACTCCTGACATGACGCTGTCAGCAGCCTGGCGCGACAATCGTGCTCGCGACCGCTCCTGCTTCCTGGTCGTGTACCGACAGAGGGGACCTGACCATGTCGCGATTTCGGCTGCACTGTGTCGGAGCTTCGGGCAACTCGTTCAAGGTCGCGCTCTTCCTCAACTGCGCCGGGCTGGATTGGGAGCCGGTCGGCGTCGACTTCGCCGGTGGTGAGACCCGCACGCCTGACTGGCGGGCCGCAACCAACGTGATGGGCGAAGTGCCCGTGCTCGAGGTGGAGGGCCGGCACATGAGCCAATCAGGTGCGATCCTGCTGTGGCTCGCCGAGACTCACGGCGTCTTCGCCCCGGGTCCGGAGGACGTATTCGAGGCGAGACGCTGGCTGCTGTTCGACAACCACAAATTCACGTCGAACTTTGCTCAGCACCGGTTTCAACGCTGCTTCATGCCTGAGCCTGCGCATCCGGCCGTACTCGCCTATCTGCGCGCACGTACCGAAAGCGCCTTCTCGATCGTCGACCGACACCTCTCCGACCGCCGCTTCATGTTGGGCGACCGGCCGACCATCGTCGATTTCTCGTTGTTGGGCTATCTCTACTATCCAACCGAGGAGACGGGGTTTGATCTTGGCGCAACCTTCCCGGCCATTGAGGCGTGGCGCCGCCGCGTCGCTGAGCTGCCGGGCTGGAAACCGCCTTACGAGATGATGCCCGTCGGCAACTCACCCCCGTACGTGCGCTGAAAAGTCCCGCGAGACAAGAACAGGGAAGCAGATCAAAGAAAAAGGCCGCTCGGTTTCCCAAGCGGCCTTTCCTGTCTCACGGTGGCTGCACATTCCCATCGGGCGATGTCGGAGCTTCCAGACCGGGGGCCTATCTCCCGATCGAGTCCTTCCTCGGCGGCCGCTGCATCTCGGGACAGTCGCGAACTGTTGCCCGAACCGAACGCGATGGTCTCCCATCTCCGTAAGATGGGATCATTGAGCCGCATCGCCCGCTTCAAAGCAACGCCCGCGCAGGCGGCGTCCCCGCTGTTCCCGTTGTCCACAGCGGGGCGGCGCGGATGCAAATGCATCCGCTTGGACGATGGTGGTTCGTGGGCGGGCCGAAAGGGCTAGCCGGGCGTCCAGGGCTGATAGTCGCCGGTCGCCTTGGGACGCCTGCCGCTGGCAAGCGTCGAGCCGGAGGGACGATAGGCCTTCGCCGTGCCGGTGAGATTCGGCTGGTGCGGCTTTTCCCACTCGCGCGGCTGGTAATCGATCTCGGTCGGCGGCTTGTCGACGACGTGGTGGATCCAGCCATGCCAGGACGGCGGAATCCGGCTCGCTTCCGCGTAGCCATTATAGATCACCCAGCGCCGCTCGAAACCGAGCGTCGGATCGATCGCCCCGCCACGGGTGCGGTAGTAACGGTTGCCCTGCTCGTCCTGGCCGACCAGCTCGCCATACCGTCTGGTCCAGAGCTGGGTGCCAAACGTCTGGCCATTCCACCAGGTGAAGAACTTGAGGAAGAATTGTTTCATGCGGCAAGGGCCCTGCTTCGTCGGGTCCTGATGCCATCCGGGCGGTGAAATGTCCAGTTCGGCAGGCGTGTCGGCGCCCCTGCAAATCCGCCTGCCGAGCACGCCTCCGCCGCAAAGCGGACGCGATTCATTCATGCCCGGTACAGCGGCACGGCCTGAGGCTCCATTCGCGCGCAAACCGGCGTGATCCCAGGAACCGCCGCGCTTTCGCAGGGTTGCTTTCCGGGAAAGGAGTTTGACCATGAACAGTCTGAAATTGTTGAGTGCTGCCGCAGCAGCGGCGCTGGTTCTTCCCTTGGCGAGCCCGAGCTTTGCACAGAGTCGTGCCGCCGCGGTCGGAGCGGGCGGTGGTGCCCATATCGGCGGCGGTGGCGGCGGTGCTCACGTCGGTGGCGGTGGCTTCGGTGGCGGCGCGCGCATGGGTGGCGGCGGCGCGGCCTTCCATGGCGGCGGCGGCAATTTCGCGGCCGGGGGCGCTATGCGTCCAAGCGGCGGCGGTTTCGGAGGCGGCGCCGCGATGCGTCCGAGCGGAGGCAGTTTCGCGGCCGCCCCTGCGGTCCGTCCGAGCGGCGGCAGCTTTGTAGGCGGCGTGGCGTCCCGCCCCGGCATCTCGCCCACGTTCAGCGGCACGCGCAGTGTCGCGACCGCCTCGCCGGGCACCTGGAGCGGCAGCGGCGGCACCTGGAGCGGCGGCTGGCGCCACCATCACCATCGTCACGGCGGCGGTTTCTGGCCGGGCTTTGCGGCCGGCGCCGCCATCGGTGGCCTCGGCTCCTACGCCTATTACGGCGGCGGGTACGGCTATTATGACGATCCCTACTATTACGACAGCTATTATGACGAGCCGACGGTTGCGGTGGTGCCGGACAGCGGCGGCGACTCCGTTGCCTATTGTGCGCAGCGCTACAAATCGTACGACCCGGCCTCGGGCACCTATCTCGGTTACGACGGCCGGCGGCATCCTTGTCCGTAAGCAGATCGCCAAGACGTGAGGCAGAAGGCGTCGCAGCGATGCGGCGCCTTTTTCGCAACGGGCATCTTTCTCACCTGTTTCGGCTCCATCACGCTCGCGCGTGCAAGGATAAGTACAAATCGATGCAAATGGACCTTTATGCACCGAACCGTGCATATCCTTCGCAATCCAATCCCAAATTGACCGGACCCACGATTCGCGGATATCACAAACCACAGTGGGGACTTCGATCTTCTGGGAAGTGTCATGCCGCGTATTCTCGTGGTTGATGACGATCCGATGGTCGGCGCGACCATCGAGGTCCTTCTCCAACGTCAGGGCTTCGACGTCACGCTCACCGACGGCGGCGAAACAGGACTGGCTGCGCTGGAATCGCAAGCCTTCGACGTGATGCTGGTCGACATCTTCATGCCGCATATGCGCGGCTTCGAATCCATCCGCATCTTTCACGAGCGCGCCCCGGCCACGCCGCTGATCGCGATGTCGGGCTACGCCTTCGCCTCGTCCGCCTCGCCCTCTCCCGATTTTCTCCGCATGGCGCTTGAACTCGGCGCAACGCGCTGCCTGCGCAAGCCGTTCACGCCGGAAGCGCTGCTGACCACGATCCGGGAATGCCTCGCGGGCGCGAGCGCGCCGCCGAAGGACCAGAAAGAGGCCCCTTGATTCCAACGCAGCGCGTCATTCTCGGTGCCGGACTTGCCATCCTCCTGATCATCACCGCGGCTTCGATCGCCCTCGACGTCAAGTCGCGGTCCGACGCGGCGCGGGTGAACCACACCGTCCAGGTGCAGAAGAAGATCTCCGATCTGCGCGTGCTGCTGCGCCGGGCCGAGAGCGCCGCGCGGGGCTACGAGCTCTATCGCAGCCAGGCCTTCAGCGACGAGTTCCAGGCGGTGCACGCCAAGATCGCGCCGGCGCTCGCCGAGCTCAAGCGTGACGTGCACGACAGCCCCGATCAGGTCGCGCTGCTGGAGGGCACCGAGCCGCTGGCGCTGCGCCGGATCGAGATCGCCGCCACCGCGATGCGCCTGCGCGCTGCCAACGACCAGGCCGGCATTGCCGCCCTCAACAGCAAGGCCGAGGGCCGCGGGCTGATGGACACGGTCATGGGCAATCTCGACCGTCTGAGCGCGGAGGAAGAGCGACTGCTCGCCGCCCGCTCCCAGGATTCGCGCCGCACCGGCATCGTGCTGCTCGGCATCGACGTCGCCGGTGCCGTGCTGATCCTGCTCCTGGTCGCGTTGGTGATGCGCGAGAGCCGTCGCACCACGGGTGAGCTCCAGAACTCGCTCGAGCAGACCCAAGCCGCCAAGACGGCGCTCGAGGCGGCGGTGGCCGAGCGCACCGAGCACCTCGTCGCCGCGCATGACGAGCTGCGCCTGTCGGTCAACGTGCTCCAGAGCACGTTTCGCAGCATGGCGGAGGCGGTGCTGGTCATCGACGCAGAGGGCACCGTGCTGCTGTCCAATCCGGCCGCCGAGCGCATGCTATTACATCGCACCGGCATGAACGTCGGCAATCTGCGCGCGCTGTCCGACGTGTTTCACGGCGACGGCGTCACGCCGCTTCTGACCGACGAGCTGCCCTCGACGCGCGTGCTGCGCGGCGAGCAGTTCGAAGAGCTGGAGATGATCGTCCGCCCGCACAGCGACAACCCGCCACGCCATCTCATGGTCAGCGGCCGGCCGATGCGGGACGGGCAAGGCAACATCTCCGGCGCGGTGCTGGTCTATCACGATGCGACGACCTCGCGCGAGACCGAGCGGCAGCTGCACCAGTCGCAGAAGCTGGATGCGATCGGCAAGCTGACCGGCGGCGTCGCGCACGACTTCAACAACATGCTCACCGTCATCTCCGGCAACACCGAGACGCTGGTGGAGAGCCTGAAGGATCAGCCCGAGCTGCAGCGCACGGCGCGGCTGATCGACGATGCCGCCGAGCGCTGCGCTGAGCTGATCCAGCACCTGCTGGCGTTCGCGCGCCGGCAGCCGCTCGAGCCGCGCAACGTCGACATCAACGCCGCTATCTCGGACATCGCAAAGCTTCTGCGCCCCACCCTTGGCGAGCAGATCCAGATCGAGACCGTGCTGGAACAGGGGCCGATGACGACGCATATCGATCCGTCCAGGCTCACCAACGCCGTGCTCAACATGGCGATCAACGCCCGCGACGCCATGCCGAACGGCGGCAAGCTGCTGCTGGAGACCCATCGCGTCGTGCTCGACGAGGCCTATGCGCTGGCCAATGGCGACGTGGCAGCAGGCCCCTACGTCATGCTCGCGGTCAGCGACACCGGCACCGGCATGCCCCCCGACGTGCAGCAGAAGGCGTTCGAGCCATTCTTCACCACCAAGGAGGTCGGCAAGGGATCGGGCCTTGGCCTCTCCATGGTCTACGGCTTCGTCAAGCAATCGGGCGGCCACATCAAGATCTACAGCGAGGAAGGCCACGGCACCACGATCAAGCTCTATCTGCCGCCGGGCGAAGGCGCCGCGGACGTCGCAGCTGGCGTCACGCCACAGGCCGAAGGCGGCGCCGAGACCATTTTCGTGGTCGAGGACGATCCGCTGGTGCGCAACTTCGTCACCGCGCAGCTGCAGAGCCTCGGCTACAAGACGGTCGCCGCGTCCGACGGCAAGGTTGCGCTGGACTTGATCGAGGCCGGCCAGAGCTTCGACCTGCTGTTCACCGACGTCGTCATCCCCGGCGGCATGAGCGGCCGCGAGCTCGCCGAAGAGGTGGCGAGGCGCCGGCCGGGCGTGAAAGTGCTCTACACCTCCGGCTACACCGACAACGCCATCGTCCACCACGGCAAGCTGGATGACGGCGTGCTGCTGCTGACCAAGCCCTACCGCCGCAACCAACTCGCCGAGATGATCCGCAAGGCGCTGAACGGCGGCGGGATGGCGGCGAGCTAATTTAGCGCGTGAACTGCCGAAGGCGCGCTGCAGTCACACCATATCTGAGGTCGAGGGCACTGCCTCAGGATGTGAGTTCTAATTGTCCCCTTGAGACGCCGTAGCTCGCCCGGATCCGCTCCGGAGGTGTTATGATGCCGCACTATGCAGCGCATGAGGCCGTTTTGATCTTGATCGGGCCGGTCTCAAGCAAAAATCAAGCGCATCTCAAGGACAAATCGTCTCACCAGCCCAGTCTTTGAGGATGCTGTCGGCGACAAATGTCGGAGCCGGTGTCGCGACAGTCCGCTTGCGGAGCGCAGTACCGAGCGCAGTCATCAGATGCACAGCTAGGACCTTGGTCTGCGGCCGGAATTGCCGGCGCAGCTTCGACGGGTGCTCGCATGAAAAGACGAGAGTTCATCTTGTTGATTGGTGGAGGACTGGCCTGGCCTGCGATCGCACGGGCGCAGGGCGGAGCCAAGCTGCATCGTATCTTCTGGGTCTCGACTCAGTCCGAACCGGATCCCTTCCTGGACGGCTTTCGCGAGGGAATGCGCGCGCTGGGATACGTCGAGGGCAGGAACGTCACCTTCGAGACGCATTATGCCCCTGGAAATCCGCAGGCACTGCGCAAGATCGTCTCCGAGTTGCAGCGAGGGGACGTCGACCTTGTGGTCTCGAGCGGTCCGGCGACACGCGGCATGACTGCAATCACCGACGTCCCCGTGCTGTTTGCATTGAGCGGCGACCCCGTCGCTTTGGGTGTGGTGAAAAGCCTTGCTCACCCCGGCACCAATTTCACCGGCAGCACATTCCTGTCGCTTGAGCTGGCAGGAAAGCGCGTTGAGCTGCTCAAGGACATTTATCCAAAGCTGCGAAAACTGGCGGTTTTCTCGAACACGGATCATCCGGGAGAGCCACTGGAATGGCGTGCGACTTTGGAGTCGTGCCGAAATCTCGGCATTGAGGCAGCCTACGTTCCGTTCTCTGGCGCTCGCGAAATCGAGAATGGGTTGATGGCTGCCGGCAAGGTGGATGCGGATGCTCTCCTCGTGTTTCCCGATGCTGTGACGCTGGTGCATCGTGCGAAGATTGCGGAGCTTGCAATCGCGCACCGGCTGCCTTCGATGTTTGGCTGGTCTGAATATTGTGACGCTGGAGGTCTCTTGAGTTACGGGGCAAACCAGCGCACGACCTATTTTCGGCTTGCCACTTATGCCGATCGCATCCTGCGCGGTGAAGATCCGTCAGATCTTCCGGTGATGCGTCCCGAGAAGTTTGAACTGGCAGTCAATCTGAAAACAGCCGGGCTTCTGGGGATCGACCTGGATGTGTCGTCGATCCTGTTTCGCGCCAGCAAGGTGATCTCCTGAGAGTAGTTATGACGGACGGTGCTGCGCAGTCCTCCTCGTGTACGATGCCTCCGCGTCGCTCGCTGTTCTGCAAGTACTTCGCGACGTTGTTTGTCGCTGCGGTCGTGCCTCTGATACTCGGCGCGGCCGTCGAGGCTTCTTTCGGTTACCGAGACCAGCGCCGCCAGATCAGCGCGGTGCTACAGGCCGATGCTCGCGCGGCGTCCGACAGGATCGAGGCGTTCACCGATGGCATCCGAGATCAGCTGGGTTGGATGGTGCAGCTTCCCTGGTCTGCCGGAGACGATGCGCAACATAAGATCGATGCCTTGCGCCTCCTCCAGCAGGTGCCTGCAATCGTTTCGGTTTCGCTTCTGGACGAGACCGGCACCGAACGGGTCTTTGTTTCCAGGCTGCTTCTGAACAGGACCGGGCGCGGCATTGATATGTCTACGGATCCCGCTGTTCTGGGCGCACGCGGCAACAAAGTCTGGTACGGACCGGTTCAGTACCAGCGAGATTCAGAGCCCTATATGAGGATCGCGGTTGCCGGGAGCCTGCCTGCCGCGGGGGTTGCGATCGCCGAGGTCAATCTGAAGCTGATCTGGGATGTCATCGCAGCCATTAGAATTGGCGAGACCGGCTACGCCATTGTTGTCGATGATTCCGGTCATCTGATCGCACATCCCGACATCAGTCGGGTTCTGCGCGGCCGCGCCAGCTCCGGCAGTTTTGGCCGGATCAAGCATCTCGTTGGCACGGCGAGCGGCGCGGCGGTGATAACCGGGGAGCGAGGCAATCCGGTGGTGGCGCTATCCGTTCAGGCCGCCGATGTGGGATGGACGGTGATCGCGATGCAGCCGGCCTCGGAAGCCTTTGCATCAATTCGCGCGGCGTTGTGGCGCTCGTCCATTCTCATTGCCTTTGGTGTTCTTGTCGCGCTGGCGCTCGCCTACTGGCGCGCGCACAGAATGTCCGGTCCGATCAAGCAACTGGAAGAGGGCGTGGAGCGGATCAGAACCGGACAATTCGAGCATCGCATCAAAATCGTCAGCGGTGACGAGTTGCAGCAACTGGCGTTGCGCTTCAATGAAATGGCTTCTGAACTGGCGATCTCGCAGCAGAAATCTGCGCGGATCGAACGGCTGAAGCAGTTCCTGCCATCACAGGTCGCCGAATTGGTCGAGCATTCTCATGAACTGCTCGAAGGGCAGCGACGCGAGGTGGCTGTCATTTTTGGCGACTTGCGCGGCTTCACGGCGTTCTCCACGCGCAATGAACCCGATGTCATCATGGCCGTCATGCGAGAGTACTACGAGGCCGTCGGCGCCGTGACGACTCGTCACGAGGCAACGCTCATCGGCTTTGATGGCGACGGAGTCATGCTCCTGGTCAATGCCCCGGTCGCATGCGAACAGCCGGCAACTCAAGCGGTCCGACTCGCGATCGACCTGCAAATGACGGTTCAATCCCTTGCCGGCAGATGGTGTGACGCCGGCCACGCGATCGGCTTCGGTGTGGGCGTTGCCATGGGGCCGGCAACGGTAGGAACGGTTGGCTATGACGGTCGGATGGACTACACGGCGATGGGAGCAGTGGTGAATTTGGCGTCGCGGCTCTGCAATCTCGCGAAGGACGCGCAGATCCTGGCTGATCCCACGATCGCTGGAAGGGTAAGGGATAGCGTTCCGTTGGCATCGCTCGGACAGCGGACCATCAAAGGCTACGACCAGGCTCTCGAAGTCTTTGCTGTCGCACCTGCTGCCCTGCCGTTGAAACCGCCGGGCTCGGCACAACGCCGGCGAGAGAAAGAACCTCAGGACCACTGATACCCCGGCGTCCGGACGGCTAAAGCGCGATGCGATTAGAATCAATCGTCATTGCGATTTAGGTTATTGTTCGAGCATGATCTTTCGGAAAACCGCTACACACTTTTCCGGATCATGCTCTAGCGCGTCGCCATCACCACGGCGGCCAGCGTGAGCAGCAGTGCTGCGATCTGCCCTGCCCCGAGCGGCTCGCCCAGCGCAACCGCCGACGTCACGACGCCGATGACCGGCACAGCCATGGTGCCGATCGCGGCGACAGAGGCCGGCAGGCGTGCCAGCGCGGCGAACCAGCTGACATAGGCGATGCAGAACTGCCCGACGACCGAATAGACCAGAAGCCACCAGCCGACCGGCGTCACCTGCGACAGATGCGTGGTCTCGACCAGGAGGCCGACGATCGAGAGCGGCAGGCAGCCGATCCCGATCTGCCAGGCTGCAGCGGTGATCGGCGGCAGGCGGATCGGGTACTTCTTCGAGAACACCGTGCCGACGGCGAAGCCGAAAGCGCCGGCGAGCGCCATGACGATGCCCGGCATCTTCTCGACGCTGGCGGCAATGCCGTTGCCGCCCATGATCGTGGCAAGGCCGGCGAAGGCCAGCAGCAGCCCCAGCGTGCGCAACAACGTCGGCTGCTCGCCGAGGACCGGCCAGGCGATGATCGAGGCCCAGACCGGCATCGTGTAGGCGATCAGCGCGGCCTCGCTCGCCGGCAGCCAGAGCAGCGCCAGACCCATCAGCACCATCCAGCCGGTGACGTTGAGCACGGCCGAGGTGAGAAGGCGTGGCCAGATCGCGCCCTCCACGTTGAGGCTTTGCCGGCGGATCACCGCAAGCAGCGCCAGCAGCAGCGCGCCGAGCACGCCGGTGACCCCGCGCAGCGTCAGAGGCGGCAGCTCGGCGAGCAGGAATTTCGTCACCGGCCAGTTGAAGCCCCAGCCGATCGAGGTGATCGCAAGGAATATCAGGCCGGCCGGGGCGATGCGCGGCCGCACGCCCGGCGTCGTCAAATCAAGCATGTCGGGTAGCCCGGCAAAATCTGGGGTCAGCTTGGCCCGGATTCGCGGGTCCCACCACCATTTCGGCGGGCATGCCTGCCTTCACCCTCCGTAGGGCTACGTGAGTCCTGCTGACGCAATCCCATTGCTCAAAAATATAGCTGCCCTGTGAACAGCGGGATGAAGGTTCCGCATCATCACGGCATGCAAATTTTTTCGGTTGGGAATCCCTGAGGACTCACTGATACTTGGGTCCACAACAGGCGCGGCGAAGACCCCTGTTATCCCCCACAATCCACCATATTTAGTATTTGATTCAGGAACTCGCACTAGTTCTTGACGGGCGCAACGGAGAGTCCTAGCTTTCGGTCCGTTCGGCGCGAGTGAGTTTGCGTCCCGCCGGCACTCCCCCCAAAGGGTCTCGCAAATTTCAGCTCCGCCAGCCGGCCAAAGGCTGCGGATGAGGGCTTGTCTGCCCTCGGAATGCAGGCTCTTCGGGCGCCAGAACGGGCCGGCAACAGGCTCGGATGGCATCGATGACGAAGTGGACGTTGTGGGGCGTTGAACGCATGTCGCGCACATCCCCTTGGGGGCGGATGGGTGTGGACATGCCGGCGGGATGATCGATGCGACGCATCGAGCTCGCGCCGGGAAAAAAACAGGGCCGGATCCACCGGCTGAACTGCGGTGCCCCAAGGCCGAACGGCCGAAGGCGACGCGAGATGCAATGACGACCCGGCACGCCCAGAGTGAGGGGCGGGACCGGTCAAAGAAAAGGACGGGGCAAGACGATGCGGATTGAGCGGCGCTACACCACCCAAGGACAGTCACCTTATGCGGGAATCGAATTCCGCCTGACCACGTCGGAGATTCGCAATCCCGACGGCTCGGTCGTGTTCAAATTGGACAATGTCGAGGTGCCGAGCGAGTGGTCGCAGGTCGCCTCCGACGTGCTGGCCCAGAAATATTTCCGCAAAGCGGGCGTTGCCGCGCGCCTGAAGAAGGTCGAGGAGGAATCCGTCCCCTCCTTCCTGTGGCGCTCCGTGCCCGACACCGACGCGCTCAATGCGCTGCCCGAGAAAGAGCGCTATGTCAGCGAGCTCTCGGCCAAGCAGGTGTTCGACCGCCTCGCCGGCTGCTGGACCTATTGGGGCTGGAAGGGCGGTTATTTCACTTCGGACGACGACGCTCAGGCCTTCTATGACGAGCTCCGCTACATGCTCGCCATGCAGATGGTCGCGCCGAACTCGCCGCAATGGTTCAACACCGGCCTGCACTGGGCCTACGGCATCGACGGCCCCGGCCAGGGCCATTATTACGTCGACCCCTTCACGGCTAAGCTGACCAAGTCAAAGTCGGCCTACGAGCATCCGCAGCCGCACGCCTGCTTCATCCAGGGCGTCGGTGACGACCTCGTCAACGAAGGCGGCATCATGGACCTCTGGGTCCGCGAAGCCCGCCTGTTCAAATACGGCTCCGGCACCGGCTCCAACTTCTCGCGCCTGCGCGGCGAAGGCGAAAAGCTCTCCGGCGGCGGCCGCTCGTCGGGCCTGATGAGCTTCCTCAAGATCGGCGACCGCGCTGCCGGCGCGATCAAGTCGGGCGGCACCACGCGCCGCGCGGCCAAGATGGTCGTCGTGGACGTCGATCACCCCGACATCGAGACCTATATCGACTGGAAGGTGAAGGAGGAGCAGAAGGTCGCCGCCCTCGTCACGGGATCCAAGATCAACCAGAAGCACCTGAAGGCGGTGCTGAAGGCCTGCGTCAACTGCGAAGGCTCGGGCGACGATTGCTTCGACCCCGAGAAGAACCCTGCCCTGCGCCGCGAGATCAAGCTCGCCCGCCGCAGCCTCGTGCCTGACAATTACATCAAGCGCGTCATCCAGTTCGCCAAGCAGGGCTACAAGGACATCCAGTTCGACACCTACGACACCGACTGGGATAGCGAAGCCTACCTCACCGTATCCGGGCAGAACTCCAACAACTCGGTCTCGCTCAAGGACGACTTCCTGCGCGCGGTCGAGACCGACGGCGATTGGAATCTGACCGCCCGCACCTCGAAGAAGGTGACGAAGACGCTGAAGGCGCGCGACCTCTGGGAGAAGATCGGCTACGCCGCCTGGGCCTCGGCCGACCCGGGCCTGCACTTCAACACCACGATGAACGACTGGCACACCTGCAAGGCGTCCGGCGACATCCGCGCGTCCAATCCGTGCTCGGAATACATGTTCCTGGACGATACGGCGTGCAACCTGGCGTCCGCCAATCTGCTGACGTTCTACAACACCACGACAAAACTATTCGACGTCGAAGGCTATGAGCACCTCTGCCGGCTCTGGACCATCGTGCTGGAAATCTCCGTCATGATGGCGCAGTTCCCGTCGAAGGCGATCGCCGAGCTCTCCTACGAGTTCCGCACGCTCGGCCTCGGCTACGCCAATATCGGCGGCCTCTTGATGACCATGGGCCTGCCCTACGACTCCAAGGAAGGCCGCGCGCTCTGCGGTGCGCTGACAGCGGTGATGACCGGCATCACCTACAAGACCTCGGCCGAGATCGCGGCCGAGCTCGGCACTTTCCCCGGCTACAAGAAGAACGCCGCGCACATGCTGCGCGTGATCCGCAACCACCGCCGCGCCGCGCACGGCGAGGCGTCGGGCTACGAGGCGCTCAGCGTCAACCCGGTGCCGCTCGACCTCGTCTCCTGCCCGCAAGCAGACCTCGTCAGCCATGCCCAGGCAGCCTGGGATGCGGCGCTCGAGCTCGGCGAGAAGCACGGCTATCGCAACGCCCAGACCACGGTGGTCGCGCCGACCGGCACGATCGGCCTCGTCATGGATTGCGACACCACCGGCATCGAACCGGACTTCGCGCTGGTCAAGTTCAAGAAGCTCGCCGGCGGCGGCTACTTCAAGATCATCAACCGTGCGGTCCCCGCAGCGCTGCGCGCGCTCGGCTATCGCGAGAGCGAGATCGCGGAGATCGAGGCCTACGCCGTCGGCCACGGCTCGCTGGCGAACGCCCCCGGCATCAACGTCACCACGCTGAAGGCCAAGGGCTTCACGGATGAAGCGATCGCCAAGGTCGAGAAGGCCCTGCCGACCGCCTTCGACATCAAGTTCGCCTTCAACAAGTGGACTTTTGGCGAGGACTTCATCCGCGACCAGCTCGGCATTGGCGCTGAAGCCATTGCCGCGCCCGGCTTCGACCTGCTCCAGGCCGTCGGCTTCACCAAGCGCGAGATCGAGGCGGCCAACGTCCACATCTGCGGCGCGATGACGGTGGAAGGTGCCCCGCACCTTAGGCCTGAGCACTATCCGGTGTTCGACTGTGCCAACCCCTGCGGCAAGATCGGCAAGCGCTACCTGTCGGTCGAGAGCCACATCCGCATGATGGCGGCGGCGCAGCCCTTCATCTCGGGCGCGATCTCCAAGACCATCAACATGCCGAACGACGCCACGGTGGAGGACTGCAAGTCCGCCTACATGCTGTCGTGGAAACTCGCCTTGAAGGCCAACGCGCTCTATCGCGACGGCTCCAAGCTCAGCCAGCCGCTCAACTCGCAGCTCATCAGCGACGATGAGGACGAGGACGATGCGGTCGAGTCGCTGCACGAGAAGCCGATGGCGGCGCGCGCCACGCACGTGGCCGAAAAGGTCGTCGAGAAGCTGGTCGAGCGCATCGTCGTGATGCGCGAGCGCGAGAAGATGCCGGATCGCCGCAAGGGCTACACCCAGAAGGCGGTCGTCGGCGGCCACAAGGTGTACCTGCGCACCGGCGAATATGATGACGGCCGTCTCGGTGAGATCTTCATCGACATGCACAAGGAAGGTGCGGCGCTGCGCTCCTTCATCAACAACTTCGCCATCGCGGTGTCGCTCGGCCTGCAGTACGGCGTGCCGCTCGACGAATACGTCGACGCCTTCACCTTCACCCGCTTCGAGCCGGCGGGCCCCGTGCAGGGCAACGACAGCATCAAGTACGCGACCTCGATCCTCGACTACGTCTTCCGCGAGCTCGCGGTGAGCTATCTCTCGCGCTTCGACCTCGCCCACGTCGACCCCAACGAGACGGGCTTTGACGCGCTCGGCAAGGGCGTCGAGGAAGGGAAGGAGCCGGACGAGGACGGCGGCCACCACGCCACAAAACTGGTCTCGCGCGGCCTCACCCGCTCGCGCACGGACAACCTTGTCGTGATGCGCGGCGGCTCGACCGCGGTCTCGCAAGGCAACGATAGCGCCCCGTCCGGCGGCAGCCGGGTCACGGCCCTCGCCGCCCACGGCACCTCTTCCCGCGTCGGCGATGCCATCGAAGGCGCCGTCGCCCTGAAGCAGGAAGCCAGCCACGACCTGTCTCCGACGGAGAAGCTCGAGCAGTTGCAGTGGAGCAGGGCCGGTACCGCGCAGACGGTGGTGCCGAGCAAGGCCGAGCGCCGCGCGGAAGCAAAGGCCAAGGGCTACGAGGGCGAGATGTGCAGCGAGTGCGGCAACTTCACGCTGGTGCGGAATGGGACCTGTATGAAGTGCGATACGTGTGGAAGCACGACGGGGTGCAGCTGATAACAACAGCGCAAGTGTGGGGTCGGCGATAGTTGTCCACCCCGCATACTTTTGTGTCCACTATGGCCAGTTTCGGATGTCCATTCCGAAATTTCCAATTGCGAGAGCCCACCGCCAGCGGTGGGCTTTCGTCGTCAAAATGTTTGTCCGTGAAGGAGAGCACCGGAGCCTCAGAGGGCAACTGCAGCCAGTCCTCATGGGGGCCGATCGGCGCGCCTTCGGATCGTACAGGCATTATGCAGGCGAAACACTGTGCGATCTTATTTTCCGTTTTCGTTTCAATATCTTAGATTGCGTTCCTGCGACCATCTGGAAGCCACCGCGCCGCGAACTCGGCTAGAATCAACGATGTGAAATGACCACACGCCATCCCGTTCGAGCCTTTGAGCACCTGAGGAAAAGATGACGGAAGTAGACAGCAAGACGTATTTCCCAGAGCTCGTTTTCTGCATTAGCGCGGCTGCCGGTACTGACTCGGGAAGCGTGAGCGATGTGCTTTCGGCTGAGTTGGCAGGGGTTGATTACATTCCGGTCCCGATCAAGCTGAGCAAGCTAATGGCCCAGATTCCTGGCCTCGAACATCTCAGCGAACTCACTGCAGAGGATGAGCGAATCCGTCAAAGCATGATCGCTGGAAATGAAATCCGACGAGTTGTCGGAAAGGCGGATGCCGTAGCCAGGCTGGCTTTAACCCAGATCCGCAAGACAAGAGAAAAGGTAAGCGGCGACCCATCGGTTCCAGCCGAACGGCACGCATTTATTATTTCATCCCTGAAACGGCCCGAAGAGCTCGAGATGTTTCGGAAGCTGTTTGGGCAGCGTGCTATCCTAATTTCTGTCTACGAACACAAGGATCAGAGGATCGAGAATCTTTGCAGACGAATAGCCAACAGCAAGAATTCCTCGGCCCCCGAGTCTCATAAAGCAACTGCTGAACGGCTGATCGAGACCGACCAAAAGGAGCGGAGCATACCGCATGGACAGCTCCTAGAGGATGTATTTCCACTCGCCGATGTCTTTCTAAAGGCTGGCATTTCTCTTCGCCCGGATGCGCGCCGCTTCGTTCAACTTCTCTTCCAGGCTCCTTATATTACGCCGACAGTCGATGAAATTTTGATGTTCCAAGCGCGCGCAGCCGCGCAACGGTCGGCAGACTTGTCGCGGCAGGTCGGAGCCGTAATCGCTACACAGACAGGAGAAATTCTAGCGACGGGCTGCAACGAGGTCCCGCGGGCTGGCGGTGGTGTCATTTGGGACGACGTGGCTGGTACCGAGAAAGATTACCGAGACTATAAAGTCGGCCAGGATGCCGCCGCAGGCACCCGGAAAGAGATCGTCGGCGAACTTCTTGATGCTCTCGCAAATGCCGACTGGCTGGTGAAAGAAAAGAAGGAGTTGCCCCGAGAACAGCGCGCCCAAGAGGCGCTGCAGGGCGAAAAGAAGCCGCTCGCTGGAACAATGGTTGCCAGCCTTTTGGAGTTTGGTCGCATCGTTCATGCTGAAATGGCCGCCATATGTGACGCCGCGATGCGGGGCATTTCCGTCAAGGAGGGTACCCTTTTCTGCACGATATTTCCTTGCCATATGTGCGCTCGACACATCGTTGCATCTGGCATAAAGCGAGTCGTCTACATCGAGCCTTATCCTAAGAGTCGAGCCAAAAAGCTCTACAAGCGAGCGATACAAGTCGATCAGGACAGGGAAGCCGACGAAGACGCCGTCAAGTTCGAGGCCTTCGTTGGAATCGCTCGAACCCGCTTTCTTGACCTTTTCGAAATGGTTCCGAGGAAAGATACAAACGGATACGCCTTGCCTGATTCGGCGCCTCGCAAATTGCCTAGGGGTGTGATCAGTGGGGCACTATCCGACGGAACGGAATCGACCTACCTTGAGTCAATCGCCCAACAAGATTGGACGAAATTGGACGTCAAAAGAACCGAGTATGGGGAACACTATGACCTCTAAAGTTTCGCCGGTGATGCAAGCCGCTCAAGAAGCTGTAAAAAGCATGGAAAGCTGGTCCCCAGCCAAAAGAGACTATGCTGAACGCGCTTCCCAATATAACTGGGGTAGCGATCGCGGTGATCGCGATAGACAATTTGTTCGACAGAACAAGAGCTTTGACGACTAGATTGGGGGGATTGGCGCCCCCAGTCAGCCGATTCGTCGCCGTTCAGTTGCACAGCTCACGCCACATGCGCTTTTTAGCGCTAGGCCATGGCAGCACGCCGTCGAGCTCTCGAAGCGTGTAGGCCTCCTCATCCCATGGCTTCCGTCCGGCATTTGAGGCGCGAGCCCTTCTTCGTCAAACCAAAGCAGAGTCATCCACGTCAAGCCGGCATCCAAGATGGACGGAAAGATCTTCAGCCGCCCCTCTTCGATATTCACACGCGGCCGGTCGCTGCTACGGCGTCGAACTAGAGCGGTGATGTCGAAGGATGAAGGCGCGTATCGAGTGCGAACGCTTCCTGAAGGTGCTGCTGGTACGCACCTTTCGCCGTACGCGTCCGGGCAAGACCCTGGTCCCGCAAGCTCGCCGTTGACTTGGTGGTTTGGCAGCCAGATCCAGCGAGAAACGACGGCATTGAGTTGTTGCTGCGGCATTTGTATCTTATAAATTACGGCGTGGCGTAGGTTAGAGAAACCGGCCAATTGTCTTAATCCGTTAGTGATTTGGCGCGCTCGCCAGTGGCGTTGGAGAAGAGCATTGGCCAAAACTAGACCATTTGACGCATCCGAGTATCTGGACAGTCCTGAGGCGATCGCCGCTTACCTAAGCGAAGCCTTCGAAACCAATGATCCAGGCTTCGTCACCGACGCTATCGGCATTGTTGCCCGCGCGCGCGGTATGTCCGCTCTTGCTAAGGATACAGGTCTTTCACGCGAAAACCTTTATAAGGCCCTTAGTTCAGAGGGACGTCCCGAGTTCAGCACCGTTATGAAAGTACTTGGTTCTCTTGGCGTTGAACTGCACGCCCAACCGAAAGGCGTATTCGGGTCCCTGCCATATAAGGGGCCAGCAAAGTCGATCGCGGATATGGAGGCGGGGATCTCCGCGGAGGCGAAACGGCGGCATGCTCGCAATCGATACCGGAGCCCGGCATAGTTGCTGCGATAGATCGTCCCCTCGCAGGTCTTGCTGACGATCTCCGCCTTGGGATGGTAATGCGCCGCATGCTCGATGAGACTCGAGATCAGTAACGGTCGATCCTGCATCAAGCCGAGCACTGACGCTTCCTCCATTATCCGGGGCGGCCATTGTTGATGTTGCTCGCCTGCTCCGACATTTCTTGGTGGAGGTGCGCGTTGTCAAACGAAACGATCCGCGCGGGGTTAATTTCACATCCTTGAAAATGCGCCAATGGCGATCGCATCGCCTTTCGTCTGCGGCGCTCCCTGCACTATCATGAGGCTAACCAGATCGTGGGAGGCAGGGACGACACCGAAATCAAGCAGCGCACCGGCCTGACCGCGATGGCGGTCGGCCCTGCTCGTTACGAGGCACCCAGCAATATCGTCCGATACAAAGCGCCGCAGCACCTCCGGCGCGCTTCGTCCATTCCGACCGATTACGAGGTTCTGGATTTTCCAGAGAGGGAATGCGCGCCTTCGCTGCGGGATTTCCGGCCTCGTCGCTTCCTGCCCTTATCATCTCCGAGATGAGAGAGGATAAGATAAGAGCCCTCCCGCAAGTCCCGCACGATCAGCTCGCCGGCTTCGCTGGGCGATTGTCGTTCGAGGGCATCAATGACGAGGAGGTGAGGATGGAGCTCGATGTGAGCTCGCTGCACCAATGGGTATTGATGATTGATGAACGGCCCGATCAAGAGCCATAAATTCTCGATCACCCTGACGAGGGTCGCGTTTTGACTGGATCGATAGATCAGGAAATGAAACTCCTGATTGACCGCCAGTGCGTCCTTCCACCTCCCTTCACGTTCGGCCTCGATGAAGCGGCGGTGCAAATCGCGCAGCGATGCGATTTCATCCTTGGTGATGTGCACAGCAGCCAGCTCGCTCGCCAAGCGCTCCAAAGGCGCTCTGGTTTCCCGAATTTCGATGTATTCACGGACACTCAATACCGGCACTCGCGCTTGATGTCCGAGTTTTAGCTCCAGGGCGCCTTCGCGCACCAACTGCATCACGGCTTCGCGGACCGGTGTCGGCGAGATGTCGGAGGTGGCGGCGATCCTGCGAATGTTCAGACGCGCACCGGGCTCGTACATGCCCATCATCAATTCGAGACGCAGTTGCGCGTAGACGCGCGCCGACAGGCTGTCCCGTGCGACTTGGTCCGCAGCCTCGGGCTCGATCACATCCGCGCTCATTCTCAGGTCCCATTCCTCAGGGCGAGCATCTGCGGCCATGCCTCCCCAAAAGGCAAGCCCGTGCCCAATTTAGCGACATTTGGTATATCATAAATACGTAATACCGACCGATTTCGCCATAGTGTAGACAAATCTGCATTTTTGATATATCAAAACGTTGTACTGGTGAGCGCATCGCACTCCAGGGAGCAGGGCTTTTTCGGTGACGATCAGCTTCGAGACACTCATCGATTTTGGCCTTGCGATCGGCGAAAGCCCGGTGTGGGACACCACCCGAAACGTTCTCTGGTTCGTCGATATCGTGGCGCCGTCGATCCATTGGCTCGACCCAAAGACCAGAAAATCTGCCGCTTACGCCATGCCATCTGCGGTCGGCAGTCTGGCTTTCGCTCAGGATGGACGCCTTGTCGCCGCTCTGCGGAGTGGCATTCACCTGTTCGATCCTGCGCGGGAGACGCTCGATTTTCTCGTTCACCCCGAGCCTGACCGTACGACCAATCGCCTGAACGACGGCAGGATCGGCCCGGATGGTTGCTTCTGGGTTGGCAGCATGCACGACGCCATCCCGCGCGCGGCCTCCGGAGCCCTCTATCGAATTACCCCGACCGGCGCCTGCGAGCGGGTCATTGATGGTCTCAAGGTCTCGAATGGGCTGGCTTGGAGTCCGGATGCCCGAACCATGTATCACGCCGATAGCCGCGCGAGCAGCAACGCGGGCGAGATCCGCGCGTTCGATTTCGACGCACGATCTGGTCGTCTCGGCAGGGCGAGATCGTTCGCCGTTCTCACCGAGAAGGACGGACTTCCGGACGGTGCCGCCGTTGACGTGAATGGCCTGTACTGGAGCGCCGGCGTGACAGCGGGTTGCATCAACAGGTTCTCGCCTGATGGCGTACTCGTCGACAGCATGACCTTGCCGGTGTCCGCGCCGACGATGCCTTGCTTCGGCGGACCTGACGGAAAAACCGTTTTCGTCACCTCGCTCGCGACGGATCGTTCGGGGAGCGCGGAGACCGGGACGGTCATCGCCTTTCGCACAGAGACCACCGGCGTTTCCGAGGCGGTGTTTGGAAATATGCGGGACGACGCCGGCTCTTGCGCGGCAGAGCCGCGCCGCGCGCGGGAGGCAGAGCAATGAACAAATCAAAAATCGGGATCGCCCCGGCCGGTCTGGCGCCCTGGGAAAAGGGCGTTCCGCCAACCTCCGAGAACATCTTGCTCGACGATGTGCCCAAGCAGGGCTGGGAGATTCTGAGAGAAGACCTCCCCCTCCCCCTGGCCGTCATCAGAGAATCGGCGCTGCGGCACAACAGCGCCTGGATGAAGCGGTTCTTGAGCGCCCAGAATGTCCGGTTCGCTCCCCACGGCAAAACGACGATGGCGCCCGATCTGTTCGGTCTCCAGATTGCGGACGGTGCGTGGGCGATTACGCTATCCACCACGCATCAGATCAGGGTCGCAAGAGCATTCGGCCACAGCAGGATATTCCTGGCAAACCAGCTTGTCGGGCGTGCTGCCATCGAATTCGCGCTCTCGGAAATCCGCAACGATCCGGATTTCGAGTTCTATTGCCTTGTCGACGACGCCGAGAATGCCAAATCGATCGCGCGACAAGCATCGATGATGCGATTGCCGCGAGCGGTGAATGTGCTGGTCGAGCTGGGTTATCCGGGTGGACGCACCGGGTGCCGCTCCGTCGCCCAAGCTTTCGATCTCGCGCGCGTGGTTGCAGCAACGGCCGGACTCAGTTTGGCGGGAATCGAAGGTTTCGAGGGCCTCCTCAATTCGCCCCAGCCAGCCGAGGCGGCCGCCAAGGTCGAAGCGTTTCTCGATTGCATGGTCGATCTCGCGGAGCGGTGCGCAGCCGAGCATCTGTTCTCGGTCGACGAGCCGATTTTGAGCGCAGGCGGATCATCCTATTTCGACATCGTGGCGGCCAAACTCAAGCAAGCCCGTCTCGGTCGGCCACATCACGTGGTTCTGCGATCCGGCTGCTACATCACGCACGACGCCATGATGTACACGCGGGCATTCGAGCGGCTTCGCGAGCGCAGCCCAGCCATCGTCGGGAACGACGAGGGCTTCCGCCCGGCACTCGAAGTCTGGAGTTACGTCCAGTCGCGTCCCGAGCCGCAGAAGGCAATCCTTGGATTGGGCAAGCGCGACATCTCCCCTGACGAACCCCCGGTTGCGCTGAGCTGGTATCGACCGAACAGCGGGATGGGGAGACCTCTCCCGATCCCACCGGAGCACAAAGTCACAGGACTGAATGACCAGCATTGCCACATGACGCTGCCGGCGAGTTCGCAGCTCAGCGTGGGAGACATGGTGGCGCTCGGCATCTCTCACCCTTGTTTGACGTTCGACAAGTGGAGGATCGTACACATGGTCGACGATGATTATCGGATAACGCGGAGCCTGAGGACCTATTTTTGAGGCGCGGCAATCGCCGGCGCCGCATCAGTTGCGACCAACCACCCTGCTACATCATTCAGGAATTTACGGAGCGCACGACATGGTCACTCGCAGAACCCTCCTCAAAGGCGCAGGCGCATCGATCCTGCCGTTGTTCAGTCCCGCAGTGAGCAGAGCACAGAGCCGGCCGGTCGTGAAATTCATCCCTCAGTCGGACCTAGCCCTGCTTGACCCGGTGCAAAGCCCGGCCCTGGTCAGCCGCAACCACGGCCTGATGGTCTTCGACACCCTGTACGGAATGGACGCATCGTTCACGATCCAGCCTCAGATGGCCGCTGGCCATCTCGTCGAGGATGACGGCCGGCGCTGGACCATCAACTTGCGCGATGGACTGACTTTTCACGACGGCACTCCGGTCCTTGCAAAAGACGCAGTGGCGAGCATCGAGCGCTGGTGGCGCCTCGATGTCCTCGGAAAGCAGCTCGCCGCCATCACGGATGAACTGACTGCACCCAGCGACAAGGTCATCCGCTTTCGGCTGAAGCAACCCTTTCCGTCGTTGCCCTTTGCGCTCGGCAAGCCGTCAAGGTGTTGCTTCATCATGCCCGAGCGTCTCGCCCAGACGGATCCCGCAAAGCAGATAAGTGAAATGATCGGAAGCGGTCCCTTCCGCTTCCGAGCCGACGAGCGCCTGGCCGGCACGCGCGCCGTGTACGAGAAATTCGCGGGCTATGTCCCCCGGCAGGAGGCCCCGGGCTTCACCGCGGGAGCGAAGATGGTTCACGTCGATCGCGTCGAATGGCACACGTTGCCCGATGCGTCGACTGCCGCGGCGGCGCTTCGGGTCGGCGAGATGGATTGGTGGGAACAGCCTACTGCCGATCTTCTACCTCAGCTCAAGTCATTGCGCGGCGTGACTGTCGACGTCAAGGACAAGGCTGGTTATCTCGCACTCCTGCAGTTCAACCACCTGCAGCCGCCGTTCAACAATCCGGCCATTCGCCGCGCATTCCTCGCCGCCGTGAACCAAGCCGATTACATGACTGCTGTCATGGGCGAGGATCATAGCCTCTGGAAGGACAACGTCGGCTTCTTCTTGCCGGGCTCGCCGTCGGCCAGCGATGTGGGCCTCGATGTCTTCAAGCAGCCACGCAGCATCGAGAAGGTCAAGAAGGAGCTCCATGCGGCCGGGTACAATGGCGAGAAGGTCGTGTTTCTGGTCCCCTCCGACATCCCATCGCTGAATGCGATGAGCGAAATCGCCGCGGACATGTTCCGGCGCAGCGGCGTCAATCTGGACTACCAAGCGCTGGACTGGGGAACGGTGCTGCCCCGCCTCAACTCGCAGCAGCCCGTCGATCGCGGTGGCTGGAGCGTCTGGTGCAACTATACGTCAGGCATCTTGGGGCTTAACCCGATCAGTCACACCTTCCTGAGAGGCATCGGCGCCGCCGGCTTCTCGGGCGCCGGCTGGCCGACCAGCGCTGCTCTCGAAGGCTACCGTGACGCCTACATGAACACAGCCGATGTGGCCGAGCGGAAGAAGATCACCGACTCGATGCAAAGGCAGGCTTTCGAGGACGTGCCCTACATTCCGCTGGGGTTTTACTACCAGCCGACCGCCTATCGCTCAAATCTGACCGGCATCGTCGACGGCATGCCGGTCTTCTGGAATTTGAAGAACGGCTGATTGTCATATGAACGCCGAAGATCTTTGTTTCGCATCTGCCGCCGAGTTAACGCGTCTCTACCAATCGCGAGCGCTGTCCCCAGTGGAGCTCGTGCAAGCCGTTCTCGAACGCATTGAGCGTCTGGAGCCGCATCTGAACGCCTTTGCCCGGTTGACCCCGGAGACGGCTCTCGGCCGGGCACGAAAAGCTGAACGGGCTCTCGTCAAAGGAGAAGCGACCGGTCCCCTGCACGGGATTCCGGTCACGATCAAGGACCACGAAGCAATCGCCGGATTGCCGACGGAGTTCGGCAGTTTCACAGCCAAGGGCAAGACGGCGGATTTCACCACGCCCATGGTGAAGCGGCTGCGGGATGCGGGCGCGATCATCCTGGGCAAGACCACGACGCCGGAGTTTGGCTGGAAAGGCGTCAGCGAAGGACCGTTGACCGGGACGACACATAATCCATGGAAGCACGGCTACAATGCCGGCGCCTCTTCGTCGGGCGCGGGCGTCGGAGCAGCCGCGGGATATGGGCCGCTTCACCAGGGCGGAGACGGCGCCGGCTCGATCCGCATGCCTGCGCATTTCTGTGGCGTATTCGGGCTGAAGCCGACGTATGGTCGCGTTCCCATCTATCCACCCTCCACCGGCGACAACACCCTCCACTTGGGGCCGATCACGCGCAACGTCGCTGACGCGAGCCTGATGCTGAAGGTGATGGCCGGACCTCATCCATGGGATCAGACAAGCCTGGAGTCCCCGCCATTGGATTATCCCGGCCGACTGCATGACACGTCTCCTCGGCCCCTGCGCATCGCTTTCAGTCCTGATCTCGGTCACGCGCGCGTCGACCGGGACGTCGCCGATCTGGTCTCTGCGGCCGTGACGGTGTTCGAAGCCGAATTGGGGCTCACGGTCGAGGAGGTCACGCCTGCCTGGGGCCCGCATGGTCCAGAACTCGCTCGCTTCTTCTGGCCAGCACATTTCGCCGCCCGTCATGCATCGCTCCTGCCCGAGTGGGAAGCAAAGATGGATCCGGGGTTCGTGACTTGTATCCGCGCCGGAATGAACTACTCGCTTGCTGAGTATCAGAGCATGCGGCTCAAGAAGTACGCCTACGCGGTCGAGATACACCGCTTCTTCGAGAATTGGGACTTCCTCATCACGCCGTCCGTGTCCGTCGCCGCGTTTCCGGCGGATCGACTGCAGCCCGCGCATTGGCCGCAACATTCCTGGGACTGGTTGAGCTGGGCGGAGTTCTCCTACCCATTCAACCTGTCGGGGAATCCGGCGTCCTCAATCCCTTGCGGATTCACACCGGAGGGCCTGCCGGTCGGGCTGCAGATCGTCGGACGGCGTTTCGACGATCTCGGGGTCTTGCAGCTGGCATCCCGGTTCGAGACGGCGCGACCCTGGGCGCAGCATCGCCCACCTCACCTCCATGCAACATCGTAAAGGACTGGACATGACCAACTGGGCTTTCGTCACGGGGGGCGCCGGAGATATCGGCAGCGCTGTTTGTCAGGCTCTCGCGCGCGATGGGCTCGGCATTGTCTGCGTCGATCTGGATGAAGAGCGAGCGGAAAAGATTTGCTCGGGCATCCGCATGGAAGGCGGTCAGGCCGTTTCATTCAAAGTAGACGCGACCGATCCTGCGTCGGTTTTGGCCGCAGCGGCCGCGGCCATGAAGCTCGGGAACATCACCGCTCTCGTCAACACGGTTGGCCGCGCGAAGGGAGCTTCGATCTTCACGATGGACTATGCCGTTTGGCGTGAAGACATCGCCGCAAATCTCGACTCCGCGTTTCTTTGCATTCAGGCTTTGCGTGACCAATTGATTGCGCAGCAAGGGAGCATCGTCAGCATCGCAACCGTCAATGGCCTCGGGGTTTACGGCTTCCCGGGCTACAGCGCCGGAAAGGCGGGGTTGATCCATCTGACAAGATGCCTCGCCGTCGAACTTGGGCCCTATGGCGTCCGAGTGAATGCTGTCGCACCAGGGACCGTCCGAACCCGCGCCTGGAACGCACGCCTCGAAGCCAACCCAGGCGTCTTCGACGAGCTGCAAGCGCTCTGCCCGCTGCCGCGAATTTCAGGTCCTGCGAACGTTGCCGACGCGGTCGCGTTTCTCGTCTCCGAGAAGGCATCGATGATCACCGGCCAAACCATCGCAGTCGACGGCGGACTATCGGCGGGTATTCCTGCTGCCGGTGGCGCAGTGACGCAATTGTCACATCGGAGTTGAACGTACAGTTCGATGATAGGCCAAAGCTGTGATCATCGAACGAGGCGTCCACCTTGTAGCGGCGGCCGCACCGCGCGATTAACAGGCTTGCATGTTGGTCTTGGCTCGGGCGGGACGGTGCTCAGCCAGATTGTCGCCGCCCTCAGGCGCCTGAAATCACTCGGGAAATCGGAGCGAGACTGGAGATGTTCAGCAGCTTGGTGCCGTACCTCGCAAGCCATCAGGACACGCGTTTCGGTAGCACGCACTTGGCAGACCAGGTCACCAACGGGCGGCGCAGCAGCGGCGCCCTGCTCCCTTTTAAGTGTGCGACTGGGTCGCATTCATACATGCAGACGTCGTCCCTTCCGACGCTCGAGGAAACGACCGTGAAGGCATTCTGTACGGAGCGAAGCACTCATTTCATCGGCTCGATCGTCGACCACAACACGGTCTTGGCGCTCTTCTCATAGGCCATGCCCTTGGGGTAGCTGATCAGTTCCATCTGCATTCCCCATGGCGTCAGGAAGTAGAGAATGGACTGGCCGGATGCCGGTCCTTCATTGACGGGGATCGGCCCCTGCATGGTCTTGACGTTCTTCGATCGCAGATACTCGGCAGCCTTAACGATGTCGTCGACATAGAGCGCGATGTGGTGGCCGCCGATATCGGAGTTCTTCGGCAGCGTCTTGACCTGGTCGGGCGATTCGTACTGGAACAGCTCGATGTTAGAGCCGTAGCCGCAGCGGACTATGCTGATCTCGTCGATGACCGCACGCGGATTTACGTTCACGACATCCTGCATGAACGTGCCCTTGTCGTCCGAGAATGGCCCGAACGACATCGCGTGCGAGCAGCCGAGCACGTCGGTGAAGAAGGCGGTCGCCGCCTTCACGTCGGGCACCGTGATGCCGGTGTGGTCGTGGCCGCGCAGGCCCGGAATCGAATCGGCCGCAACTGGAAGCGCGGAGGCACTCAGCGCAAGCGTGGCGAGAACAAGCATAGCTCTCAACTTTGTCATGATGGCTTCCTCTGGTTTGCAAACATCTAATGATTCCTGCCGCGAGCAATCGGCCCGCCGATGCCTGTTTGCACGCCTTGAGCTCGGCGACGAGCACTTGCGCAACGGCACCGGTGGCGCCCGCGATGACAACGACGGGATCTTTGATGGTCTCCTCATGCGGCTGATCCTTGCTGCTGGGGAGTGACAACCGGCAGGGACTCGTCGAGCCAACCCGGCTCGACGTCGGGCAACGGAATCGCGGTGAGCAATCGCTGCGTATAGGCGTGCTGCGGCGCGCCAAACACGTTCGCGACGGGGCCGTACTCGACAACCTCGCCGTGGTGCAGGATCGCGACATCGTCGCAGAGCACGCGCACGACCGAGAGATCGTGGCTGATGAACACCATGGTGAGGCCCAATCGCGCGCGCAGCTCCTTCAACAGCAGCAGGATGTGCGCCTGGGTCGAGACATCCAGCCCCGACACGATCTCATCGGCGACGATGAAATCCGGCTCGAGCGCGAGCGCCCGGGCGATGCCCGCACGCTGGCGCTGGCCGCCCGACAATTCATGCGGATATCGATCGGCAAATTCGGTCGGCAGGCCGACCAGCTCAAGCAGCGCCGCAGCACGCTCACGCCGATCCTGACGCCCTCGCAGCCGCCCATGCACCTCGAGGGGACGCGTCAAGGTGGTGCCAAGCCGTAGCCGCGGATTGAGCGAGGATTGCGGATCCTGGAAGATCATCTGGATCCGCGCGCGGAGCGGGTGGAGCGCCGCCTCGTCGAGCCCGCCAATCTCGACGCCGTCGAACTGGATGCCGCCGGAGGTCGGCGTCAGGAGCCGCACCAGCAGACGCCCGAGCGTGGTCTTGCCCGAGCCGGACTCGCCCACCAGGCCGAGCACCGAGCCGCGCGGCACGGCAAGATCGATGGCTCTGATCACCTGGCGTAGATGAGGCTTGCGAAGCAAGCCGGTGCGCTCCGGATAGCCGAAGCTCAAATTGCCGGTGCGGAGCAGGATGTCATTCATGCCGACCCCGCAACCGTCAGCTGATCGAGCCGGCGCGCCTCCGACCACAATTGCTCGATCAGTGCCGGCGGCACCGGCCGCAATGTCTCGGCCGGTCGGTCCGCGCGCGGCGTCGCCGCGAGCAGCGCGCGCGTGTAGGCGTGGCGCGGCCGGGCCAGCACATCCGACGTCTCGCCCTCCTCCAGCACGCGACCGCCATGCAGCACGGTCATACTGCGACAGATCTTCGCCACCACGCCGAGATCGTGAGTGACAAACAGAACCGCACTGCCGTGGCGCTGTCGCAATCGCTCGACGAGCTGCAGCACCTGACGCTGCACCGTGACATCGAGTGCTGTGGTAGGCTCGTCGGCGATCACCAGCACGGGATCGCAGGCAAACGCCATCGCAATCAGCACGCGCTGGCGCATGCCGCCGGAAATCTCATGGGGATAAAGCGAGAGCACTCGCGCAGGCTCGCGGATCGCGACCTCGGCGAGAAGCTTGGTCGCGCGCGCCAGCGCCGCCCGCTTCGAGAGCCCAAGATGACGGCACAGCAGGCCGCCGATCTGCGCGCCCACCCGCTTGACCGGATTGAGCGAGGTCATCGGATCCTGCGGGATCAGTGCGATGCGGCGGCCGAGGAGATGTCGCCGCTCCGCCTCGCGCATCGCCAGGAGATCCCGGCCCTCGAAGTTGATGCTGCCGGACATGATTGTCGCATTCGCCGGCAGCAGGCCGAGCACGGCGCGGCCCAGCATCGATTTGCCGGCCCCGGACTCACCGACGAGGCCGCGGACTTCGCCTGGCTGCAAAGCGAGGCTCACCCGCCGCAGCACGTTGGCCGCGCCGATCGCGACCCTCAGCTCCTCGATTTCGAGCGTGGCGGTCATGAGCGCTGCACCGAGTCGAGGGCGAGGCGAAGGCCGTCGCCGAGCAGGTTGAAGCCGATCACGCTCGTGATGATGCAGCCGATCGGCAGCGCCATGATCCAGGGCGCCTGGTAGACGATCTGGCGGCCCTCGGCGATCATGCTGCCCCAGGTCGGCGTGTCGCCGGAGACCGAGATGCCGACGAAAGACAGGATGACCTCGACGAGGATGGCGATCCCCATCTCGACGGCGAGCAGCGTGACCAGGAGCGGAACGAGATTGGGCAGGATCTCCAGCCGCAGCAGTTTGGCGCGGCTGAGGCCGATGACGCGGGCGGCCGCCGCATAGTCGCGCGTCAGCTGCACCATGGTCTCGGCGCGCACGACGCGCGCGAACCGCGTCCAGTCGACCACGACGATGGCCGCGATCACGGAGGTCAGGCCGGCCCCAATCACGGCCGCCAGCACGATCGAGAGCAGCACCGGCGGAAACGCCATCCAGACGTCGATCAGCCGCGAGATCGCCTGATCGACCCAGCCGCCGAAACTGCCGGCGAACAGCCCGAGCGCGACGCCGATCAACGCCGCCAACGTCGCCGCGATCAGCGCCACCGTCACCGCGGTGCGCGCCGAATAGATCAACCGCGACAGCACGCAGCGGCCAAGGCTGTCGGTGCCGAGGAGATAGGCGTGATCGCCGCCCACCATCCAGGACGGCGGCAATTGCGCGGACATCAGGTCCTGCTCGAGCGGATCATGCGGCGCCAGGACGGGCGCCAGCAGCGCGACCAGCACCAGCAGCGCAACAATGGCCGCGCCGACCCAGAGCCGCGCGCCGCCGCGCGTCATCGCGGCGGAGAGCCGCGAGGGACGTGCGATGGAAAAGGAAAGCGCGAGGTCAACCATGGCGCAGCCTCGGATCAAGCAAGGTGACGATCAGATCGACGGCAAGGTTGAGCGCGATGAACAGCACCGCGAAGGTCAGCACCAGCCCCTGGATCAGCGGGAAGTCGCGGTTGATCACCGCATCGATCGCCATGTTGCCGATACCCTCGTAGGAGAAGATGCGCTCGACCAGCACGGTCCCGCCGAGCAAGAGCGTGACCTGAACTCCGCCGAGAGCGACCGTCGGGATCAGCGCGTTCGGAAAGACCTCATGCAGCAGGATGTCGGGCCACGAATAGCCGCGAGCGCGCGCGATCTGGGCATAGTCCTGGTCCTCGGCCTCGGTGAGCGATGCCTTCAGGATACGCGCCACCAGCGCCGCGAAGGGCAGCGCCAGCGCGAGCGCCGGCAGGATCATATGATGCAACAGTGCGAAGGCGATCGCGAAGCGGCCGGTCAAGAGGCTTTCGAGCAGATAGAAGTTGCTGCGGAGGTGAACGTCGATCTGCGGATCGACCCGACCCGAGATCGGCAGCCACGGCAGCAGCACGCCGAAGGCCAGCAGCAGGATTAGCGCCCAGAGGAAATCGGGAATCGCAAGCAACACGCCGATGCCGCCATCGACCGCCCATTCGGCGCGCCGGCCGCGCAACAGGATGCCGATGAGAGCGACGAGAACACCCAGTGCGACGGCAACGAGCGTCGCCAGAAACGCGAGTTCGATCGTAGCCGGCAGGCGCTCCAGCAAAAGGGCGAAGACGCCCTGATGGACGCTGATGGACCTGCCGAAGTCGCCGCGTGCGACCTGTCCGAGCCAGGTCGAGAACTGCTGCAGGATCGGCAGGTCGAGGCCGTAGAGCGCGCGCAGCCGCGCGATGTCGGCCTCCGACGCGCCGGGCGGAATCATCATGGCGATGGGATCGCCCGGCACCACGCGCAACAGCACGAACACGATCACCGCCACGCCGAACAGCGTGGGTGGCACGAGAACGAGTCGCCGGATGATCTCGCCCCATCGCATCGATCGGTCCGCCTCTCTGTTTCGCCGCTCAGGCTGGCGTGACGAGTTGCGGAAGGATCATGCCGTTGGACTGCGATACGACCTTCAGGCCCTTCTTGTGGATGATCGGCTGCACGTACTGGAACAGCGGGATCACCTCGCCCTCCTCGGCGATGTACTTGTCGACGGCCTTGTAGCCGGCGATACGCTTGGCCTCGTCCTTCTCGCCCCAGAGAGGCCCGATGCGCTCGACGAGGTCCTTCCCCTTCCAGGCGCAATGCGGCGAGGGGCCGAACATCGCAAAGCCGGTCGAGGTCGAGGGATCGCCAATCGCGTTACCCCAATTGTAGAAGGCGGCCGGCGCCAGCGCGTGGCGTGCGCGCAACTCGAAATGCTTGGCGATCTCGTAGATCTCGATGTTGGCGTCGATGCCGACCTTGCGCCACATGCCGACGATCGCCTGGATCATCTCGTAGTCCTTCGGCTTGAAGCCGCGCGTGGTTTGGATCGTGAACTTGACCGGCTTGCCCAGCGAATAGCCGCTCTTGGCGAGCAGGCTTTTTGCGAGTTCGGGATCGTAGGCGACCTTGATAGAAGGATCGAAAGCGGCATAGCCCGGCGCCTCCAGTGTCGAGATCGGCACGCCGTAGCCCTTGAGAAGCCGGTCGACGATCGCCTTCTTGTCGATCGCATGGTGGGCGGCAAGCCGCACGTTGCGGTCGAGCATCGGGTCGATGTCGGTGATGAAGATCATCGCGATGTCGGACACCGGCTTGGTCTGCCCTGCCAATCCTGGCTTGGCTTTGAGGCGGTCGAACTCCTCGTAGGGAATCTCGAAGGTGAGATCGGAGCCGCCGGATTCCATCTCGGCGACGCGGCTCGTCGGATCGGTGATGAACTTGAACACCACGGTCTCGAACGCCGGCTTGCCGCCCCAGTAGCCAGGATGCGCCTTCAGCCGCAGGAAGGCGTTGCGCTCGAAGGCATCGACCTTGTAGGGCCCCGATCCGATCGGCGCCTTCTCGAAACCTTCGGCACCGACCTTCTCGAAATAGGCCCTAGGCAAAATATAACCGGTCAGGAACGCCATCCATTTGAACAGCGTCGGCTCGAATTCGAGCACGTCGCCGGTGATGGTGTTGCCGTCGATCTTGTAGTTGCCGACCTTGGACCAGACGAACTGGATCGGATTGCCACCTTTCGGATCGGCCGCGCGGATGAGCGACCACACGACATCCTCGGCCGTCACTGGCGAGCCGTCATGCCAGGTTGCGCCCTTGCGCAATTCCAGGGTGACCTTGCTGCGGTCTTCGTTCCAACCCCATTTGGTCAGCAGCCCCGGCTTGAACGAGAGGTCCGCGGCCTGGCCAATATAGGGGTCGAACACCGACTGGTAGATCGACTGGATGGTCGGGTTGACGGCGGAGACGCCGATCGTCGGGTCGAATGACGGCAGATTGACGTTATAGGCGATGGTCAGCGTGCCCGATGCCGCCGCATGCGCGGCGCCAATGCCGGGAAGAGTTGATGCGAAGCGCAGCGCGGCGGCACCGCCGGCGAGCTGCAGGATCGAACGGCGCGACAGGGAAGACATGTTCGTTACCCCAACTATGTGAGAAAAATACGATGAACCAAGTTCGACGAACGTGTACGAAAACGGCGCCGTGTGCGGCGCCGTCAATCGGTTCGGATTATTTGCCGGCGCTCTCGGACCAGCGTGCCATCAACGTGTTCGACGGCAGCGCTTCGTCGACCAGCTTCTTCGCCGTCTCGATGCCCGCGATCGGCAGTTTCGCAGGATCGAGCAGCCCGATCTGCGCCAGCACCGAAGCCTGATCCCAATAGATGTGCTCGTTGTAGAGCTTGTCGCCACGAAAGCGCACGATCGCGACCAACGGAATTTCGACATATTTGCCGGTCGGCGCAACGCCTGGCAGCATCCAGTCGATCTCATTGTCGTGGGTGAAGCAGAACAGCATTTCGTCCACGATCCGGTCGGCGCCGATGGTGCGCGAAATCGGCACGAGCTTGGTGTCCTGCGGCGTCTTCGGGATGAAATGATGCCTGTAAAAGCGCAGCAAGTCGCGATAGCCGACGCCGCCGGTCATGGTCGGGATGTGGTTGACATAGGGCTCTGCGACCATGGTGGTCATGGTCTCTTCGGCCGAACGCGTGGCGAATTCGAGCTCGGTGTGCCGGTCCCACAACGTCGAGAGATCGTAGTGCGGGCCCAGCACTTTGCGGAACAGTGCGATCGAGCGCGAATGAGCCATCAGCGTCGCCGGTTTGTTGAAGCTCGTCCGCTCCGACGCGGCGAACGCGTGATCGCAGCCTGGATAGAGATAGAATTCGACGTCGGGCCGCCCCTTGAAGGCCGCCTTGATCTGCTCGCGGGCTTCGGCGGGCGCGAAGCGGTCGAGCTCGGCGAAATGGAAGACCATCGGGCACTTCGCATCGCCCGCTTCGGCGAGATCAGCCTCGATGCCGACGCCATAATAGCTCACGGCGCAATCGACGTCGGTGCGGGCCGCGACTAGATAGGAAAGCTTGCCGCCGAGACAGAAGCCGAGTGCGCCGACCTTGCCCTTGCATTCGGGCCTGGCCCGCAGGACCTTCAGGGCGTCAGCGGCATCCTTGATAGACTGGTTGGCGTCGAAGCGCTGGTAGTAGCCCATTGCCTTGCCGAAATCGGCCTCGGTGTAGCCGAGCTCGACACCGGGCTCCATGCGCCAGAACAGGTCGGGCGCCAGCACGACATAGCCTTCTTCAGCATAATAGTCGGCAACGTCGCGCATCGATTTGTTGACGCCGAAGATCTCCTGCAACAGCAGGATTCCCGGACCCGAACCCGAGGCAGGAACGGCGAGATAACCCTTGAAGCTGCCGCCATCCTTGGCAGCGATATCGATCCATTGTCCCGCCATATGCGATCCCCTCTCGTCGTTGAGCCCTTGAGCTGCTTCCGTCCCTTGCGCGCGTCTTATCGACGCGTCCCGCATGAGGTCGAGGCGGCGCCCCTTCATCATGCTTTCTTAATTGTATTTTTAATGTAAGAATCCAACTTGTAAATAGCATTGATTGGGCAGAGCCTGCCTAGAGCCTGAGCTTGGGCAGAATCACTGGCTGAAAATCGGCGGACGATCGGGAGACGATGTTGAGGAAGACGCAGAAGGCTGCCGCGAAGCGAACCGGCGAGATGGCGAAGCCGAGGCAGCAGGCCGAAGCAAGCGAGCGCGGGGGCTCCTGGCATCTGGCGCGCACGGAAACCGAGCGACAGCTTTCGGAATTCGAGTTCAGGCTGGAGCGGCTGGCGCAAGCTTATTACCGCTGGAAGGCCGCATGCCTCGCCGCAGTCTGCGACGTGCCGCTGACCGGCGACGACGTCGCCGTACTCAATGTGGTCCGGATGGGCGACGAGCCGAAGCGGCTCTCCGAAATCGGCCAACTGCTCAACCGTGTCGACGTGCCGAACCTGCAATATGCAACGCGCAAGCTGGTGAAGGCCGGGCTGATCGAAACCGAGGGATCCTCGTCGCGCAAGGAAACGCGCTATCGCACGACCGAGATCGGCCGTTCCGTCACCGAAGCCTATGCGGACTTGCGCGCCGCGACGCTGCCGCCGATGCTGGAGGCACTCGACGGCTGGGCCGAAAAAACGGAAACCGCAGGCAGCCATCTCGAGCTGGTGGCGAGCCTCTATGCCCAGGCAGCGCAAGTTGCAATCACGCGGCGACATCAGCCTTAGCGGCCCCGCTCACGCTGATCGGCGCGAAGAGTTACGCTTCCGAACTTGATCCCGCTCCGAACGTAGCATAAGCAGCTGCAAGATAAGCGGGGTCGTCGATCACTTACAACCAATTCGGATGCGAAAGGCAGCGCCCCGCTGCGATGTCGCTCTGAACGGTGTAGAGCGGCTGAATGAGGATGCCGAGGCCAGCCAAGCGCCGCGCCGCGGATGACCTGACCGTCATTGCTGTCGAGTGTCGGTGTGATGCGAACAATCTGCGCGCCATGGCCTTTGCGCAGGCGCAGCGAACAGCGATCGTTGGCGAGATTGTAGACCAGCATGTTGTGGCGCGCGAGATTGGCCGGCTGTTCCGGCGCGCCGGAGCTTGCGAGCTAGGAAGGTGCGGGTGCGAGCACGTGACGCATGTGCCCGATGCGGCGGACGATGATGTGCGAACCGGCTCCTGCTCGCGCAGCCATCGTATCCTCGCTGCGGCGATTGACTGCTTCGATACACGAACCGATTTCGGATCGTCACCACGCTCTCTTTCGTTCTTGTCGGTCCAATCTGTCGTGCAGCATCGCGGTTCTGCCAAAAAAAAATGCCGCGGGATCAAGCGGCATCAGTTGGCCTCGGGAAGGCAATCGAAGCTAGAATTTCATGCTGATGCCGCTGTACAGGCTCGATTCGGTGCAGGTGTTGTTGCTCACCCCCGGCGAGATGGTGCAGAGCCTGGAGACGTTGTGATCGAGACCGAATTTGTTTTGCCAGTAACGATAGGCGACCCAGATATCGACGTAGTGCGAATAGTTCGGACCCCATATTGCCTTGGAGGCATCGAAAGTCAGGCGAATCGGCTCGGAGTTGAGAGACATCTTCGTCATGGAATTCGTCGGTGCCGCCACCGGCAAAGGATTGTAGGGAAGCGGAGCGTTCTCCGGGCCCATAGCGCCAATCAGCTGCGCACGACCACTGACGGAGAAAAAGCGCATGCTCTCGGGAAGGAAGCCGAGGTCCATGTAGTAGTTCGTCTCGACCGCCCATGTCGGCTGATACTGCCGGTTGCCGTCAGGAAGGCAGCTCACGCCGGACACCGGCGCCGAAAAACCGCCGCCGCACTGCAGGAATCCCATATGGGCCACGTAGATCCAGGTCGCCAAGGGCGCGATGTTGACGTAGCCCCTGTAGGGTAGATCGAACTGAAACTGCAGACCGGCCGAGACCGCCTGCGCAGCGGCGGCCCGATAGTAGTTGGTCGAGCTCGCATCAAGCCCGATCTGAAAGGAGATGTTGCGGAGCGGCCCGACAGTGAATGTCTTGGTGTCGAAGATTTCGTTCCAGCCGAACGTCGAGCGGGCCTGGCCGGTGACGAAGCTCACGCCCGCGCAGTTGGCCGGCGTTACAGTACCGGTGCCCGGATTGACGACGACGCCCGCGTTGGTGCAGGGGCTGGCGGGATCGTTATGGTCCGCCTTGAACAACGAAATGTTCAGGAAGTTCGTCCCGTACCGCCAAATGTCGAAGTGCGTGAACGAGTAGACCTGCATCGCGGTCGTACTGTTGAGCGACCCGTCCGGCTTCCTGGAGAACACGCCGGGGTCCGTCGCCTTGGGGATATACGAGATGGTGATGCGGTCATCGATTACCGAAAAGAACGGCTGAGTGGACGATACCGGCTTGGCCTTGACAGGCAAGTCCGCCGCGAGAGCTGCCGCGCTTGTGAACGACGCAAAAGCCAGTGCCATCAGTAGTGGCTGAATATGACGCTTCAAGTCCCCCTCCAATGTCCTCTATACCCGGTCCAAGACAGTCGAGGCTGTCGTGGTCCGGCGCGTTTCGCCTCGAACCGCCCGTTCAGTTCGGTGAAACAGCATAGGCAGTGGACGCGAGACAAAAAGTCCGGCAATCGGTACAGTCACGTTCCAGGATTGGAACGATGCGTGCTTGCTGAAGTGCCGCTTTCGAGCACCTCATCGAAACCGGGCTTCCTGTCTGAGGTCTCCGCAGAGGATCACCTATGGGAACGGTCGACGACCTGACGCTCCTTGTCGAAATTATCGAGGCCGGCAGTCTATCGGCAGCGAGCCGCAAGACCGGCATTCCGAAGTCGAGCTTGAGCCGCAGGATCGGTGACCTGGAGAGCCAGCTCGGCGTGCCTCTCGTTCATCGCGGCCCGCGAAACTTCTCGCCGACTGAGATCGGTCTCTCGATCTATGAGCGGAGCCAGAAGATCAGGGAAGAGGTGGTCGCCATCAAGGCGCTCGCGGAGCAGCGCACCAACCGGCCCTCCGGCATGTTGCGCATCTCCTGCCCGGCCGTCCTCGCCGAGATTCTGGTCGCCGATTTCGCCATTCAGTTTGCCGAGAACTATCCCGATGTGCGCCTGACCCTGGACAACGCCAAGGGAACGTTCGACCCGAAGATCGATCACCATGATCTCGCGATTCATCCCGCACGCGAGGTTCTGGCGGACTCCGAGCTGATCTGCCAGAAGCTCGCGACGACGCCCTACCGCCTGGTCGCCGCGCCCCACCTGATGGCGTCCATTGGCGCCTGCGAGAGCCCCGCAGATCTGGTAGGTCATCCCGGAATTGGATGGGGCGCCGACGCCTTCATGTCGCGTTGGCGGCTCCTTGACACAGGGGATAAGGCGACAGAGATCGACGTTGAGCTCAAGTTCTCGGCCAACAATCTCAACATCGTTCGACAGGCAGCCATACGCGGCCTCGGTCTCGCGCGATTGCCAATCTCGATGTGCGAGCCGGATCTGCTGGATGGAAGCCTCGTGCTACCGCTTCGCGACTGGGCACCGCCGCCGATCACGTTTTATGCACTCTATCCTTCGCGCCGATCTCTCACCGTCGCCGGCCGGCTGTTTGTTGCCGGCCTGGCAAAATTTCTTCAGGACCGGCTGCGCGCATCCAACGGTCGGCTCCAATCGCACTCGGAAGTTGCCTTGGAGCCAAAATCTCGACGCGCATCCCGGAAGCGCGCGCGAAGATCGGGCGGGAGCTGAGATCGCGCGGCCCCCCTTGGGCGTCCGCTCAGCGGATCAATTCCGGTTATGAGATGTGGCGCGAGGCTGCGATACGACGGTCGAAGTGCAGGATCGCCTGCTCCATGGCGTAGGCGGGCCATACGGGGAGGCCCTGACCGTTGGGATCGCCCGTTGCCGCGAATTCGGCAATTGCGCCTCTGAAAAGCCGGCTCAGTTCCTGCATCTCGCGCAAGTCCGCACCTCGGACCATCGCGCCCGCCTGCCAGACGTCGAAGTTGCCGAACAAGAAAGGAAGATCAATGCAATGGCAGGCTCCCAATTCGGGGACGGGCGACTGCCAATCGAACCAATACATGAAAGCTTTGCGCCCGAGCCGGGACTGGGTGCCGGCGATCTCAAGGCTCTGCTTCGTGAAATCGCGCTCGGTGTAGAAGTCGCCCAAAAGCGTGCGGGGCGTCGCAGGCACACGTGCAGAGCGCAATCTTGAAAGCGTTCTGCCTGGCTCGTCGTCACCAAGGGATCGGATTACGGCCTCGAGCGCGTCCTCGGACATCTCGTCGAGCGAGGAATTCGAGAAAGAGAATGCTGCATGTTCCTCGCGCGTCACCCCGATCATCATGTCGCACCAGCTCGCCCGACCCATTTGAACGGACTCGCTGGGATCGCGTTGCACGAGCGAATCATCCAAAACCGGCATGAACGGCGGCGTGGTCTCGCCGGGGATCGCGGGACCCCTCTTTTGCAGGCTCCACAATCCCTCCAGCATCTGATCGATCGGCAGCGTTCGGAGCTTGTCGACATCGCCGGCGGCGACGCCGAGAGCATTGAGGATCGCATCAGTGATCGGCTGCGCTTGCTCGACGGTTCGGAGCTTGATGCCGACCGGCGCGCTCATCAGGATCGCTCGATTGAATAGCTTCGGTCCGGCTTCGCTGGCGGCGAGAGCCGCGATGCTTAAACCACCGGCCGACTGGCCGATCACCGTAATGCGCTGCGGGTCCCCACCGAACGCGCTGATGGCCTCCCCGATCCAGCGCAGAGCCGCGACCTGATCGTGCAGACCGAGGTTTAATCTGCCAAGCGCCGGATGAGGAAAGAAACCGAGGATGCCGAGCCGATAAGTGATGTTCACGACGACGAGGCCGTTTTGCTTTGCGAGAACGCCGCCATCGTAGCAGGGCAGCGAACCTCCTCCCGTCATGAAGGCGCCCCCGTGGATAAACACCAGGACGGGCGCGCGCGCTCCGGCCGCTTGGCCGGTCCAGATGTCGAGATGCAAGCAGTCCTCGCTTCGCTGCACATCGTAGGTCCCGATCGCGAGATCGAGACGCGACGGATTTTGGGGAGGAACCGGCCCGGCGGCGGTGGCGTCGCGAACGCCTTGCCATCGCGGTGGCGCCGACGGCATCTCAAAGCGTAGCGGGCCGACGGGAGCTTCCGCGTAAGGAACCCTTCGAAACGCTGTTACGCCCTCCATCCGCGCGCCGCGTAAGTGGCCAAACGGCGTTTCCAGTTCGACGTGCTCCACACCAGTCATTCCTATCTCCAACTAGACAATCTGAGAGTCCGAGGCGTGGGCGCTCGCGCAAGGTTCACCCGGCGTCCGGAAATGGCGAGGAGTCTTCCAGTTTTTGGAGCGCTGGATCACGGCCGCGCGATCGTACGCAAGTGCGGAAGGAGCGCGAAGATCGCCAGCACTGCCGGAATTACCGCCGCAAGTATGATCGTTTGCGGAGCAATGCCACTCGAAACCAGTAATCCTGCGACCGCGGGCCCGACAATTGATCCGATCCGGCCAGCGGCGGAAGAGAAGCCGACACCGTGGGTACGAAGCGCGTCGGAATAGAGCGAGACGGCGAGAGCGGCCTGACCCACACTGCATGAGATCAGCCCCGCGCCGGTTCCTGCAATCAGGACCCAGGCGCCAAACGGGGCCAGGTCAAGCGTCGCAAGCCCCGCCGCAGAGATCGCGCCTATCGCGGCAGCCAACAACAGGATTCGCGCAACCGGAAGCCGGCGGACGAGCAGCATCAGCACGACATCGGCGATCAAGCCCCCGGCGCTGAAGAAGCTGACGCCCAACTGCGAATATTGGGGCGAGAGGCCCATCTTGATGAGGAACGATGGCAACCAGAACACCAGCGCGTAGGCGTCGGCAAAGATCAGAAAGGAAAATATCCAGAGACTGACTGTTCTGGTCGCAAGTCCTGGACCGAGCAGATTGCCGATGAGCTTGAGACCGCCCCGCTGTCCTTCGCCTTGGTGCTTCGGCCCAGGACTATTGTCCTCGATGGACCGGGGCAACCAAATCAAAAGAACGAGGGCGAACGCGAGCGGAAGCGCGCCACCGACGATGAAGATGGATTGCCAGCCCAGCTGCGCGGTCAGGGCTGCGCCAAGTACACCCCCTAGAATGCCCCCCGCGGCGACGGCGGTCGTCACAATGACGGCAGCCGTCTCCTTGAGCCTTGGAGGGCACTGCGAGGTCGCAATGGCGATGGCCGCCGGCACCGCCACGCCAAGTCCAATGGCGGTAACCAGACGTAGTGCCGCAAGCTGCGCCACCGAACTTGCCAGCGGCGTTGCAAGCGAGAGAGCGCCAAAAAGCCGCTACGCTGGCAATCAGGATGCGCCGAGCCCCCCAGCGGCTGACCAGCGGACCGGACGCCAAATATCCCAAAACCGCGCCGACGCTCGTCAGCACGAACGCAGGCGTGAGCGACGCCGGAGACACGTTGATGTAGGCAGCGATTGCCGGAGCCGCGACGCCAATCGAAGTGGTGTCCAGCCCGTCGAGCAGCACCGCAATGAAGCTGAGGGCGATCGCGATCCAGGTTGATCTCGATGCACGTTCAACGGACGTGCTCCTAAGGGGCGTGCTGACGCCGAAGTCGCATTCTTCGCCGGCGGTCCCTTGCGAACTTGCTTGCGCTACGCCCTTCACCCTTTTGTCCCCTCGCCAATCCCGTCGGGGAACACTCAAGGGATTTCCAAATTAGCTGTCCAGTTCCAGGAATGGGATGCTCGGTTCTATATTTGAGACGCGGCAAGTTGTTACGAGCAGCCCGCGATCCTCCCTTAGCTCGAAGACATGCTCGATCACGGCGACGTTGCTGCTGCCATGGGTAGCTCAGAAAGTTGCGGACGACTCTGTCACGGCTTTCATATCGATTCGGCAATGCCACTCCGTAGAGCTAGGCTAGAGCTAACCATTCTGCTCGCCGTGTTTCCCGCCGCGTACTTGATCGTATCCGATTGCGTTCTCCATCGGAGTCTGCCCTGGCCATAATGCTAGTTTTCCGCGGTAATAACCGTTGTCGCTCACGCCCCGCCGAATAGCGTCGGTTACCCTGCGGATGCGGCGCTTCTTACGCCACGCTGAATTGGGGCTTCTGGAAGAGTCGCACCGGCCCGAACGACCAACAACTCTCCCCCAACGTGATCAACAAGCTCAAATCTTCAGCCAACGCGTGTGCCCAGCAGATCCCGCCCGGCCGCCACCCGCGCTGCGTGAGTACGCTGGCACCATTCTTCGATCAACCGTTCATAGGTTGCCTGGTCCTGCTGCCAAGTCCGGTTGACGGCCATTCCGCGGATCAGATTGAGCGTCAGAGACAGCAAGATTTCGGCTTCGCCTGCGTCATATCCCGCCGCCACGAAGGCCTTCAGCCACACGTCCTTCATCTCGGAATGGAAGCGCTCGAGCACCGGCTTCAAGCGGCCCATCAGCTCGGGAGATGTTCGGGCCGCGACGATCACCTCCTCCGTTGCGAGAAACGGCCAATCGAAATAGATCGTACGGCAATCGGCAATGAATTCGCGCAACGGCTCGGAAGAAGCAGCCGCCTTCTCGGCCCGTTGCCGGCCCAGAACTGCGGCGCAATCGTAAGCGTGGCTCGTCGCCGCAATCACGAGGTCAGCCTTGCTGCGATAGTGATGCACGCGTGCACCGCTCGACATGCCGGCTCGCGCGTCGACCGAGGCCGTCGTGAGGCGATCATAACCTTGCTCGACAAGCAGTTCGATCGTAGCTTGCAGCAATTTCTGCTTGGTTTGTTCGCTGCGCTCGGCCTGCGACTTCCTGCTACGCATGCTTCTCGCGAGTCCGTTTCCCGGTTGCCTGATCGCTCAAACTCATAGCATTCCCTTCGTTTGCAGCCAACGGCAGGCCCCTCGCCGCTCCACCTTGCAACCGAACCGGCGCATGCGGCCTTTCAGACGGGGTGCATGGTCATGTGGCGCTCGGCCGAGGTTATGGTGTTCCAGATCAGCATGCTGACCGTCATCGGGCCGACCCCGCCCGGGACAGGCGTGATGAAGGAAGCCTTCTCGGACACGCCTTCGAAATCCACATCGCCAACGATCTTGCCGGACGGCAGCCTGTTGATGCCGACGTCGATCACGACGGCGCCGCGCCGCACCATCTGCTTCAGAATCAATCCCGGCACACCGGCGGCTACGATGAGGATATCGGCCAGAATCGTGAATTGGGCGAGATCGCGGGTCCTGGCGTGACAGATCGTGACCGTCGCGTCCTGCTGCATCATCATCAGCGCCATCGGCTTGCCGACGATATTGCTGGCTCCGACCACAACGACATTCTGACCGGCGATCTCAATCCCCTGATGCTCAAGCAACTTCATGACGCCGAAGGGCGTACAGGGCGAGAAAATGGTGTCGCCGACCACCAGACCGCCGACATTGTACAGATGAAAGCCATCCACATCCTTCGCCGGCGAGATGCGGTGCAGGACCGTGTAGATGTTGAACTGCGGCGGCAGCGGAAGCTGTACCAGGATGCCATGGACATCCGGATCCTGGTTCAGCCGGTCGATCAAATCCAACACGATCGCCACCGGCACGTCGCGGTCGAATATGAAGGGTCGTGATAGCAAGCCGACATCTTCTGCGGCTCGCATCTTGTTACGCACATAGACCTGCGAAGCGTGACTATCCCCGATCAGGATGACGGCAAGGCACGGCGTGACGCCGTGCGTCTCCTGCAAGCCTTTGACCCGGCCGCGGCATTCCGCGCGAATCTTCTGCGAGACGGTCTTCCCGTCGATCACCACCGCTGTCATGTCTCTGCCCGGCCTCAGCTCCAGGAGCCGCGCTGCCGCAGCCACTGCGCAGCCTTCTCGATACCGCCGAACGCGAAGACATGGATCTGCCTGATCGCCGATGCGATTACCGGGGCAAGAACGCCTCGCTCGTGTTCGCTGATTGCGACATGGACAAGGCAATCGAAGGCGTCACCCGCGCCGTCTTCGCCAATTGCGGTCAGGTCTGCCTCGGCACCGAGCGCGTCTATGTCGAGCGGCCGGTCTTCGCCGCGTTCACGCAGCGCCTGAAGGAGGCGGCGGACAAGCTCAAGCCGGGCAACCCCTTCGAGGCCACGACGACGTTGAGCCCGTTGATCAGCCAGAGCCACCGCGACAAGGTGCTCTCCTACTACGCGAGGGCAAAGGCGGAGGGTGCCGAGATCGTCACCGGCGGCGGCGTGCCGGATTTGGCCGCCCCCTATTCCTCCGGCTCGTTCGTGCAGCCAACGATCTGGACCGGCCTGCCGGAGAGTTCGACCGTGATGCGCGAGGAGATCTTCGGCCCCTGCTGCAACATCGTCCCCTTCGACGACGAGGATGCGGCGATCGCGCTCGCCAACGACAGCCCCTACGGGCTTGCCACTTCGATCTGGACAGAGAACCTGACGCGCGCCCATCGTGTCGCGGCGCAGGTCGATGTCGGCATCGCTTGGGTGAACTCCTGGTTTCTGCGCGATCTGCGCACGCCCTTCGGCGGTTCGAAGCAATCCGGCATCGGCCGCGAAGGTGGCGCGCACTCGATGGAGTTCTACACCGAGTTGCGCAACGTCTGCGTGAAGCTCTGACGCGTTCGGCTGGCCGCCCCTCGGGGTGCAGTCGTGTGTCCCGTTTTCCCGAACCGATGGAAAGAAGAACGATGCTGACCGAAGACCAGCGCGCCCAGGCGGTGCATTCCCTGCTGGAGAGCCACCGCACCAAGAGGCAGGGCGAGCGCCCCTCGCAGATGTTTTCCCAACATCCAGATCGAGGATTCCTACGCCATCTCCTCGGCTGTCGCGCATGAACGCGTGAAGGCCGGCGCCAAGATCATCGGGCACAAAATCGGCCTGACCTCGAAGGCCATGCAAGCATCGTCTAAGATCGACGAGCCAGACTACGGCTATCTCTTCGACGACCTGATCCTGAACGACGGTGCCAAGGTGCCGTTCGAGAATTTCTGCGTGCCACGCGTCGAGCCCGAGCTGACCTTCATCCTGAAGCAGCCGCTGAAAGGCCCGAATGTCGGGCTCGTCGACGTGCTCCGCGCGACCGAATACGTCGTGCCATCGATCGAGATCATCGACGCGCGCGTCACCGAGCCGCGCAAGATCTTCGACACCGTTGCCGACAACGGCGCCGCCGCGGGCATCGTGCTGGGTGGCCGGCCGGTCCGGCCGCAGGATATCGACCTGCGCTGGGTCGGCGCGGTCTTCTACCGTAACTCCGAGATCGAAGAGACCGGGCTCGCAGCCGGCGTGCTCGGCCATCCGGCGATGGCGATTGCCTGGCTCGCCAACAAGCTCGCACCATTCGACATCACGCTGCAGCCCGGCCATCTCATGCTGTCGGGTTCCTTCACCCGTCCCGTCTGGGCTAACAAGGGGGATACGCTGCATGCCGATTTCGGGCCGCTCGGCAGCGTTGCTGTCCAGTTCGTCTGAAGGGGAGCCGCCGTGGACCTGCCTGCCAATGCCTTCAAGGCCGCGCTTGCCCGCCGCGAACTCCAGATCGGATTGTGGAGCAGCCTGTGCAGCCCGATCGTGGCCGAGATCATCGGCCAGAGCGGCTTCGACTGGATCCTGATCGACACCGAGCACTCCCCCAACGAGGCAGCCGACGTCCTCGTCCAGCTGCAGGCCCTGAAGGGCGGCACCGGAACCCCGATCGTCCGTCCGGCCTGGAACGATCCGGTCCTGCTGAAACGTCTACTCGATATCGGCGCTCAGGCCGTGCTCGTCCCCTTCGTCCAGAACGCCGAGGAGGCGGCCAAGGCGGTTGCCGCCTGCCGCTATCCGCCCGCCGGCGTTCGCGGCATCACGGCCAGCGGCCGCGGCAGCCATTACGGGCGCGTGCCGGACTATCTGAAGCGGGCTGATGGTGAGATCTGCGTGCTGGTCCAGGTCGAGACCGGTGAGGCGTTGCGTGAGCTGGAAGCGATCGCATCGGTCGACGGCGTCGACGGAGTCTTCATCGGCCCGGCCGATCTCTCGGCCTCGCTCGGCCATATCGGCAACCCCTGGCACCCTGAGGTCCAGGCCGCGATCGAGGACGCGGTGAAGCGCCTCATCGCGATCGGCAAGCCGGCCGGCATCCTGACCCCGTCCGAGGCAGATGCGCGCCGGTACATCGAATGGGGCTTCCGCTTTGTCGCCGTCGGTTCCGATCTCGGGCTCCTGACCAGGCACGCCGACGCTCTGGCAAAGGCATTCACCCGCTAGAGCATGCTGCGGTTTGGCGAAATCTGGCCCCCTTCGTCGACCGGGTCGACGCGCCTAAGTAGGTGATCGACGGGCCGATCAACGGCGAACTCTTTAATCTCTATGCGAGAAGGTCCTGGCGCCCCACCCTGGCCACGCTTCATGGCTTCCTCAGTTTTCGTCTCTGATCGATGGATCCATCTGCACTGCTGGCGTCTTGTCGTCGAGCGTCCTGCAGTCATTGAGACGTTCTTGGATCGCGGCTGACTCAAGCTCCAAACCAATGAATATGAGTACCGTTCGACGAGGCTCGAAAGGTCGCCACATCGTTCCACCGCTAATTTGAATGACCGCTTGCACGCCCTGAACCACAAGACGACTGCGGTACCCGAGTGAATGTACGATGCCCTTGCACCGCCATAGCCTTTGCCCATGGATCGTCGCTAACGCATCCAGAGCCCTATTTAGGCGTCCGAGATCCAATGGAGCGTCGCACCGGAAGATGCAGGTCGTCACCCCGCGGCTATGCTTCCCAAGCAACCGGGGACGAAGGCGCAGGTCCGCATCATACCGTCGCAAGATGCGATTGATTTCCTCCGATGGAATATGATCGTTTGAAAAGCCCCGAACATCGAACACATGCGCCATCAGTTCCGAGATGCCGGATCGGTGCAGATCGGCCGCAACAATCGGCGCGCGAGGATTGATTGATGTGAGCTCGTCTTGCAGCGATTGTCGTTCCGCATTGGTTACAAGATCGGATTTGCTGATGATCAGTCTGTCGGCATATCCCAGCTGCGAACGGAACTCAGGCCGCTCCGCCTCGACCTTGGCATGTGCCGCGTCGACGACCGCCACAACGCCGTCGAGATGAAATAGGGATTCGATCGCGGTTTCGGCCAGAAAGGTCTGGATGATTGGGGCTGGATCGGCGAGCCCGGTGGTTTCTATCAGGACTCTGTCGAACGACAGGCCCCGTTGCTGTGCCTGCAACGCGAGATCATGCAGTGCGCGAGCCAAGTCTCCTCGCACCGAGCAGCACAGGCAGCCATTCGCGAGTTGAATAATTGTTTGCTGATCGCTGCGCGACAGAAACTCGGCATCGACGCCGACCTGTCCGAATTCGTTTTCGATGACGGCGATCCGAACATCATGGTTTTCCTGCAGGATCCGATTGACCAACGTCGTCTTTCCGCTTCCGAGGAAGCCGGTCAGGATCGTTACCGGCGTGGTCAATCGGACAGCCACGATTGTCCCTCAATCAACCCGGATCACGAGCGCAGCGCCAGTGTCGCCCGCCGCGCATCCCGTGAACAACCCGATGCCGCCACCCGCCCTGAGCAAAGTGTGAATCAGTTCGGCGATGCCACGTAATCCCGTCGGTCCCTGCGGATGGCCGTAGATGAGGCTGCAGCCAAAGACATTCATCCTGGCCAGCGAATAGCCGGTCTGTTGGGCGAACCAGATATCGTTGACGGCAAAGGGATTGTGGGTCACGACACACTTCAGCTGATCGAAAGAGAGCCCGGTCTCCTCCATTGCAACTTGCGCCGCTCTGGTCGCCGCCTTCGGCATCTGCGCCTTGCCTTCCCGGGCGAAGGCGACTGAAAGCAGCCTCGCGGTGCCCCCTCCATCCCTTGCCACGGACTGCGCGCGCGACGTCACAATCGCGCCTGCGCATCCATCCGCCGGATGCGTTTGCGAGCCAAACGTGGTGATGCCGTCCGGGCTCACAGGCCGCAGCGAAGCGAGACCTTCTGCCGAATATGCGTGAACGCCTTCATCCGCCTCGACACGCAACGCCTTTAGCTTGCCGCGCGGAACCACGATCTCCTGCATGTAACCGCGCTGAAACGCGCGATCGTCCTTGAGAGCGTCCTGATACTGGTGCCAGCGCTGAAGCGTCAGCTCATCAAGTGCCGCGCGGCTGATCTTGCCCTCGCGTCCAACGTTTTCCGCCGTGTGCACCATCGACTGCCCCGTATTCGGATCGGCGCGAAAGCTCTCCAGCACCCAGTGTTCTGTCGCCGGCGCTCCCCCCATTCCGTCGCCACGAGGATAGACCAGAAGCGGGCCGTTGCTGGTTCGATCCGTCGTGACCACTAGCTTGGTCCCGCGTCCTTCCAGCTCGATCTGAGCTGCCGCACTGGCGAGTGAGGCAACCGACGTCGCGCAAGCCTGTGCGATGACCGGACCCGTGAGGCCCGGCACACCCAGCTGCGATGCGATCCAGGGCGCCGCGTAAAAGCAGTTCGGCTGGGGAATTGTCATTCCCACCACCAATCCGTCGATCTCTTCCGGATTCACGCGCCTGGCGGCGAGGGCGTCGCGGGTAACCGCAACGGCAACGTCGATGCTGGAGACGTCCGCAAGCGAACCTTGCCAACGCACGAATGGCGACGACCATATCTGGTCAACAGGGATCACGGCATTTTCGAATTTCATGCTTTCACCAAGCTCCTAACAAACACGGCACAGACATGACTTCGTCCCGCGGCTCTCCTCTTCCGTAAGTCAGTGACGAACCATGCCGCCGTCTACCGCGAGCGTTTGACCGGTCACAAATGCCGAATCGTCACTCGCGAGAAACACAGCGGCGCCAGTCAAATCTTCCGGTACCTGCGTGCGCTTGATCGATTGAAGCATCTCAGGCAGCGCTTCGAACATTTCAGCGAGGGGCGATGCTTCGGTTGTTGCCGTACGAACCAGACTGGGCGCGATCGCGTTGACAGTAATGCCGTGCGGTCCCAGCTCGGTTGCCAACGCCCGGGTAAACCCGATATTTGCCGCTTTGGTGCTGATGTAATGCGTATAGGCATCAATCTTCAGCCAGAATACTGTCGAGGTAAGGCTGATGACCCGCCCCCACCCGCGCTGCTTCATGGCCGGAACGAACGCCTTGCTCATGAGAAATTGACTGTCGACATTGATCTCGAAGATCCGCTTCCAGTCTTCAAATTTGAGATCGTCGAATGGCTTCAACGGATAGATCCCAACGTTGTTGACCAGAATATCGCACCTGCCGAGCTCTTTGAGAACACCCTCTGCGAACGCTTCGACCTGATCCGGCCGCGATGCATCACAGCGCGATGCAAAGAATCGTCGACCCGCGACCGTCACGTCGCGCTTGACATCGTCCGTCGATCCAATGTCCGCTATCGCTACATGGGCTCCTTCGTCAGCAAACCGCTTCGCAATAGCTCTCCCGATACCGGCTCCGCCGCCGGTGATAACCGCCACTTTGTCCGCCAGTCTGTTGGTCATACTTACCTCCCTGCGGGTTTTCCTTTTTCATTGATCGTCTTCCGCCGAACACCCTCAACCGTTGCGAACCGCAACCAGCGAGGTCTTGTAGACACTCTTCGGAATACTCTTTGGCTCAAGCACCATCACGCGAATCCGAATCTGCAGCTGGCTGCGGACTTCGGCCTCAATCTCCCGACGGAGTGTTTCCGCACTGTCGCCCGATAGATTGTCGACGGCTTCGACATCCACCGAGATCGGATCGTCGAAGCGGACCTGATCCTTCGTCTCCTTCCAGACCCGTAACATCGGCTGCACCTGCCCGGCGAACTTGGAGCTGATCAGGTCCCTCAAGGCCGCCGGAAACACGTTCATGCCTTTGTAGATCAGCATGTCGTCGGTCCGGCCGATGCAGCGAATGCGCGGTGACGTACGCCCACACGAGCATCCGATCCCGACGACCAGCGCATGGTCGCGCGACCGGTAGCGAACCATCGGCGTCGCCTCGCGATCGAACGTCGTATAGACGATCTCTCCGGTCCCTCCCTCACGCCAGGGCTGTACGTCACCGCTATCAGGATCGATCAGCTCGATCGCGACATATTTTTGAGCATTGAAGTGCATGCCTTCATGCCGCTCGCATTCAGCCCACATGCCCGAGATCACGTCGCCCAGGCCCATTACTTCCCGCAAATGCGAGACGTTGAGACCGCCTGTGATCCGATCGCGGATATCACGCTGGTTCAGGCCAGGTTCGCCTCCGCACAGCACCTTCCCCAAGCGTGACGGGATCCCCGTCTCCTGCCCCACGGTGTCCCATTGTTCCGATAGGTAAAGCCCGAACGACGTCGTTGCGAGCAATGCGGTACAGCGGAGCCGGCGCATCTCCCGCAAAATCCTGTCGGTGGGAAAGCCGCCGAGCCACGCGAGTGTCGCACCTAGTCTGCGAAACCCGTCTGCGTACGGCAGGCCGCCCGCCACCATCGGCAACCCTACGAGATGAGCGACGACATCGTCGGCGCGAACGCCGGCGGTGAACCATGTGTTGGCAATGGCGTCGGAGAACACCTCGCAATCGCGCGCGGTCAATCCATAATAGAGCGGCTTGCCAGTCGTACCGCTGGAGCTCAGCGCCTGAACGATACTCTTCAGCGGCGCGGCCTGATTGTCGCCGAGCGGCCGCTCGTCCGTCGCCGCATCCTGTGCGGCTCTGATATGGTCCTTCATCGTGAACGGCAGCCCGGCCAAGTCAGCAAACCGGAGAACCTTCACCTCGCCCGGCACATCGGCGAACATCTCTTGATACATCGCCGAGCGGGCACGAATCTTCGCAATCGCCGGCGCGATGCGTTCGGCCTGCCAGCGCTCGACCTCGGTCCACGGCAGCGTTTCGAGCTGCTCGTTCCAATACTCTCGCGAGGTAGTCGTCATCAGTCTTCCCTGATCCGCCGAACGTCGCCTAGGAGTGCCCCGATCTCAATGTCATCGCGGACCTCTGCCACGGTCGTTACGATACGTTCGACTGCCTCCTCACCGGGCAAGCGAGACCATTGACTCGGCTCGGCAGACCAGGCGCGGCCGTGGAGCCGGGACAAGGCACCGGGATGTTGCTCGCGGGTCGGACACGGAATGGCCTGCGCCGGCCAGGGATCGATCGTCCCGCGGCGGATGACCAGAACAGGAGACACTCGATGAAAGCGTGCGACATTGCCAGCGGTGCCGAGCGCTCCTTTCCAGAGCTCGACAGCTTCGTCCGAGGGCGCGTCGTCGTGGAATTGCACGACGTGCACTCCGGCTTCCGCAAACACCCGAACGATGGCCGCCAGCCCGCGGCCAATGTGCTGGAGGCTCGTCTCGTCGGAGGCGTCGCCGCCCGCCGCCCGCAACCTCCTCAGCAGCATCGCCGGTCCGTGCACGGCAGCGATGATGACCGGCTCGCTGGTATCGGCTTGCCATTGGTGTACCGCTTCCAGCGACGCGGCGATGCTCTCCTGCCTGGCAACGGTTTCCGGGCTGATCTCCGACCCCACCGGACCGATGGCTTGCGCTTCGGCTTCGCCAGGCGCGATGCAATAGACTGCGTTTAGCCCCAAGACACGGCGAAGCTCTCCAACATTCTTGCGAAGCTTCGTTGGATCGTGGGCCATAGTCTCCGGCGTGATCGACTCGATCTGGGCCGATACACCGAACAGTAAGGGGGCGAAGAGAGGGGCATGCGATTTCCCTGCTGATCGGGAGAAGTCCTGCATCCTTTTGCGCCACATGACGCCGCCTCGCCATCAGGCTCTCAGGAGCGGCATAACTTCCCGCGCATCGGGCCAGCTCCCATAGTAGGTCAGGATCTCGTCGCGTGGCTTCTGTTTGAGCCACGCGGCTTCAAATTCGTCGTAACGACGGCCTCGTGCCTTGCGGGCGAGCAATTCCTGGGTCCTCAGCTCCGCTGTCTGCTCAAGATTGACCCGACGATCCGTCTCGTCCCACGCCACCTTGTAGACATGGCGGGCAGCTTCAGGAGACAATACCCCCTTGACGATGTCCTGCTCGATCGCCTTGGCGTCGCGATCGATTGGATCGCCATAGCCGGTCCCGCCGCAGCTGAACGCGAAAGTGGCGACGTCGCCGTTGTTGTAGGGCCGCACAGACCTTCCTTGGAACTCGATCTCGTAATTGCCTTCGATCGGCCTCTCAGTGAGCAATGTCTGAATATCCAGGTCGAGCGCCTTGCTGCCCTCCGCCATCAGCGTTTTGACATTGGCGTTTCGGATTCCAATCCCGGGCACGGTGCACGGCGCATAGCCGCCGAACAGGGGCTGCGGCGTCTGTAACTTGGTGTTGTCGGCGATCGCCATCATATACACAGCGGGCACATGGTGGGCGACCCACATCTGCACGGTGCCGACGCCCCCGCGGTATTTGCCGTGCCCGCAAGAGTCCTTCCAATGATTGGAGAGAGGAACGAGTAGCGGAAACTCGTTTTCGACCTGTTCGGTGTTGGGTGCGCGTCCGAACACGCACCACGGGAAGCCAAAGGCGTCCATTCCATCCTCAGTCGGCCGTGCGCCCTGCCCTTCCGTATTGATCGAATAGGCCAGCATGTCGGCGAACGGCGCGCCCCACTGATTGAGTCCCGCCAACACCAGCGCGTTGCCGCCATTGCCCATCGATGCACCACTCTGCTTCCACAGCGCGGTCGAATACATCGCCTTCGCGCAGGTGTTGTGAACCGCGCTCATCACGCCCGTCGAGATCATGACCGAACAGGAGGTCGCGGCCCTCGGATCTGGCGATAGACACGTCCGCACGCCGAACTTGAAGTCGATCGAGGCGAAGGTGCCGTTCGAGATCGGCAGAGCGTGGAAGAGATACTCGTAGATGTAGTTGGAAAAATGGGCGATCGCCGCCTGTGGATGTGCGTTGTAAGGAGATGGCGTTTCGGGACCGGTTTCGGAAAGGTCCACCAGCATGCGGTCTCCCTTCTTGTCGACGGTCATGTAGCAGCTGCGCACAAGCCCCTGCTTGAGGCCGACAGCATCGCTGAAGGTGACGCACCTGTACTTGCCGTCCGGCCACTGCTCGATGAGTGCCTTTGCGCCCGCCTCGGCTTCCTGGAGCATTCTTCGGAACAGCCCCGTCAGATAGTCCGGCCCTTCCCGGTCGCACAGCTCGATCAGCCGGGTGCGCACCCGGTCGGCGGTCGTGCAGCGGGCCTTGAGATCAACGGCGATCATCGAGGGTGCGCGGATGCCGAAGGCGACGAACATTGAAACCACGTCTTCGTCGAGCCTGAAGTTCCGACCGATGCGCATTGGCGGGACGTTCATGCCTTCCTCGAACCGGGACGAGGCCGAGACCGGCATACCGCCTGGCTCGATCGCACCGGTTTCGGTCGTATGAACCAGCGCCGCAGTCCAGGCCACGAGCTTGCCGTCATAGAACACCGGCATACACACCATCTGATCGGGATTGTGAACGCCGCCATAGACGGCATCGTTCGCGAACCAGAGATCTCCATCCTTGATCTCGTTACCGTACGTTTCGAGGATGTACTTGATAACGAGCGGAGGAATGACAGCATGCAAATAGGTCCCGCAGCTGCCGTTCACGATGTCACCGGTGGCGGTCATGATTGCGACGAGCGAGTCGCCGGCGATCCCCATTGCGCAGCGGCACGAGCGAACGAACACGTCCATCCCCTCGTCAAGAATGTCATTGGTCCGCTGGAACCCGATTTCAAAGGTTGCGGGGTCGATCTGAGCCGCAAGCTCCAGTTCCCGCTGAGTCGGGGGCGTCGGCTTCAGCCAAGTCAGCTTCTGTTCGAGTGAGGGAATCGGCATTGATTGTCTCCTGAGTCCTTGCGATCACGCTGCCACGGCGACTTGGGCACCAATCCGTTTGCGCGGCGGCGGCGGGTTGAGCGCTTCGAGAATGCCAAGACCATGCTGGTCGATCGCGAACTTCTGCCCTGGCGGCACCACGATGGTGGTCAACTCCGCCTCGACTACCGCAGGTCCGGTCACCACATTGCCCGCCTGCAGTTGCTCGAACTGGTAGATCGGCGTGCTCACCCACGCCTTGCTTTCTGGCCAATAGGCTTTGCGCTCGCCGATCTGGGCGGGCGACGGATCAGCGGCGCCCAACGGATACTCGGCCACATCCGGTTTCCAGGTTGGCACCGTGACGCGGAGCACGAAATTGTCCAGAAACACGCCGCCGGGCCTGTTGACTACCAGCGGCGAGAACGCCTCGCTGAACTCACGTTCGAACTCATCGTAGATGGCCTGAGCGTCGGCGTCGGAACTGATCTGCAGGCATGGCGATGAGGCGCGCTTGAGGTTGACTTGGCCGCCATAAAGCATGTCGAGCTCCAGCGAATAGGCGGCATCCGCCACCTCGAGCCCTTCACTCCGCAGATCGGCCTCGGCCCTTCTGATCAGCGAACTGACCGTCGCATTGAACTGCTCGCGGTCGACTACAAGCCGTTCGGACATCGGCTCCATGAACACCATGCGGCGGCTCTGTTCGTACATATGAACGATATCCATGATCGAGCTTCCCATGGCGCAGAACACCGGTGCCGCGGGGAAGACAACCGCCTTGGGGACATCGCCGCGCAAGCCGCTCATGTGCGTCGGTCCCGCCCCTCCGAACGCGAACAGCACGAAGTCCTCCGGATGATAGCCCCGCATGTGCACCTCGCGCTTGATCGCGCCGGCCATGTTCTCGTCTACCACCCGCCTGATCAGGGCCGCGGCCTCCTCGGTCGAGATGCCCAGCGGCCTGGCGACCTTCTCGTCGATCGCCTTGGCGGCCAGCGACCTGTTGAGGGGCATCCGGCCACCGTAATATGTGTCCGGATTGATGTAGCCGAGAACAACGTCGGCGTCGGTCACCGTCGGTTCGGTGCCGCCGAGATCGTAGCAGACCGGTCCCGGCATCGACCCCGCGCTCCGCGGCCCGACGGTGATGCGTCCATTGCTGACGCTCGCGATCGATCCGCCTCCCGCACCAACGGAGATGGTCTGCATCATCGTGACGTTGACCATCCATTTGTCGATGACGGGCCGGAACGTGTAGTTCCGCACACTGCTTTCGACCACCAGCGCGACGTCGAAGCTGGTCCCCCCGACGTCACCCGCGATCACATTGTTGAAACCGAGTTTCTTGGCAAAGTAGGCAGATCCCATGAGGCCCGCGACCGGACCGCCGTTGAAGGTGCGACTCGCCGGCGTCTTGAAGATATCCGCCGAACCTCCCGAATTGTGGATCATGAGAAAGGCGCCGCGATATCCCTTATCCCTGAGTTTGTCCCAGGTCGCGCCGATGTCGTTCTGCATGGAGCGCTGGAGATAGGCATCGAGCACGGCCGTCATCGTGCGCTCGTACTCCCCGAGCTTGCTGACTACGCTCGACGACAGCACCACTGGGACGAAGCCGATGTGGTATTCCTTGTATTCCTCACGAATGATCTGGCGTACTCGCTTCTCGTGGGCCGGATTCATGAAGCTCCATAGAAGGGACACCACGATCGCTCGCGCTCCGCGATCCATCAGAAGACGAAGCTTCTCGCGGACGTCATCCTCGTCCAACGGACGGACGATCTGCCCCGCGGAATCCACCCGTTCCTTCACACCGAGAATCAGATTGCGATCGATCAGCGGATAGGGCTTGTTTTGAACCGCGATATTGCGTCGTTCGGCCACGCGCTGGCCGTCGGTCCATTGCGCGCCCCGCCCGATCAGAATTGCATCCTCGTGGCCCTCAGTCGTGAGGAGACCGATCCTGGGTCCCTGTCGCTGCAGAAGACGATTAAGCGCTACCGTCGTGCTGTAGCGGATGATGTCGATCTTGGGAAGCAGCTCCTCGACGGTGAGCCCTACCTTGTCGCCACCTGCCTCGATGGCATTGAGAAACCCGATGGAGAGATCGTGTGGTGTCGTCGGACACTTGGCGATGATGCGCTCGCCGTCGAGCGTCAGCACCAGATCTGTGAATGTCCCCCCGACGTCGATGTCGACCGAGTTGATTGCGTCTTTTGTCGTCAACGTGCTCATGACAAACCCCTGAAATTTGTTCTTGGCCAACGAACCGCGGTCACCCGCGCGGGCTATCCGCGTTGGCGCTCCCGGCCGGCTTGACGAGCTTTCCCTCGCGGATCACGAGATCACCGCTCGCAAGCCGCGCCTTCAGACTGTCGATGTCGAGCTCGATATCGTGCGTGATGGGATGTCCAGGGGGCAGATACTCTGTCTCGATCTGCCGCGCGCAGTTCGGGCAATAGAATTCCAGGATTCGAACCCAGTCCTTGTCCGGTGCGAACGTATACTCGCCGTCGATCACGGGATTGTGGATCTCTTCCGGCATGCGCTCGGCGACTAGACAGCCGCGCCTGTAGTTTTCGCGCGCGCTGATCAGCTGAGTGCCGCAGTCGTGACAGCACCATTTATCGTTGTTGAGATCGAGATTGAGATATTCGGTGAACCGGATCTTCTCGTACATTTGTCGTTTCCCGCGCTGGAGTGCCGTTCAGCCGCGCTGCATGCGCGCATTACCGTAGTCGTCGACTGTGAGCCGCCATCCCGCCGGAAGCGGACACGTCATCGTTGCACCGTTCACGACAGCAGGGCCCTTGATGATGTCGCCGACGTTCAGCGCTTCCCAGCGATACACCCGGACTTCCTCGCGCTTGCCGGCGACAAACCGTGTCTCGCGCGTGTTTGGGCGTTCCGTTGCAACGCGATTGGTGCGCTTGGTTACGCCGTGCGATCCGACAATGTAGCGCGTCGACAACTTGACAGCCCGCAATTGACTCTTCGCATTGGCGGCGAACGGCTTTGCCGCTCGCGCGAGCGCGCCGAGGATCAACGACGGGTCCTTGTCGCTGCAATCAAAGCTGACTGCTGCCACATCGTTATCCGATGTCCCAACGTCGGCTTCCCAGACGAACGTCGCCTTCTCCGGATCGAAGCCTTCGCCGCGCAGATCGCGTTCGGCCTGGGTCCGCATCGAGGCGACGACCGGGGCGAGGCTCTCGGGCGCCGCCTCGTCCCATCGCAGATCCACGCCCTGCTCATACCGGTGCACCACATCGGAAATGGCGGAGCCGAAGGCACTGAATACCGGTCCCAGGTCGAATGCAATGGTCGAGGGCATTTCAAGCTGGTCCGCGATGAACGCCGCAAACATCGGTCCGTTGCCGCCAAATGCGAAGAGAGGCGTGTCCTTTGCGTCGATGCCCGCCTCCTTGAGGGTATTGCCGACCAGCTTCGTCATCATGGCAACCGCCTCATCCCGGATCGATAAGGCTGCCACGTCGGTCGAGACGCCCAGCACCTTTGCGACATTGCGTTCGATAGCGTCGCGAGCCAGCTCCACTTTGAGCGCCCGGCGCCCGCCCAGAAAGTTCGCAGGGTCGAGATAGCCCAGGAAGACAAGAGCGTCGGTCAGCGTCGCCTGATCGCCGCCCAGTCCGTAACAGGCCGGGCCAGGCGCCGCGCCCATGCTCTCGGGACCAAGCGTGACCGAGCCCTTGCGGACCTTGGCGACAGACCCTCCGCCGACCGCCGCGGACCGCAACATGGCGAACGAGGTCTGCACGGGAATTTCCATAAGTTCGCCGCCCCGCTGGAACACGGGGGCACAATCGCGAACGATGGAAGCCTTGGTCGTCGTGCCGCCGACATCGAAACAGACAACGTTCCTGAAGCCGTACAGGCCGGCCATGTGCGCGCCGCTAAAGGTGCCGAACACCGGTCCGGACTCGATGGTATCCACTGCCTTGGTCTTGCCGATGCGCGCTACACCTCCGCTGGTGTGGCCGATCAGCAGCGCACCGTTCCAGCCGTGCTCGTCTCGCAGCAGATCTTCGGCCTTGAACAATGAAGTCGCCAGCTGAGTATGAGTATAGGCGTTCATGACCGAGTAGTGCGCACGCGTCTGATCGTGGCGCAGTTGCGCCATCTCGCTACCCAACAGAACAGGGATGGCGCCGATGATGTGGTCGGGATACTGATCCTCGATCACCTCCTTGATGGCGTTCTCGGCGCCGTTGTTCGGAAACGATCCCGCGAGCGATACACAGATACGACGAACGCCAGCCTCCAGGAGCTGCTTGACGCCGCTTAGCACATCGGCGGGCGTCGGATCCGAAGGCAGTCCCAGCACGGCGCCGTCGGCCACGAGCTCGCCGACGATCGGCGATCGACCTTTGCCGTAGAGCGCGTCTTCCTGCCCCTTCGAGACGAACAGCCCCACCTTCGAACCGCGCCTTTCCGCCAGCACATTGGTGGTGATGGTCGAAGACCACCGGATCAGGCTGACCTTCTTCAAGAAGGCCTCTACATTCGGAAACTGCATGGCCTTCGCGGCCTCTTGGAGGCAGGCGAGAAAGGACACGGTATAGTCGTGGGGAGTGGTATCGACCTTGAAGGCGTGCCGAGCGGCACCATCGGAAACCAGCGCGTCGGTCATCGTACCGCCGGTGTCGATGTCCACGGTGAACATGCTCTCTCCTCCCATTTTCGCCGCGTGCTTGTCGCGATGTTGGGCTGATCGTGCTTTGAACCACCGGCAGCGTCTATTCGGACCGATTCCCAATCGACTAGGGCAATTGCTTAGTGCAATGCAGCAATCCGCGGCGAGCCGGAAACAAACATGTCGCCAAGGCAACGGGCTTCCGGTTGACCTGCAGTGGATGTAATTAGACGGAATGCAGCTTGCTCCGCCAAACACGCTCCCCATCTCCGCGTCAGCGCAAGAGACTGGCGTCGTGGATCAACTGGGGACGGACTTTCCCTGGCGTCTCGTGCTGGAAAATACGATCGTCGGCATCAGCTATATGCAGAACCGGCGGTTTCTGTGGGCCAATGCCCGCATGGCTGAGATCTTCGGCTACAACGCCGGTGAGCTGGACGGCGAACCGGTTCGCAAGCTCTATGTCACGCAAGAGGACTATGACGACGTCGGCCGCCTGATGGCGGGCTATTCGCGCGACGGCTTCTACACGCACGAACGCGCGATGGCCTGCAAGAACGGCTCGCTCATCTGGTGTCGCATTTCCGGCCGGCTCCTTCGCCGCAATGACATGGTCGGCCCCTCGGTTTGGGTCGTGCAAGACCTGACAGATAAGAGGAACGCAGAGAACGAGCTGCGGCGCGTCAATCAACAGCTCGAGAACACCATCGAAAAGCGAACATCGAATCTCCGCAGGACCAACGAGGCTCTCAAGGCGGAGATTGAACGGAGAAAAACGTTACAGGCGGCATCCGCGGCCACTGGCGAAAAATTCCGCACCCTCTTTCGCCATTTGCCGTTAGGCGTTCTAGTCGTCGACGCGGAAGGCGCGATCGTGGAAGTGAACCGCACGCTTCAGAGCTATTTTGGAGTCCAATCACGCACCCGGCTCAAAGAACTCATGGACGACAGCTCGAGAGTCGCCTTGCCTGACGGTCAGACCTGCTCGCTGTCCAGCCTCCTACGTGATCACGCGACCGCACGGCTGGCTGTCGAGCGCTTCGAATTCGCCTGGATAAGAGCGCCCGGGCGTCTTCGACACATCGCCGCTATCGGCGCCCCGCTGGTGACCAGCCGCCGCGGCGTCGTGTTTACCTTTGCGGATGTCACCGAGAACCGCCGGCAGCGGGAACGAGAACATGAACAACATGCCGCATTGGCGCATGCATCACGCCTATCTCTGATGGGACAGATGGCCTCGGCCCTCGCGCACGAGCTAGGACAACCGCTCAACGCTTGCCAAAGCTACCTGAGCGGCATTCGACATCGGTTGGGTGCTGAACAACTTGATCTCGGAGAACTCGCACATGTGCTCGAGAAGACGTCAGCCCACCTGGATCAGGCGGCTCAGATTATCCGAAACGTTCGAGGTTTTGTGTCGCGGCACAAGCCGCTGTTCCAGTCCGTGCCTCTCGGTGAACTGATCGATCGAACGCTGCTGCTGCTCCAGCAACCTATCCGCTCTGGCGGCGTTCAAGTCGACGTGATCGTTTCCTCAGCGACCACCAAGGTTCCCAACGCGCGATGCAACGCTATCGAGATTCAACAGGTTTTGACAAATCTGCTGATCAACGCGATCGAGGCCATTCGCGAAGCGGATACACGCGATCCTTGTATCACAGTACGGGTCGGCACCGACTCCCGTCGCATGCTCTACGTTGAAGTCTCCGATAACGGCCCCGGCGTTCCTGAGGATTTGATCCCGCGGCTCTGCGAACCCTATGTCACCACCAAGCCGTCTGGGCTCGGTATGGGTCTGATGATCAGTCGGACTATCGTCGAGTCGCATGGCGGCCACCTGCGCTATCTTCCACAGCGTGGCACAGGCGCTACTTTTCGCTTTACGCTTCCGGCGTGGCATGACCTATGATCCGCCCCAACCCGATCAGCGTGGAGGTTTTTCTCGTCGATGATGAGAAGGACGTAACGGATGCCCTGGCCTGGCTCTTGGACTCGGTGAAGATCCGGTCGCGCGCCTTCGCGTCGGCCTCGGCCTTTCTGGAAGCGCTCGGACAATTCGACGGCGCTGCCTGTGCCGTGGTGGACCTTCGGATGCCGGAGATGAGCGGTCTGGAATTGCAGAACAGGATCGCCGAATCGGGGCACGATCTGCCACTAATCTTTCTGACCGCCCATGGCGACGTCCCCGCGGCCGTCAACGCCATGCAGGCGGGGGCGACCGACTTCATTCAGAAGCCCTTCAATCCCGACAAGTTCTTGGCTTCGGTCCAGCGGGCCATGCGTCTCGCCGGAGAGCGGCACACCCGGCGCCTTGCAGATCTCAAGATCCACGGCTTAATCAAACAGCTATCCGCCCGGGAACACGACGTTCTTCATGGCCTTCTGGATGGCCGGACCAGCAAAGAAATCGCCGTCGCGCTCGACATCAGCCCCAAGACCGTCGACGTCCATCGAGCGAATGTAATGAAGAAGATGGGGGTTGCGAGCAGTGCGGAGTTGATCCGCCTGGTCGGACTGAACGCTGGTCCTGGTTTACGGGGTTCAGCAACCGAGAAATAGTCGCAGTGAAAATCCACAAGGGGTGGAGCTGAAGAGGGAAGCTTGGCAATGGATGCACCGATTCTCCACAGGCATGGTCCCCAGGCGCGTGCAGACTTGCAGCGATTGGACCCGATCCAAGATTGGCGAATTGAGCCATCGAGATCGGCCGGCCAGCCCTTTGACACGCGCCTCCGGCAGTTCGCCGATACGCTGGTCGTCGACGCACGGGTGAGCCGCGGCTGCACCGGAGTTCGAAGAAACGCCGCAACCGGATTCGTTGCCATCATGTTCATCGCTGACGGCCGAGAACGTGGCGCGATCGGCACGCAGCGGCTAGGCTTCGACCGGGGGGATGTTGTTGTCTGGAATAGCCAGCATGCGAATTTGCAGTTCGAGATTACAGAAACGCTCCGGAAAATCATGATTTTCCTCCCCGATAAGCGGGTGCGCAGCTTGTGGCCTGACCTGATTTCGCCCTCCATTCTCCGTTTGCCGCACGGGAGCGCGCTTTCTCCGCTCCTGGCGGGCTATTTCAACGCCTTCGCAAGCCAGCTCGATACGCTCGCCGATCCTCATGCTTCGACTGCAGTGGATGTCGGCGCGGAACTTGTCGCAAGGGCGGCGCGTGCACAAAGCGAGGGCTGCGACATTGATCAACGCCCGGTCACCATTGATTCTGCCATTCGGTATCTCGAAACGAACCTGCGTGACCCGGACCTAAATGCAGATCGCGTGGCCGCTCATTTCGGCGTTTCCACTCGATACCTTCAGATCCTGTTTGCAAGACAGGGCATCACGGTTTCGGAGTGGATCCGGCAGCGGCGGCTAGACGCTTGCCGTTACGCGCTGCAATGTAAGACGCCCCACGAAACCATTACCAAAATTGCCTTCACGTGGGGATTCAATGATTCTTCTCACTTCACTCGGCTATTTCGACAACGTTTCGGAATAGCCCCCAAAGCTTATGCACGTCGGTATACCGCGACCTGAAGGGTGGTGGAGACCCACACTTCTCGCGCGCGTCTGCTTCTCTCTGTTCGCAGCTGTCCTAATCGCGGTTCGCCGCCGTACCAGATGCTCCCCTCGTTGTTGGCGTACGTTCCTTCACGCTTGTGCGTACAGCCCGAAAAAATTTCCGAGGGGAGAGAACGATGATTACCGAGAAACCGCTCGCTGTTGAAGCCGAGAATATCACTTTCAAAGCAGATGACGGAACGGCCCTGCGCGGATGGCATTTCCCCCCGAAAAACACAACTTCGGGAAGCGCGCCGATCATCGTTCTGCATCATGGATTTAGCGGCGTGAAGGAGTTCTATCTCGACAACTACGCCAGCCTGTTCGCGCAAGCCGGTCTTGGCGTCCTGGTTTACGATCCGCGTGGGTTTGGCGACAGCGAGGGTCGCGTTCGGCATGAGATCGATCCTTTTCAGCAGATTGCTGATTTTCGCGATGCAATTACCTTCGCGATGACACTACCGCGCGCGGATTCCAAGCGAATAGGTGCTTGGGGGTCTAGTTACGGCGGCGGTGTTGCCATCCAAGCGACTGCGATTGATCCCCGCATCCAGTGTGTTGTGGCACAAATTCCGTTCCTCAGCGGCGGTGCCTTTTGGAGCCACTTACCGCCTGAGGCACGCGATCAACTGGCAGGTCTGTTTTCTGCCGAGCGTTCCGAGCGGGCGGCAGGCAAACTGCCGATGACGATGCCCGTTGTTTCGCAGGATCCGGCCAAGACGCCTTGCGTTCTTCCCACCAGAGAGGCCTGGGAATGGTGCACCGAGGCCGGCAATCGAGCTCCGAACTGGAGGAATGAAGTGACGGTTCGAAGCTTCGAAATGATTTCGAGCTTCGAGCCGGCTGCCTACGTCGACCGAATCGCGCCCCGTCCGTTCATGATGATCGGTGCAGTGCACGACGACCTGATCCCGATCGGAATCGCTCAGCAGGTGTTTGACCGGGCGCAGGAGCCGAAGGAATTCGTCAAACTGGCGTGCGGGCATTTTGGTGCCTATCAGAACGAGCCTTTTACCCAGTCTGCCACCGCAGCGCGTGACTGGTTCGTCAAACACCTTCGGAACCCCGTTTAGTCGGCGCCCATTTGAGCCGGACCACATTGATCCCCATCGCCTGTCGAGAGTTCGCTCTCGGCACGGCTCGGTTAGCTTAGGCGCCCGACCAACCTCGTCGTCACGTCAAACTGAGAACGGGCCATTGTGGAATTGGTCTCGCGCAAGCTTGCGGAAGGAGCCGGATCGAACCGTCCGCTTTGTGACGGTTCGACAATGGAGAGCCGAGCCCCTCACCTCCGCCGCGATTTGGGTTTGATGGCGAGATAGGAGGCAATGGTCCAATAGTTGCGCCGCGGGCCATATCTCGGCGGATTCGATCGTGGCTGCCGCGCTCGGCAGCCCGATCTTGGCCGCCGGCGTCACTTCCTTGAACTGTGCCCGTACCGTGACCGCTTGGGGGCGGTCTCATCTACGCAACCGCCTTCTCCATCTCTCGCAACCTGAAGCGCTGGATCTTGCCAGTCGCCGTCTTCGGTAATTCCTCGACAAACTGGATGATGCGAGGATATTTGTAAGGGGCGAGATGATCCTTGACGAACGCCTTCAGCTCCGTGTCGGTCGTTGTGGCGCCTGATTTGAGCACCACAAACGCTTTCGTCTTGGTCAATCCCTCCACATCGGGCACACCAATCACCGCCGCTTCCAGAACCGCAGGATGCTGGACCAGCGTGGCCTCGACCTCAAACGGGCTGACATAGATCCCGCTCACCTTGAGCATGTCGTCGCTGCGGCCGGCATAAGTATAGGTGCCGTCCGAATTTCGGACGTACTTGTCGCCGCTCTTTGTCCAGCCGCCCTGGAACGTCTCCCGCGTCTTGGCGCGATTGCCCCAATACATCATCGCAGCGGAAGGACCGCGGATGTAGAGATCGCCTGGCTCGCCGTCGGGCGGCGATTTCCCTTCCTCGTCACGCAGCTCGATGTCATAGCCCGGCACCGGCCAACCGGTCGAGCCGTAGCGAATGTCATCCGGGCGGTTGGAGATGAAGATGTGAAGCATCTCGGTCGACCCGATACCGTCGACGATATCAACCCCAAAATGCACCTTGAAGCGCTTGCCGATCTCCGCCGGCAAGGCCTCGCCGGCTGACGACACCAGTCGGAGGGCGACTTGATCGCGCGTTGGCAAGGCCGGGTGCGCCAGCATTCCGGCAAATCCGGTCGGCGCGCCAAAAAAAACGGTCGGCTTGACGCCACCGACGCCGCCGGTCAGCCGCCTGAACGTCTCCTCGGGAGTCGCCCGGTCGGACATGAGGATCGTGGTCGCGCCCACGGACAGCGGGAAGGTCAGGGCGTTGCCGAGGCCGTAGGCGAAGAACAACTTGGCCGCCGAGAAGCAGACATCGTTCTCGGAGAGACCCAGCGTGGCCTTCCCATAGAGCTCGGCCGTCCAGTAGGGATTGGCGTGCGAGTGCACGGTGCCCTTCGGGCGACCGGTCGAGCCCGACGAGTACAGCCAGAAGGCCGGATCATCGGCGTGGGTGCGCGCCGGCCGCGCCATCGCCGCATGGGCTTCGATGAAGGCATCGAAGGCGACCTCGCCGAAATCCAGCGGTGCGATGGGACGGGACACGACCACCTTGCGGACTTCGTGGTCGGATCTCGTCAACGCCGCCTTCAAGGCCGGGAGCACCTGCCCGCTCACCATCACAGCCTGCGCGCGCGAATGCTCGAGCATGTAGGCGTAGTCATCTGCAGTCAGCAGCGTGTTCACGGCGACCGGGACGATACCCGCATAGATGGCACCAAGGAATGCGACCGGCCAGTCGTTGACGTCCTGCATCAGCAACAGCACGCGCTCCTCGCGCTTGATACCGAGCTCGCGCAATCCCGAAGCCAGGCGACGAACGCGCGCCTCGAGCTCGCCATAGCCGATTGCGCCGGTGTCGTCGATGAAGGCGGTTTTGGCCGCACGGCCTTCATTCAACGACAGCAAATGCGCCGCGAAATTGAAGGCTTCCGGCGGCGACGGCACGTGCGCCGAAGCGAGCTCCGAAATCTGGTCCATCGTATCCTCCCCGCAATTGCAATGATCGTCTCTAACCTTTGAGTGCTGCGACCAGGGTCTTGGAGCCCTGTATCGCGGTACGCCGGTGATAGAAGTTGAGAGCACGCGCTCCACCCAGCTCTTCGCCGCCGCCGGCCCGTCCGGGTCCGCCGTGCAACGACTGCGGCATGACGTTGCCGTGCCCGGTCTGCACATCTGCGGCGTCCGGGCTGACGACGTGGACGCGGCCGTGACTGTCGGAGAGTTCGAGCGCAAGCCCTGACAGCCGTTCCGGGTCGGCGCCGTAGAGAGACGCGACCAGCGACCCCTGTCCTCTGCGAACGAGCTCAAGCGCATGCGCCTCGTCGCGGTAGGGCATCAGCGTCGCGACCGGGCCGAACACCTCAAGGTCGTGAACCAGGCCAGCCCGGTCCGGATCCGGCGAACCAAGCAGAGTGGGACCCACGCAACAGGATATGTCGGGCTCCGCATCGATCAGCGGATGACTCGCGCCGTCGTGCAGGACGTTGGTTAGGTCGCGCAGCCGCGCGAGACCGTCGTGCACGGACTGATATTGCGCGCGGTTGACGAGCGAACCCATGCGAACCGCACTGTTGCGCGGGTTGCCGACGCTCACCTTGCTCAGTCTCATCGAGATCGCGTCGGCAACTTCGTCATAGAGCGCGGCCGGAACAAAGATGCGGCGAATCGCGGTGCATTTCTGGCCGGATTTCTGGGTCATCTCGCGCGCGACCTCCTTGACGAGAAGTTCGAAGGCCGGACCACCGCCCGCCTCCCCCTCAGCCAGGATCGCCGAATTGAGGCTGTCGGCCTCGATATTGACGCGGACCGAACGCTGCGCGACGGCCGGATGTGCACGGACAAGACCGGCGGTTTCCGCCGATCCGGTAAACGAGATTACATCGAACGGTTCGAGATGATCGAGCAGGCCCGCCGAGCTGCCGCAGATGATCGAGATCGTGCCGGGCGGAGCGATGCCGGCATTGACGACGTCCTTGACCATCGCCTGGGCAAGCCATGCCGTCGAGGTCGCCGGCTTCACGACGACGGGCACGCCCGAGAGCAATGCGGGTGCCACCTTCTCCCACATGCCCCAGGCCGGGAAGTTGAAGGCGTTGATCAGAAGGGCGAGCCCCCGGATCGGAACGCACACGTGCTGGCTCTGAAAGGCGGCCTCCTTCGCCAGCGGCGAAGCGTCGCCATCGAACAGGAATGGGCGATCGTCCAGCGTCGTCGCCAGCTTGGCGTATGTCGAGATGGTGTAGATCGCGCCGTCGATATCGACCGCCGAGTCGTTTTTGACGGTCCCGGTGTTGGCCTGCGCGATCTCATAATAGATCTCGCGATTGGCCTGCAATGTCTTGACGATCGCACTCAGCAGCTCGCCCCGTTGGCGATAGGTGAGCGCGCGCAGTCCGGCACCGGCCTCGCGCGCAGAACGATAGGCGAAGTCGATGTCCAGCCCCGTGGTGTCCACGCGTGCAAGCTCGGTGCCGAGCACCGGATCGTATAAGGGGGTGCCTCGGCCGGTGCCCGCGACCCAGCGACCGCCGACATAATTTTGCAGAAGCTCGCTCATTGCCTCTCTCCTCGTAAATTCCTTAGGCAGCAACCTAGTAAGTCTCGACGTGGTAGCGGCCTTCCGCGCGCATCGCGTCCCGCAATTCGTGCCAGTGCACCTCATTGGAGCGGCAGACATCATCCAGCGCCGCATCAACGCCCTGCTCCATTCCCTTCAGGCCGCAGACGTAGATGTGCGTCGCCGACGAGCGAAGCAGCTCCGCAATGGTCGCCTCCTCGCGACGCATCAGGTCCTGCACGTACACCTTCTTCTCGCCGGGCACGCGGGAATAGGCGAAGTGCTTGCGCAACAGGGTCTCGGGCACCTTCTGCAGGGGACCGAAATAGGGCAGATCCTGCGGCCGCCTTGCGCCGAAGAACAGCACCATCCGCCCGGAGGCATTCGGCATCGACCGCCGCCGCCATTCCGTGAAGCCGCGGAATGGCGCCGAGCCCGTACCCGTGCAGATCATGACGACGTTGGCGGCAGGATCGTTCGGCATCAGGAAGGTTGCACCGAACGGCCCAGTGACCTGAACCTTGTCGCCCTTCTTCAGGTTGCAAATGTAGTTCGAGCAGACGCCGTTCGGTTCGCGCTTCACTGTGAGCGCGAGATTGTTGGTGTTTGGCTTCTCCCCATGGCGGGGACTCGCAATCGAATAGAGCCGCACGCCGTGTGGCTGGCCATCCGCGGTGGTGCCCGGAGGCACGATGCCAATCGATTGCCCCTCCAGCACGGGAAACACGGTCTCACCGAAGTCCAGAATGATGTGATGGACGTCGACGTCGGATTCCTCGTGGGTGAGGCGATAATTGCCGGTGACCGTCGCGACCGCTGCCTTGTCGCGGTTGTACAGATTGACTGCCGGCTTCGAAGCCGAGGCAGGTGCCACCGACTTACCCCCGGTTCCCGTATGCGCCTGTTCGATCAGCGACAGCACGTCGGCGTCGATGGCCTCGCCATCCACCCCGGCAGCAAGATCTTCCTGTTTCGGAAGCTCGCCCCAGGTAAATTGCTCTTCGAGAGAATAGGCGGAGGCGACAATGCGCCAGTTGTCGATGGAGCCGGTCGGGCACGGCTGGATGCAATCCATGCAGAAATTGCATTTGGTCGCATCGACCACGTAGTTGTTGCTGTCGTGCGTGATCGCATCGACCGGACAAGTCTCTTCGCAGGTGTTGCAGCGAATGCAGATTTCCGGATCGATCAGATGCTGTTTCAGCGGCGCGTTCATCGGTGCCAGCCCAAAGAGAGAGCCGCCCCGCCACCGGTGGGACGGCTAGGTTGCCTCAACTCAAGCGGCGATCTGGACGTACTCGAAGTCGCCGGGCTTGTTGTCGATGCCCATCTTCGGTGGCGCGATCCAGCTTGCATACTTCCCGGCCTCGAAGGTCGGCGTCATCAGGGAGTTGATGAAGTCGCCATCGGACAGCGACGGCAGATAGCCGTCGCGGACCTTTGCCCAGTCGGCATCCGACAGGATCACGCCCTTCGGCGAAACGTGAACGTCGCGGAATTCACCGATCTTGCGATGGAAGGCGACGTGCGGCAGCTCGAGGCGGAACCTGACGCCCTCCTTCTCGATGATCTTGTTCCAGCGCTCGACGCCGCCAGCGCAATCCTTGCTGTAGTCGTCGCGAAGCCGCATGTTCAGCGCAGTCAACGCCGGCTCGTCGACGCTGGTGATCTGGCCGTTCACGAGCTTGAGCACCGGATAGACCGCGTTGGTGAGCACGTGATCGTCCTCGATCTTGGTCTCCTGGAAGCGGCCCTTCAGCCCGGCATTGTAGAAGTTCGCCGAGTTGGTCGAGATCTCGGCCCCGAATAGATCCAGCGTCAGTGAATAGTGGAGGTTGAGCTTCTTCTGGATCGTCGGCAGATCGATGACGCCGAGCGCGCGGATCCTTGCGATGTCATTGGGATCCTCGATGCCGGCGGCCTTCATTGCCTCGCAGGTGCGCTGGATGGTGCGGCCGACTCCGGTCTCGCCGACGAACATGTGGTGGGCCTCTTCCGTCAACATGAAGCGGCAGGTGCGCGACAGCGGATCGAAGCCCGATTGCGCAAGGCTCTCGAGCTGCATCTTGCCATCACGGTCGGTGAAGAAGGTAAACATGAAGAATGACAGCCAGTCGGGCGTCTTCTCGTTGAAGGCGCCGAGCATACGCGGGCTGTCCTGGTCGCCGGAACGGCGACGCAACAGCTCGTCCGCCTCCTCCCGACCGTCACGACCGAAATATTTGTGCAGGAGATACACCATCGCCCAGAGATGGCGTCCCTCCTCGACGTTCACCTGGAACAGGTTTCGCATGTCGTAGAGCGAGGGCGCTGTGGCGCCGAGATGACGCTGCTGCTCGACGGATGCTGGTTCAGTGTCGCCCTGGATGACAATCAGGCGGCGCAGCATCGCCCGATATTCGCCGGGCACTTCCTGCCAAGCCAGCTCGCCCTTGTGCTTGCCGAAATTGACCTTGCGCCCCTCCTCCTGCGGCGCGAGCAGCACGCCCCAGCGATATTCCGGCATCTTGACGTACCCAAACTTCGCCCAGCCCTTGGGATCGACCGAGACGGCGGTGCGCAGATAGACCAAGGCTTCTTGGAAGCCGGTCGGGCCCATGTCCTTCCACCAATCGATATAGCCGGGATGCCAGCCCTCGAGCGCGCGTAGAACCGTGCGGTCCTCGGACAAGCCGACATTGTTTGGGATGCGGGTGGAATAATCGACGTTGATAAGATCCAGCACGTGCGTCTCCTCTTGGCTTGTTGCAGTCTCTGTTGCGGAAGGCTCGGCGCGTCAGACGCGCCGCATGTCGTAAGCGGGGCGTAGTCCGGTTCCGTAGCGCGCGAGCGCCCCGTCATCGCCGACGGCGTTGGGCCGCTGGAAGATCCAGTTCTGCCAGGCGGTCAGCCGCGCGAAGATCTTGGATTCCATCGTCTCGGGACCTGCGAAGCGCAGGTTGGCTTCCATGCCGGTGAGAGCGTCCGGCGAGAAGCTGGTGCGCTCCTCCACGAAGACGCGCAGCTCGTTAGCCCAGTCGATATCATCGAGGGCAAACGTGACGAGCCCGAGTTCCTCCGCTTCCTCTGCATCGAGCGCGCGACCAATCTCTCTTTTCAGGGCACCAGTTTTTTCTGGGTCGGCGAGGAAGCGCGACTGCAGCCGCGAAAGGCCATGCGACATTGGATAGGCGCCGAAATTCCCAGCCGTCAGCACGAGCCTCGGAGCGGGGCGGTTGTCGCCCTGCATCTGGCCGAGCAGCATGTAGGAGCGGTCGGCTGCGAAGACGAGCTCGGCGAGCGTGCCGACGAAACAGGAGCCGGGCTCGACCACTGCTACGAGGGTTCGTGACGTAACGTCGACGCGCTTCAGCACGCGCTTCCAGTAGTGAAGGATCTCGTGGGCCAGCCAGTGCTCGCGCTGCGCCTCCAGGAACTCGTCATAACCGCGGACGATTGCGGGATCGCCTTCCGTCTTGAAGATGATCGTCCCAACCTCGAAGGCGTTGTTGCGCAGGTGCAAGATTGCATCATCCAATTCGCGCGCGCTTTGCAGTGGCCAGAACCGATCCCCCTGCCCCACCATGTGCTCTGCGGTCGCGGGAGCGCCGGCCTCCGGCGCGCGGATCGTGATGGTCGCAATCCGCTGCGCGCCATCGATGTCCAGGCGGACATGGCCATAGTCGGCGCCATCGGAGCGGAACTTGCGATCCAGCGCGGTCAGCGTCACGCCTTTGGCCGCCGCGCGGCGCGGCGACTTCGCGGCGGTCTCGGCCGCGACCGCCTTCACACGATCCTCGAGCTTCGTGGGCGAAACGAGCTCGTCGATCAGCCTCCACTGAACGGCGCGCTTGCCTTTGATTCCCTCCTCGATGGTGCAGAAGAAATCCGCATGATCACGACGCACCATCCGCTTGTCGACGACCCGCGTGAGACCGCCGGTGCCGGGCAGCACCGCGAGCAACGGCACTTCCGGCAGCGACACGGCGGTCGAGCCATCATCGATCATGATGATGCGGTCGGTCGCAAGCGCGAGCTCGTAGCCGCCGCCGGCGGCCGTGCCGTTGACGACAGTGATGAAGCGCTGGCCTGAATGCTCGCTTGCATCCTCCATCGCGTTGCGCGTTTCGTTGGTGAACTTGCAGAAGTTGACCTTGTGCGCGTGCTCTGAGCCGGCGAGCATGCGAATGTTCGCGCCCGCGCAGAACACGCGGTCCTTGGCCGAACGCAGCAGCACGACTTTGACGTTGGGATGCTCGAAACGCAGGCGCATCAGGGCGTCCGCAAGCTCGATGTCGACCCCGAGATCGTAGGAGTTCAGCTTGAGCTGATAGCCTTCGAAGAGACCGGCATTCTCGTCGACGTCCATCGCGAGGGTAGCCACCTCGCCCGCGACCGACAGCCTCCAATGGCGATAGCGGGATGGGTCGGTTTGAAAGTCGATGAAGTCCTTCCCGTTCGCGAGCTTTCGCTTTGCGGCCGCCATGTTCGCTCCCTGCACAATGTTACATGCCTGCACTCTTTATAGTGCAGTATTATGCACTGTCCAGAAGAAAATCGTTACAAATTGCATAATAATACTTAGACAGCTTGCGCAAACAGGCAATTTAGATGTATTATTATGCACATACAGGGCAAATTCGATGGCTGAACTGATTTCCCGGTCAAACCGGCAGATTCATTCGACGGAGGGCAGCGCAGCGCTGCCAAACGACGATCGCGCGCTCGATGGCTACCTGGCCGCACTGGGTAGGCGGGTGCGGTCCGTACGCGCGATTCGCGGGATGTCGCGCAAGGTCCTGGCGCGCGAAGCCGGCGTGTCAGAGCGCTACGTGGCGCAGCTCGAGGCGGGGCTCGGCAACATCTCGATCATGCTGCTGCGGCGCATCGCGGATGCCGCAGGCCTGCCGGTCGAAGACCTCGTTGCGGATCCGGACCACCAGCCCAAGGATTGGATCTTGCTGCGGGAGCTGATCCGAAAAGCCGAGCCGAGAGTGATCGATGGCATCAAGGCCCTGCTGTCCGGCGAACAGGACGCAACCGCTGCACTCCAGGCGGTTCACGTTGACAGGGTCGCGCTCATTGGGCTGCGCGGCGCAGGCAAGTCGACCCTGGGACGGATGGTCGCCGAGCAGCTCGGCTGGCGATTCGTCGAACTCAATCGCGAGATCGAGGCCGAGGCCGGCTTCTCCGTTGCCGAGGTGTTTTCGCTCTACGGCCAGGACGCCTACCGTCGCTATGAGCAGGCCGCGCTGGAACGAGTCATGGCTGAACCAGGTCCTGTGATCCTGGCTGCCGGCGGCGGCATCGTGGCCGATCCCGTCACCTTCGAGCGCCTGCTTGCGGGCTTCTTCACGGTGTGGGTCAAGGCGACTCCGGCCGAACATATGGGCCGGGTGCGCGCACAGGGCGACTTTCGCCCCATGGCCGCAGACAAGGCCGCGATGGACGAACTGATCACAATCCTGCAGAGCCGGGAAGAGTTTTACGCACGCGCGCGCGTGACGCTCGATACATCGGACGCAACGGTGACGGACTGCGCGACACGGCTGTTGCGAATCATCCGATGCTACTGCCTCTCGGGTTGTCCCTGGCAGTCGCGAAATCGGGCCTTGAACTCGACCTGACCAGCGGTCCGACTGCCCGACCTTTGGCGGGGAAAAGGTTGCGGCGCGCTGCTTGAAAAGCGATCTTTGCTGTATGTTGGAGGTTTCCTCCAAGGCTCCTCCTCCGCCCGCGCGCATGAAAACGGCACAAAAGTCCCGAACCAACAAGAGTGTCAGCGAGAGAAAGGCTCGGCTGGAAACCAACGCGAAAGCGTTCGTCGCCCTGGTTGGGGAGCGCGTGCGCGAGGCGCGTGAGCGGCGAGGCATCTCGCGTCGTGCGTTGTCGGAGCTATCCCAGGTCTCATTAAGACACCTCGCGCATCTCGAGGGCGGAACTGGAAACATCTCGATTGCGCTGTTGTGGCGCGTGTCCGAAGCTCTCGATCATCGAATCGAGTGGCTGGTTGGAGCCGAAGACCCTTGGAAATCGGAAACCGTCCGGTCCGCGGAGCTTTTCCGGAGGGCCACGCAAGAGCAGCGCCGCCGGGTGATGAAGATCTTGGATCCCGGCGATCCGGCCCGATTGCGCGAGAAGCGGATCTGCCTCATTGGGCTACGCGGCGCCGGAAAATCAACCCTCGGTAGGATGCTGAGCAACGAGCTCTCGCTTCCCTTCCTCGAGCTCGACCAGGAGATCGAGGAAATCAGCGGGATGCCTGTCGCGGAAGTCATGGCTTTGTATGGTCAGGAGGGCTACCGACGGCTGGAGCGCGACGCGCTCGAGCGCATCGTCGCGACGTCCAATCAAACGGTGCTTGCGGTCGCTGGGGGAATTGTCGCCGAGCCCGAGACGTTCAGCTATCTATTGCGTTACTTCCACACAATCTGGATCAAGGCGCGGCCAGAAGATCACATGGAACGGGTGCGTAACCAGGGTGATCTTCGTCCCATGAGCGGGAATCCCAAAGCGATGGAAGAGCTCAACTCCATTCTGACCAGCAGAGCGGAGCTCTACTCGAAAGCAGAAGCCGCCGTGGACACAACTGGCCGCTCTCCCGATCAAAGCAAGTGGGATCTGCTTACGGCCGTCCGGAAACTGGAGATCCTTTGATCTCAGTCTTTTCGGCGCGCTCTCTAGACTGGGATCTGCTGTTATCCAACCGCTCACGGAAAGCCCGCTGTAGAGTGCGTGGCGTGGTCGGATAGGAAGGGTTCGGGCCTGGAAAGAGGCACAACTGGCGGACGCGTGCGACGCCAGTTAGGGACGGCGACGAGTTGGGCGAGAGTGTGCGACTGCTGATCTCCGCCGCGATCGTGCACGCGCCGCCCAACAGCGAAAAGCTCGAGGTGGAGATCAGAGACCGACTTGAGGAACTACTCGCGGCGCCCACGTTCATGCGTCATTCATCCCGCGTGCTGGATAGGCAGCCAGCGCTTGCAGCGTGACCTCGACCGGCGTGTGCATCGCGGCGCCGCAAAATACGTCGGCGGCCAGCCCATCAGCCGGCGTGACACGGCGCGCATCGGTTGACTCGCCGTCAATCTAAATGGTTACGTCATGCCGTCACAGTTCAATGGCTGAGTCGAACCGGTGGTCACTGCACGAAAGAAAAACGCGCCGAGACTCCGGCTCGCGACCGAATCCTTGAAGTTGCAACCAGGTTGTTTACCCTACGCCCGTTCGACGAGATCTCAGCGGAAGATATTGCCCGCGAAGCGGGGGTGGCGCACGGACTCACGTTCCACTACTTCGGCTCGAAGGCCAAACTCTACGAGGAAATTTCACAAGCTGCCGCCGACCGCCTGGATCGGATTCATCTACAGGCGACACTCGCGGGGTCGGCTCCCGAAAAGCTCCGCAGCTTCTTGGTCGCGCATATGGAGGAGGTCTATCGACGCCGCGTCGATTACGTCTTCCATTCGCGCGGTGGTGGGACTGCGGCAATCCAAGACATTTGGGAACGTTCGCGCAGCCACGGAATTCGGTTGGTCCTGAGCTTTTATGGCGTGACTGCGCCCTCGCTTGAACTTGCTGTCGCGACGCGAGCCTGGCTTGGTTATTTCGATGAACTTGTTCTGGCCTGGGTTCAGGGGCAAATAAAGAACAAGGCGGCCATCGTCGAGATGGCGTTTCGGCTTTTCCCGCTTGCGGTCGCCAACGCCGAGCTTCTTGGAGAAAAGAATATTCCATCGGTTTGATAGAGGGTTGGTCGGACGTCTCGCGCCGCATCATTGACTGTCAGTCAAAATTTTATTGACTGACAGTCAAAGTTACGCTTGGTTCTCGGTCGCGAAAAATAATTCACGGGCGATCGGGAGGAGGTCTCATGGAGACCGAAGTGGCAATTGTCGGTGGCGGACCGGTGGGTCTGACGGCTGCCGCCTTGCTGGGTTCGTTGGGCGTGAACACGATTCTCGTCGAGCGGAATGCGTCGACATCGGTTCATCCGCGTGGGCATGTGGTCAACGCGCGTACGATGGAAATCTTCCGATCGATTGGTTGCGAAGAGCCAGTAGCAAAAGCCGGATTGCCTCCGGAGCGCAATGCGGGAGTCTCCTTCCTGTCCCGGCTGACAGGGCCGGATATCGCGGTATTGGCGACACGGGGCATTCCCGACCGCGACCGGGCACATCAAGCCGCCAGTCCAAGCCGCAAGACCTCATGCCCTCAGGACGTGCTTGAGCCGATCTTGACTGATGTTGCGCGAAGCTTCGCGCCCGTCAAAGTGCTGTTCTCCACCGAGCTCGAAGAACTCGCGTCCCGGCCTGATGGTGTGCGGCTCGAATGTCGCCAGGGGGCCGGCGACCTCTTGATCGACGCACGCTACGTGATTGCCGCGGACGGCGCGCGCAGCTTTGTGAGAGAGCGCCTCGGCGTCGAGATGACGGGACGAGGACGAATCGGCCGACAGATCGGCATCTACTTCGAGGCCGACCTATGGGAGTTCGTCGAAAAGCGGCCTTATTTACTGTGGTGGATCTACAACGCCGCGACATGCGGAGTGCTCATTGCCCTCGATGGCCGGCGACGTTGGACGTACAATTTCGCCTTCGATCCGGACCAGGAAAGCGTCGAGTCGTTCACGACCGAGCGCTGCGAAGCGATCGTGCGCGCAGCCATCGGCTCGGACGACGTCCCGCTCGAGATTCATAGCATCCTGCCGTGGAGGATGCAGGCTCGTCTTGCGGACCAGTTCAGCCAAGGTCGCGTGTTCATCGCGGGGGACGCCGCCCATCCGCTGCCGCCGACGGGCGGGCAAGGAATGAACACCGGCATTGGTGACGTGCACAATTTGGCGTGGAAATTGGCCTACGTGTTGCGCGGCAACGCTCCGGCCTCGCTTCTCGAAAGCTATAACGAGGAGCGCCGTCCTGTCGCTCAGACCAATATCGAGCAGAGCGTTCACAACGCAATGAAGATGGCGGAGAGTGGTCTTTCCGGGATGGCAACGCACGACAGCCCGATCGCCAAGATGCTCGAGGGCCCGGATTCGGCGGCAGCAGAGCGTCATATCCGGGAAGTGATCCCGAGCCTTCGCGAGCACTTTGACTACATAGGCCAGACATTCGGTCACGCCTATTCGTCCCGATGGATATCGCCTGACGGGACGTCGGCCCCACCCTTCCGCATCGAACATTACGAACCGGTTGCCCGTCCCGGCCACCGCGCACCCCATCTCTGGCTGCAAGGGCCAAATGGCAAATTGTCGACGATCGATCTTACCGGTGCCGGCTCCTTTCTGTTGCTGACGACCCCCGACGGGGGCGATTGGCAGCGCGCCTTTGCCGAGGTTTCCGCGGAGCTTCGTGTTCCAGGGCGCTGCTGCAGCATCGGCACGGGCGGCGACTGCATCGCTCAAGACAGCTCCTTTGTTCAATCCTACGGCATCGGTCCGCGCGGGATGGTCCTGATCAGACCCGACGGCTACGTCGCCGCGCGCAGCTCTCACGCAGTGCCCGATCCAGCGAAATTCATCGATCGGGCTCTTAGGACGGCCTTGGCCGGGCCGGACGTCAGAAGCGACGAGGAGCCATCCGCCGCTTGAGAACAATGCAGACCTATCAAACAAAACAAAAATGCCAGGGAGGGACTCAATGAACACAGGAATGTTTTGCGCAGGACGAGCATTCAGTCTTGCGATGATCGCTGTGAGCGCCCTGCACGGATCTTCGCAGGCGGTCGCACAATCGCTGGTCCCGACGACAATTGCCTTGCCGGCTCAGTCCCTCCTATTCGCGCCGCTCTACATCGCGCAGGAGCGCGGCTTCTTTCGCCAGCATGGCATCGAGCCCAAGGTCATCTATGTCGCCGGACCCGGCGTGATCAACGCGATGCTCGGCAAGAGCGCAGACTTCTCGTTGATCTCGGGAGGTATCCAAATTGCGGCCGCGGTCCGCAATCAGAAGTTAGTGGCGATAGCCAATACGCAAGATCGCTTCACGACGGATATCGTTATCCGCGACACCGTAGCCAAAAAGCTGGAAATGGCCCCCAACGCCGACGCAATGGCGAAAATCCGTGCGTTGAAGGGACTCACCATCGGGGTCGATGCCATCAACGGTCTGCCTCACAGTTTCCTGCGGTTTGTCGCGATCAAGGCGGGAATGAACCCGGAGACCGATTTCACGATCACCGCGCTACAGCCCCCCGCGATGGTCGCAGCGCTCAAGGCAGGCACGATCGATGCTATGGTGTTCTCGCCTCCGTTCTCTCTTCTGGCCGTCAAAGAAGGCGGTGTTCGATGGCTGTCGGGGCCCGAGGTATCTCTCCCCGAGTTGAAGCCCTTTCCATATAACGTCGTTCTGGTTCGGCCGGGCTACTGCGATGCCGAAACGGTGCGCTGTCAGGGGTTCGTGGCGGCTCTGAAGGACGCAATCGCGTTGATGAAAACGGACCGATCCGCGAGCCTGGAGGCGCTCGGCAAATCGTTCGACAAGATGGAGCCCGATATCCTGAAGGCATCCTACGAAGTGTTTGCCCCGTTCGCTCAGCCGGACATGCAGCTGACGAGCGCGATGCTGGACAACGTCATCGCCTTCGATCGGATCAGCGGAATCATTCCTCCGGACGCCAAACTGCCCCCCGAGGCAGAACTTTATCTAACAGCGTTCACCCCGTAGAGGGCGGCGGAATAGAACCCATGAATAGAGCAACCTTCGACAGAATCGCATTCGGAGCCATGCTGCTGCTTGCTTGGCAAGCAGCAAGCGTCTGGACCAGGCCAGAGGCGATAAGTTCGCCGCTTCTCGTTGCGCAGCAGCTGTATCGCTGGTCGCTCAACGGCGTCCTGGGTGCGAATGCCGCCTATACGCTGCTGGCTGCCGTCCTGGGGTTTGTCATCGGCGGATTGCCAGGGTTGGCACTTCCGTTCGTGCTGCGGAAGCAGCCATTCGCGACGGCGGTGCTCGATCCATTCATCTTGATCGGATACGGGTTGCCGAAGGTCGCATTCATTCCCCTCTTCATCATATGGTTTGGAATCGGCATCTGGAGCAAGGTCGCCCTCGTCGCGAGCGTGAGCTTCTTCCTCGTGTTCTTCAGCACCATGGAGGGCGTTCGGGGGGTCGATCCTCGCCTGCTCCGAATGGCAAAGGTTGCGGGCGCGAGTGAAGCGCAGTTGTTGCGCACCATCGTCTGGCCTTCTGCCTTGCCGTTCATTTTTCAGGCGGTGCAGGTGACGTTGCCTCTTTCAATTGGCGGAGCGGCGATTGCCGAACTGATCTCCTCGAACCGAGGCTTGGGTTATCTGGTGCAGTTTTCCGCGGGAAATTTCGAGGTGACGGGTGCGCTCGCCGCGGTAACAGCCCTCGCGCTAGTCGTGGCCGTCACCAACGTCGGCATCGATCGGTTGCACGACCGCCTGCTGGCCTGGAAGCGTCCTCATTCCAAAGGCATTAGTTCGGGAAGCCTCACATGAGACTGAACGGTAGTAAGCCGCTCCTGGATGTTTGCAATCTCGGCAAACGCTTCCGAGAACAGAGCAAAGACGGCAATCGCTGGGTCGTCGAGGGCATGTCGTTTGCGCTCTACGAAGGTGAGTTTGTCACGCTGATCGGACCATCAGGCTCCGGCAAATCGACATTGCTCAACATGATCGCCCAGATCGATATTCCTTCGAAAGGAGAGATCAGGTTTCGCGGCGAAGTCATCAATGACTCGAGCCGCATCAAGCCGTCTCCGGGATGCGGCGGTCGCATCGGATATGTGATGCAGGACGATAATCTTTTGCCCTGGCGGACTCTGCGGGAGAATGTCGAGTATCCCCTCATGGTCCAGGGTCGGCTCAACAGAGAGACCAGGGCGCGCGTCGACGAATTGATCGCGACAGTGGGGCTCGGTGGCTTCGAAGGATACTACCCTCACCAACTTTCCGGTGGCATGCGCAAGCGTGCGTCCATCATCAGAACGCTGGCCTACGATCCGCCGGTCATCCTGATGGACGAGCCATTCGGGGCGCTCGACGCCGAATCTCGGCTCCATATTCAGTCGGATCTGGTCAAGTTGTGGCAACGAGGAGAGAAAACGATCCTGTTCGTCACCCACGACATCAATGAGG